>JASEIR010000012.1:1352-24517 GCA_030017355.1 Actinomycetota bacterium
CAACTAGGTTGGATATCCACCTACCGCAAGAGCGAAAAGAAGAACTTCTAGATAGGCTAAGTGCTGAACCGCCAGACCATATAGAAGGCATTAACATTATTAATGTTAATATGATTGACGGAGTGAAGCTCATTCTAGAAACAGGAGATTGGTTGCTAATAAGACCTTCAGGTACTGAGCCACTCATAAGAATCTATATCGAGTCAAGGAACGCTGACCGATATGAACAACTGGTGGCGTATGCAGGCAAATTTACTACTCAGCCATAGCTTATTATCTATAGCAATGGCTATATCCGCGTTCAAAAATCACCAATAAAATTTTTTAAGCCTTGTTTTTGTATCTAAGCGATTGTTTGTTAAAATATGCCTGATAGCAATACTAGTAATGGCAAAGAGGGCAGCTCATTCTTGTGCTTATTAACATAATATAGCTAACCGTAACTATTCTATCTAACCTACCAATCGTATATACTGTTGTATTAACGAATTTTTCGGCGGGTGGGGACTGTGAAAAGAAACTGGCATATTTCAATGACGCTAGTGTGCATAATACTGGGAATCTTGCTAGCAACTTCATTCAACACACAGCGGCGTCTTCACGAGGCTATAAATACAGACCGAAAAAAGGATCTAATAAAGACCGTTCATGATTTAGAGGGCCAAAGGGACAAGCTAAAAAAAGACATAGCAAATAGCCGAGCAGAAATCGCAAGGCATGAAAAAATTGCTGCTGAAAACCAAGGAATTCTTTCAACGTATACAAAAGAGCTTGAGATAGTAAAGAAAGCAGCTGGGTTAACTCAAGAGAAGGGACCAGGATTAATTATTACGCTTGGCGATAACCAAAATTACCCAAAAGATGATCCAAACATAAATAATTATGTAATTCATGACTACGATATAAGATTGGTTGTAAATAGCTTATGGGCTGGTGGGGCAAAGGCAATCTCGGTAAATGGCCAGAGATTAATCTCTACATCATCGATTCGTTGCGCTGGCACAACAATACTAATTAATTCAACGCGCTTGGTATCACCATATACCATAAAGGCTGTTGGCGAACCTAATAAGCTGATAAACGCATTAAATGCTGACAATAGCACAAGGCAGCTGCTCGGTGAAATTGCAAAGTTTTATGGTTTAACCGCGGTTGTAAAGCAGAGTTCTGATGTAGTAGTGCCAAGTTATAATGGAAGATTGCTAGTTGAAAATGCCAAAGTAATTAAAGGAGGGGACTAATTGCTTCCAATAATAGGATTAATAATAGGAATAGCTATCGGTTTAGTATTAAATATACCGATACCGCAAGCTTATTCAAAATACTTAGGCATAGCAGTTTTAGCAGCTCTCGATAGTGCAGTTGGCGGATTAAGGGCTAGCCTAGAAATGAAGTTCAACGATAAGCTGTTCTTTACAGGCATCTTTAGCAATACATTAATGGCAGCCTTTATTGTTTTTATGGGAGATAGGCTAGGAGTTGATCTATACCTAGCAGCTGTGGTCGCGTTTGGCGTAAGACTTTTTCAAAATCTGGCTTTGGTAAGGCGGCATTATTTCCAAAAAAGGCACTGGGAGTAAGTACGGGGTAAAATCTCTCTGAGCTGTACTAGAGAATAGAAAATGGACAATAGAGCGATCAACATATATGTGATGGAGCAATAGCAATTGAGCACTGTTAAAGATATTATCACCGCAATAAAAAGCCAGAAATACAGAACTCAGCTGGCGATATCGGCGGTGTGCGTTCTACTAGGTATATTAATTGTTATCCAGCTACGTGCGCAACAGTCGGCATCGCAAGCACTTCAAGCTGCAACTGAATCTGATCTGACACAGATAGTAAGCAATTTAAACAATGAGGTAAGCCTATTGAAGGCTGAAGCAAACAGCCTTAGACTGCAGCTTTTTAAGATCGAAAGACTTAGCAGCGATAGCTCAGCAGTCATGAAAGAATCTATTAAGAATCTTAATAATCTAAAGATTATTGCAGGTTTAACGGGAGTGGAAGGTCCTGGCGTAACAGCGGATATAGAGGATAAAGAGAAAGCAATTAATTCGTATGATTTGGTGGACATAATAACCGAGCTAAGGGTGGGTGGAGCTGAAGCAATATCGATAAATGGCATAAGAATCGTTGCTGACTCGGGAATTACGCAAGATAGCAAAGGAGTTTGGATTGATAAAAAGCTAGTTACTCCACCATATCAAATAGTTGCCATTGGTGACCCAGAAGTCTTATATGAGACGCTTGCTATAGCTGGAGGTATAAAGGATAAGCTATCCTCACTTGTGGGTGTTAGCTTTAATATTACAAAGGAAAGCAGTGTTGTGATAAATGCAAGGTCAGCAAGTGATCGCTAGGATTGAGGCAAAAAGTGCAAGGTTTGGCAGGAGTGTGAGGTAAGGCAGATAATGATTAAGTTGCCAGAGAAAAAGCAAGTTAGAACTGCAATATACGTGTGCATATTGGTCGTTCTTGTTGCGTTTTGTCTTGGTGCTGCTGATGCAGCTTTTTTTACAAACAAAGTGCATAAAGGTGTAAAAATTGCTGGTGTATCAGTAGGTGGGAAAAACAAAAGTGAATTGTTTAAAGAAATAGATAGTATTGTACAAGTTCTAGAAGAAAAAAAAGTTAGCGTTATATATAAAGAAAAAAGCTGGGCTGCAAGCCCTTCTGAACTAGATGTAAGAATCAACAGGGATAAGACGTTTAAGGCTGCTTATAAGCTGGGGAGAAGAGGTAACTTCCTGCAAATAATTGTTGAAAGAATTAGTTTGTGGTTAAGGCCAAGAAATATTGAGCCCATTTATGATACCAATAGCAAGAAGTTCAACGCTTTTATTAAGAAGATATCAAAGGATGTTAATAGATCGGCTGAGGATGCAAAAATAAAAATAGTTGAGACAAGAGCTGTTGTTACGAATAGTAAAAATGGCCTTGAGGTAGATAAAAAAGTACTAATTGAGCGCCTAGTTAAAGCCTATGCTTCAAAGTCCGCTACAAGAGTGAATCTGCCCGTAAAAATTGTCAAGCCAGATATAACAGAAGATAAGCTTAGCAAAACAAAAGACGTAGTGGAAACAATGATAAGGAACCCATTAATTATAAAATACAAAAATCTAAAATGGGTGGCTACGACCCAAAACATCAAGGATTGGATAGATTTCAAAAAGGTTCGCAATGGTGATAGCTGGAGTCTAAACATTATTTTTAATAAGGAAGAACTGTCGACTTACTTAAAAGAACTCACAAAAGATTTGGTCATTCCCCCAAAAGATGCAGAATTTAAGATAGTAGGCGATAAAGTAGAAATTGTTCCAAGCCAGGATGGAGCAGAGATAGACCTTGAGAAGGCATACATAGATATTTCAGAAGCTTGCAAGAGGGAAGATGCCAGGGAAGTAATGATCTCAATGAAAACTGTTGAGCCAAAGCTTAGCACTGAAGATGCCAAGAAGATGGGAATAAAGGAGAAGGTATCAAGTTATAAAACCTTCTTTAACCCAAGACAGTACTCAAGAGTTCATAATATTCAATTGCTTGGTAGCGAACTTGACGGGAAAATACTAGCGCCAGGTGAGGTATTTTCGTTTAACAAGACAATTGGGCCTCGAACGGCAGCAAAAGGATACAAAGAGGCTCCAGCTATCCTTAATGGTGAGCTAGTACCTGCGCTTGGAGGTGGTGTATGCCAAGTAGCAACAACTTTGTTTAACACTGTATTTTTTGGAGGATACGAAGTTGTTGAAAGGCATAATCATAGCTTCTTTATAAGTCATTATCCTACGGGAAGAGACGCTACAGTTTCATACGATGGCCCAGACCTAAAATTTAAAAACAGCAGTCCTTATTATGTACTTATAAAAGTTATTACAACACCGCGCTCGATTGAGATAAGTTTTTATAGCACAAGTGAAGGTTATAAGGTAAGTTATACTACAATAGGGCCTAATAACTACAAGCCATTCCAAACAAAAATAATCGAAGATCCAACTTTACCGAAAGGGCAGAGAAAAGTATTTGACCCCGGTGAGAGTGGGCGCGATGTTACAGTCTATCGATATGTCTACAAGGGCGATAAGCTAGTCAGAAAAGATAAATTTTTCAGCCGATATGTGTCAAAAAAAGAGATTGTAAGAGTTGGAATTGGACCTGGAGCAGGAGCGGCGCCTATCGAAAGTACCGGCACGGCAAATGGAACTAATAATATTGCGCCAATTATTAACCCTCAGGCTTTGGACATACAACAATGATAATATAATCAGCGGCAAAATATGAGCAATTATCAATAAAAGTGATATGATTAAAACGGCAGTTGGTTGGTAGGAGGGCCCATGGTGTACACTATAAGGAATACACAAATAGATATCGTTATGGGTGATATTGCAGAAGCAGATACAGAGGCAATAGTTAACGCTGCTAACAATCAGTTATATATGGGGTCAGGTGTTGCAGGAGCTTTAAAAAGAAAAGGTGGTTCCAGCATTGAAGAAGAAGCAGTAAAAAAGGGCCCTATTCCCATAGGGTCTGCTGCAGTAACATCCGCTGGAAATCTTAAGGCTAAGTATGTAGTACATGCTGCTGTTATGGGTATAGATTTAATTACTGATGCGACGAAAATTAGAAATGCAACCTTATCAGCGCTAAATGCTACAGAGCAAATCGGCGCAAAAAGTATTGCATTTCCAGCGCTTGGCACAGGTGTGGGCGGCTTTCCACTCAACGAAGCGGCAAGGATCATGTACAAGGCTATAAAGGAATATTTAGAAAGCCATGAGAGCCCAATAAAAGTAATAAAATTTGTTTTGTATGGATACGAAGCATACAATGAGTTCTTAAACCAAGCCGAAAAAGATTTTGGATTTCAGGCATAGACAGTATTTAAATTAGAGGGGAGCGACTTTGCATAGGCTTTTTCAAGTAGCAACTGAAGAGGAGATTAAATCAGGCAAAATAACCGATGTCTACTTTATACGAGACGTAGAAATCCTTAAGGAAAAGGGGATTTTCAAACATGTTGCCGGCGAAGCCAGGGCCTCAACACTGCCGCAATCATGGCCATGGGCGGTTTTTGCAGGAGTTGAAGAGATAGCTCATCTTTTTGAGGGTGTCAACGTAGACATTGATGCGCTGGATGAGGGGACGCTATTTGGTGCTGAGGATGTCGTCATGAATGTAAGCGGCATCTACACAGACTTTGCGGTATATGAAACATCGATGCTTGGCTTTATTTGCCAAGCATCAGGTATTGCTACAAGAGCAGCAAGATGTAAGCAAGCCGCTAAGGAAAGACCTGTTATAAGTTTTGGTGCAAGGAGGATGCACCCATCAATAAGCCCAATGGTTGAGAGAAATGCTTTTATTGGCGGTTGTGATGGCGTTGCTGTTACAAAAAGTGCTGAGTTAATTGGCGAAAAACCGTATGGGACCATGCCGCATGCCCTAATCATTGCCTTTGAGGATGAGTTAGCTGCATACAAAGCCTTTGATGAGATAATCGATCCCTCGATAAAAAGAGTGGCGCTTATAGATACTTTTGATGATGAAAAGTTCGGTGCACTAAAAGCAGCCTATGCTCTTGGTGAAAAGCTTTATGCAGTTAGGTTAGATACACCAGGGTCTAGAAGGGGAAATTTTTTAAAAATATTGCAAGAAGTAAGGTGGGAGCTAGATCTTCGTGGATTTAAACATGTGAAGCTTTTTGTAAGCGGGGGATTGGATGATGCAAAAATCGCTGAGCTAAATGAATATGCAGACGCATATGGTGTTGGGACATTCATTAGCTCCGCACCAGTTATAGACTTTTCATTTGATTTGATAGAAGTCTCAGGCAAGCCGCTTGCAAAAAGAGGAAAGATGTCAGGTGCAAAGCAATTATGGCGGTGTGAGGAATGTTTTCAAACCAAGCTTTTACCGAAAGGCAAAAAGCCAGAAATGAAGTGTGCGTGCGGAGGAAACTGGGTTGGGCTATTAAAACCATTGATTAGATCTGGAAAGATTGTCCGGGACCTCCCCAGGCCTCAAGAAATAAGAAAATACGTTTTACATCAGCTTGGCAAACTGGAAAAAATTTATTAAAATACGTAGGTCATAATAGGTGAGACAACATAATCGACTAATCCTAACCGTATTACTTTTTATTTTTATTATCCAAGAAGGGCATCCCTCCTATGCCCAGGACGCACTGAAATCCATTCAAGCTCCATCCGCTATTGTAATTGATGCCAATACCGGTGATGTTTTATGGTCAAAGAAAGCAAATTCAAAAAGGTCAATTGCAAGCATTACAAAAGTAATTACAGCTATAGTTGCTATAGAGAAAGGCAATTTAGAGCAGACGGTAACTGTTGGTAAAGACATCAATACAAAAGATCTTAAAGGCATTGGCCTTATACCTGGTGAAAGGATAAAATTAAACGACTTGCTCTATGCTCTCATGCTATATTCCGCAAATGACTCTGCTGCTGTGATAGCTGAACATATTAGTGGCTCAGTTAATGAGTTTGTAAAGCTCATGAATATTAAAGCAGCTAAAATAGGCGCGTTAAATACAAAATTTAGCAATCCACATGGCTTGGATAATGAACCGCTCTATAAAGGTAACTATTCAACCGCATATGATTTAGCAACGATTGCCAGATATGCTCTTAAAAACAAGACTTTTCAGAGAATTATATCCTGCAAAGAAAAGCTGCTCAACCGCGGGATAAAGGGCAAACAGGAAAAAATAATTAACAGAAATAAGTTGCTTTGGACATATGAGGGAGCAACGGGTATAAAAACTGGGCATACTAATGCGGCTGGATATTGCTTGCTGTCATCTGCAAAGAGAGATGACGTGCAGTTAATATCAGTAGTTCTTGGAGCAAAGTCGTATAATGATCTATTTAGCCAATCGTCTGCTTTACTTGATTATGGTTTTAGCCTTTATGAAAAGAAAAAATTAATATCTAGAGGTAAGTTATATAGATCAGTGAAAATGAGATTTGGGCAAAAAGTAGACCTTGTGGCCTTAATTGATGCCGAAGCCTCTATAAAAAAAACAGCCAAAACAAGCATAAAATTGGATATTAAGCCACACATACAACCACCAATAAAAAAAGGCACAAAACTTGGTACAATTTCGGTAGTTCAAGATGGAAGAATAATTGCATCGTCACCGCTAATTGCGCGGCAGTCCGTGAAAAGTCCAACTATAAAGCAAAAACTTATGTACTATATGAATCGATATTGGGAGAATATAGAAGCCTTTTTTGCTCCTAATACCTCAATACTAACTCCTTAACTGCGTTTTAGCACCAAGAAAAAAGGGAAATGCTTCTTTTGATAAATTATTTTGATAGCGCAATTTAGGTTGTGGTTAGGCGTGCTAAAGAGGACACCATTGTATGAGCTTGAAAAAGACCTTGGCGCAAAGTTTACAGAATTTGCAGGATGGGAGCTACCACTATACTACTCAAGTATTACAGAAGAACATTTAGCGGTTAGAAAAACAGCTGGTATATTCGATATTTCTCATCTTGGCAAAATTAGCATTAAGGGAAAGGAAGCATATGATTTTTTACAATATATCATAACCGCAGATATTTCAAAGACTTTGGTTGGAAGCGGCACATACACGTTAATTTGTAATGAGCAGGGAGGCATTATTGATGATGAGATTATCTATCACACTGAAAAAGATAGCTATTTGGTTATCCCAAATGCCTCGCAGGTCACGCAGGTTCTAGATTGGTTTAGAAAGCACGCGGAAAGCCAGCTTTACATAAAAGATTTGACGAGCGAATTATGTCTCATTGCACTTCAAGGGCCTAATTCAGGCTCTATATTAGAGCAAGCTTTTGATGAGAGGCCAGAGATATACAAACGATATTCAATAAGGACTACAGAAATTGAAGGAAATGTTTTAACAATTGCAAGGTCAGGATATACAGGCGAATGTGGATTTGAAATTTTTTGCAGGCGGGAAACAGCATCAATAGTGTGGGAAAGGATTTTAAGCATTGGTGCTAAACCGGCTGGTTTAGGTGCAAGGGATACCCTAAGACTTGAAATGGGCTATCCTCTTTATAGCAAAGACCTATCCTACGATACTAGCCCAATCGAAGCAGGTTTAGAAAGATTTGTCTCGTTTGAAAAAGGTAATTTTATAGGAAAAGCTGCGCTATATAAGCAGTCACTAGAAGGACCAAAACGCAAGTTAGTCGGCTTAGTTATTGATAAGGGGATAGCTCGCCAAGGTAAAGTAATGGCAATTGATAGAGAAGATGAGATTGGTGTAGTGACAAGCGGCAGCTATTCTCCTATTTTAAGAAAAGGGATCGGCATGGCATATGTTAAGGCTATGAACGCACGAGTTGGAGAAGCTATACGAATAAAAGATGGAAAAAAGATGTATACAGGTAGAATTGCAAGAAGACCTTTTATAAAAGTTTCAAGTTCTTGCTTGAGGGGAGGATGCTGATGATACCTGAAGACTTGTTATATTTTGAGGAGCACGAATGGGTGAGGACTGAAAATACGACAGCAACCATAGGTATATCTGATTATGCTCAAAATGCATTGGGAGATATAGTTTATGTGGATTTGCCAAAAGTTGGCGATGAAGTTTCAATGGGCGATACCGTTGGAGAAATAGAATCTGTAAAGTCTACTTCAGAGCTTCGTACCCCAGTGAGCGGAAAGGTGCTAGAAGTTAATGAATCAATAGTTGACACACCAGAGATAATAAATGAAGACCCATATGGTTCAGGCTGGCTATTTAAAGTTGAAATGACCGATCCTACCGAGCTAGATGAGCTAATGAACGCTGAAGAATATGAGGCTTACATAAAAGAGCTATAAAAAGTAGTTACAAAAAGAGGCTTAAAGGGTTATAGAAATGGATTTCATTCCAATCACGGCAAATAACAAAGATAAAATGCTTAAATTTTTAGGAGTTGAAACTATAGATGAGCTGTTTACTCAGTCAATCCCTCACGAAGTAAAGCTAAAAAAACAGTTAAATATACCAGCTGGCGTTAGCGAGTATGAGCTTATCAAGCATATGAGGGAGCTGGCAGAGAGAAACTTATCGTTAAGCAGGTTTACTTCTTTCTTAGGAGGTGGAGCATACGATCACTTTATTCCCTCGATAGTTGACGCGATCGTATCACTCCCAGAGCTTTATACACCTTATACACCCTATCAACCAGAGGTTAGCCAAGGTATACTACAGTCTATTTTTGAATATCAAACAATGATAATTGAGTTAACAGGTCTAGAGGTTGCAAATGCATCCCTTTACGACGGGTCGACAGCTGTTTCAGAGGCATCACTACTTGCATGCGATGTAACCGGAAAAAACAAGATTGTTGTAAGCGAGACTGTTCATCCAGAATACAGAGAAGTGCTTAAAAACTATACAGTTGGCATTGGAGCTGAAATAAAACATATACCTATGAAAGATGGTTTAACCGATCTCAAAGTGCTTGAAGAAATGCTATCAGATGATTGCGCTTGTGTAATAATCCAGCATCCAAACTTTTTTGGTTATCTTGAGGATGTGGAGGAAATAAGCATGATGGCTCATAGGTATAAAGCCCTTTTCATAGTCTGTATTGATCCAATATCCCTTGCCATTTTAAAAGCGCCTGGTGAATACAACGCTGATGTGGCTGTAGGGGAAGGCCAGCCCTTAGGGAATAAGATGAACTTTGGCGGGCCTTATCTGGGTATCTTTGCTTGCCGTCGGGAATATATTAGAAGGGTTCCAGGACATTTAATAAGCTCTACAACCGATAAGAATGGAAGGGTTGGTTATGTGCTAACTCTACAAGCCAGGGAGCAGTATATACGGAGGGAAAAGGCAACCTCAAATATTTGCACAAGCGAGGTATTAAATGCTATTGCGGCGGCGGTTTATCTAATCTATATGGGGCCTGAGGGTCTCTTAGAAGTGGCAAATCAATGCCTGCAAAAATCTCATTATGCTTACAAGCGATTGAGTAATATCCACTATCTAGAGCCCTTATCTAATGCTCCTTTTTTTAAAGAGTTTTGCTTCAAGAGCAGTAAACCCATTGATAAAATTAACGATGCTTTGCTTGATGAAGGAATAATTGGTGGCCTTGATATTGGAAAACTGTGTTCAAAACAAGAGAATACTATTCTGTTTTGCGTTACAGAAAAAAGAACAAAAGATGAAATAGATAAATTGGTTTCAGTCATGGAGAAAGTCTGATGGAGACCATTTATGATATAAGCGAGCCGGGAAAGAAAGCATGCTCGTTGCCTAGGCTGGATGTTCCGGAAAAAGATATACCATACCTAATACCTAAAAAGCATTTGAGAGGGAGAATACCAAGATTACCAGAAGTTACTGAAGGAGAAATTGCAAGACATTTTACAAACCTATCAAATACAAATTTTGCCGTTGATACAGTATTTTATCCACTTGGTTCCTGCACTATGAAATATAGCCCAAAAGTAAATGAGCTTTTATCGAAAATGGAAGGCTTTTCAGACATTCATCCATACCAAGATGAATCGCAAGTACAGGGCGCATTAAGGATTATGTATGAGTTGGCGGACTGGTTGGCAGAGATCGGTGGATTTACAAAAGTGAGCTTGCAACCTGCAGCTGGCGCGCATGGAGAGCTAACTGGTCTTGCGATGATTAGAGCCTACCACGAACATAATGGCAACCCAAGACAAAAGGTAATAATTCCTGATTCAGCACATGGTACTAATCCTGCTACTGCAGCAATGCTTGGGTACAAAGTTGTACAAGTACCTTCAGATAAATATGGTGGTGTTGATGTTAATGCGCTCGAGAAGCTGCTTGATGATCAAGTTGCAGCAATATTCCTAACTAATCCAAACACCCTAGGAATATTCGATAGGAATATTTTAAAAATTAATGAAATGGTTCATTCCGTTGGGGCTTTAAGTTATTGTGACGGAGCTAATCTCAATGCAATTCTTGGAAAATCCAGGCCAGGTGATATGGATTTCGATGTTTTGCATTTTAACCTGCATAAAACATTTTCAACACCGCACGGTGGAGGAGGGCCTGGTTCTGGTCCTGTAGGCGTAAACAAGATATTAGAGCCATTCTTACCTGTTCCAGTTATAGAGAAAGACGATGTTTTAGATGCGTATTATTTGAACTATGATCGACCGCTTTCAATAGGAAGAATAAGAGCTTTTTATGGAAACTTTGCTGTAATTGTGAAAGCATATTGCTATATAAAAGCGCTTGGAAGAAATGGGTTAAATCATGTCAGCGACATATCGGTATTAAATGCAAACTATCTTAAAAATAAACTAAAAAGAATCTATGACCTTCCTTATGATGTGCCCTGCATGCACGAGTTTGTTCTATCAGCTAGCAAGCAAAAGCGATTAGGTATAAAAGCAAGAGATATAGCAAAACGGTTAATAGACTATAATATACACCCCCCAACCATATACTTCCCTCTTATTGTTGATGAAGCGTTAATGATTGAACCAACTGAGACTGAAAGCTTAAGAAACTTGGATCTATTTGTTGAGGCAATGGAGAGGATTGCAGAAGAAGCTATAAACAATCCAGAGAAAATTCTTGAAGCTCCTCATAATACTGCAATATCGCGACTTAATGAGGCAGAAGCAGCAAGACATCCGCGGCTAAGCTGCCTTCCTAGCGATGTGATTAAATGATGAGAGACAAAAATAATTCAAAATTGCAAAAAGTACTGGATTTTTTAAACTCTCAAGTTTATCTTTAGATTATAGAGATAGTAACCGAATTCTACCTTCCAGTTATAGAATCGCATAAATAATCAAACATGAAAGTTAATGAGGGATGGTATATGAATATGAAAGGCGACTTAGACCTAAACAATGTTTTGCTCGACCTCTCAGAAAAAACGGATGAAGAATTAAGGGAGATACTAGATCAGCTGTGTGATGAAGAGGAGCGGATATCGTTCCGGAGAAGAGTCCTTCATGGCAAAATCGATATACTAAGAGCTGAGCTTGTTGCAAGAATGAAGAAGCAGCGTGAAGGCGGAAAAGAAATTATAACCGGTGCTGATGTTGACCGCTTAAGCGAGATATTGGCAAGAAGTTTGACAAGTGTTTCAAAAGTAGATGTATCCGAAGAGGATATATTCTAAAAACCTGACCTAGTCAGGGGTGGGTTATGCAATGCAATAAATGCGGCAGTATAAATGAAGAAGGCTCTGAAGTATGCCAAAACTGCGGTGCATATCTGATTCCAAAATCAGATATGCAGACAACTATCGTGCTGTCTCCTACTGATGCTGAGCAAGAATACGGTAAGATAGAGTTAAATGAGTCTGAAGGGCGATTACTGATAGTAAAAAAGGGGCCATCAGTAGGGCAAAAATTCATCTTAGGAAAATCCGAAATAACGCTTGGAAGGGACCCTGGAAATGATATCTTCCTTGATGATATAACGGTTTCTAGACATCATGCTAAGATAATAGTTAATGGTAATTCGGTAGGAATAATGGATGTCGGAAGCCTAAATGGCACTTATGTAAACCAAGAAAGAATAGAAGGAATAACAGCTCTTAAATCTAACGACGAACTACAAATTGGCAAATTTAAATTAGTCTTTCTGTCAAAGAAATAAAAACAAGACATCGCATTCCTTGTATTTTTGAGCTTATCTGAGGAGTGGGAGGAGTAAAGATATGCCTGCAAATAGAGATTATTTTACGATAGGTGAGGTTGTTGAGCAACTAAAACCCCGCTATCCAAATCTATCAATAAGTAAGGTTAGGTATTATGAGGAAGAGAAAATTATAAAACCGGAACGTACACCGGGTGGTTATAGAAAGTTCAAGAAAGAAGATATCCAGAGATTGGAACTTGCGCTACGCTTGCAAAAGGAAAAGTATCTACCGCTTGAAGTGATTAGGCGTAATCTTGATATGATGGACATGGGGCAGATACCGCCTGAAGTAAAGCAGATTTCAAAAAATGATGAACAGGAAAATTTAGCCCCTGATGAGGGTCCGATACCTGTAGAAAAGGCTATAAACAGCATTGGTATATCTGTCGATGTTGCAAGAATGCTGGAAAGCTTTGGAATAATCCAGACAATAAGAACAAACGAGGGAAAATGCTACGGGCCTATTGATATAAAGTTAATGGTTATAGCTCGAGATTTAGGTAAATATGGTATAGAAGCTCGTCACTTGCGCATGTATGCTTCGCTTGCTGAAAAGGAAGCAGTGCTCTTTCAACAAATCTTAAATCCAATAATAAGGCAAAGAAGCGATGATAGAGAGCAAAGAATAAATGAGGTGCTTGATGACCTTTGCGAGCTTTCGGAACAGATGAAATCGCTTCTGCTGAAAAAGAAAATAAAAGAAAGTATCCATATAAAATAATGAAACATAATGACACTTGGTGAATCAGGTGAAAACCTTGCAGTTCTATATTTAAAGCGAAAAAACTTTAGGATAGTTGAGAGAAACTTCCGCACTAAAATAGGTGAGATAGATATTATAGCAATTAAGGATAACACTTTGGTGTTTTGTGAGGTAAAGACCAGGCTTAATAAATCATATGGTTATCCTTTTGAATCAATAACCCCACGCAAGCAAGAGAAGATAAGAAACGTTGCTCAAATATTTTTAGCAATCAGAGGTTCTTCGTATAAGTTCGATTCGGTTCGGTTTGATGTTATATCCGTGCTGTCGGACTCACCTTCAGTCAAAATCGACCACATTGAAAACGCTTTTTGAAAGAAAGCGCTTTTTGAAAGGTTTTAAAATATATATGGGCAGGTGTTAAATGGGGATCCTTAAGGTCTATCGGGAGCTATCTTAAGGTTCAGCAAAGCAAAATGCATCAAATGCTTAAAGAAGCATTGGGGAGTTAACACCTGCCCATATATATCGTAACCGCCTATATAACGCCTATATAATTTTCAATATATACTGTTATCTCTCACTAGCTATAACAAGTACTGGTATATCTGTACCTTTCATAACAGCATCGGCAACACTACCAAGGGAGCGCCTGATTCCGGATTTTTCAGAATTACCTATAATTATTAGGTCGGGAGAAAACTCCCGAGAACTTTCAATAATCTTTTTGGAAATGTGGCCAGTCACCACCTTTTCATCATACTCGACGTTATTTTTCAGGGAATACTCTTTAGCTACGGATAGCCCAATGCGGCCATTAAAAGTGTTGCTTATGCCTTCTTTAACAGTATCTTCTGTTATTTTTGGCTGGCTTTGCGATTCTGAAGTATTATCTACAAAAACTGCTCTAACCTTTGCATTAAATACTTTAGCAAGCGCTACTGCGTATTTGGTAGCATTTATAGCCGATTTAGAACCATCGGTGGCCAATAATATCTTCTTAATATCTATAAAAAGCTCCTGCACTTCAAATGGCTTCCCGGTTTTAGCAGGGTTAAAAATATCCATTGCAAGAAGCGCCCCCATTAGGATGGCTAACAATCACTAATAAAAGCTAGCTAAATTTTCTAAATAGCTAGCTTTAAAGCAGCCATATAAAGCTTAATATGTTATTCATTTGTAAAGTAGTAAAAAGTGGTAAGCGGTGCATAAGTAAAATAAGTGGCTCAATTTAGGAGTTATGCGGAACATCAGATGGATCTGCTAGCTAGCTTTAATAACTAGCACTGGAATTGGTGAGTTTTTAACCACAGCTTCTGATACGCTTCCGAGCGCAAGCCGTTTTAAACCAGTGCGGCCTGTATTACCTACGATTATTAGGTCGGCTCCATATTCATCCGCTGTCTTAATAATAGTTTTTGCAATGGCCCCATGAACAATTTCAGTTTCGTAGCTAACACCATTTCTTATCGCATATTGTTCAACAAGGTCAAGGCCTGTGTTATTGTAGCGTGTTTTGATGATATCTTCATCGCTATTGACTTCTAGATATTCATCGGTCGAGTCAACAAATATAGCCTTGACTTTTGCTCCAAAGATTCTTGCTAGGGCAATTGCGTATTGAGTGGCCATAAGGGATGGGATCGAACCATCTGTAGCTAAGATTATCTTGTTTATTCGAAGAAAAAGCTCACCGGAATCATGCGGCTTAATTTCGTCATTTTTCATTAGTCGACTACCCCCGAAATGTTAATATCCCCTAAAACCTAGAATTATCGAACGAAGATTTGTAAAGGTATTGCTTATAGCTTACCAGATACTACTAAAAAATCGCTATTGATTTTTGGTCTAAAATCTAAGATTTGTTGAGCATAGCAACGTATAGCTTTCTCGCCCTTGTAGTTTCGTTACGAAATAGAAAAGGGTATTTAGCGTAAAAAAAGCGTTGGGGTGAATTGTATGACTGATGACGAGTTAAGAGAAATAATCGAATCTGAAGGCTTGGCGGGGATGACCGCAAACGTATTTACTAGAAATCGTATTTATATAGGTCGTGTTGCGAGAATCAATGTAAAAACTCTTATGCTGACCGAACCGCGGATCATAGAGATTGGAAAAGCGGAAGTATCTGAGATCGATGCGACCCCCTCGATTGCGGAAACAGTGCATGAGGAAGAGATGCCAGGTGCAGCACATCGTTATGTCGCGATCTCAATAGAGCATATTGAGGCAATAAGGTTCTAATAGAGTTTAAAGATGTGAATTGGTTCTAAAAATTGGCTCTAAAATGACCGAGGGCCACCGTGTGGTGGCCGCATAGGCTGAATATGCTTTACTCAGTCATTTAAAAGGATGCGATATATTTTTTATCGGCAAAAAAACGCTAGCACTTGAACCCAATTTCTGGCATTTTATAAAGTTATGTCAAATAATCCCAGCGATTAAAAGCATAAAAATAAAAAACATCTATAGGCCTATAGCCAGAGCCGAAGCTGCAAAAGTGCTTTGGTATTTTAAATAGAACCCCTTGCTTTTCAACCGTAGAACATTTATCATAACAATTATGCATTTGCACAATAGCACATAATGGAGGGGCTATGCTTGCAAAAGTATTCTCAGCGGCTGTAGTTGGCATAGATGCAATACAGGTAGAAGTTGAAGTAGATGTTCTTCTAGGTTTACCAACTATCAATATTGTGGGTTTAGCCGATACTGCTGTGCAGGAATCTAAAGAACGCGTTAGAAGCGGTATTTCAAATTCTGAGTATGATTTTCCAATGAAGCGCGTTGTTGTAAATCTTGCACCAGCAGATATTAAAAAAGAAGGACCGGTTTTTGATTTACCAATTGCTATAGGCATAATTGCTGCAACAGGGCAAATACCTCATGACAAGCTCAGCGACTATCTTTTTGCAGGAGAGTTATCTTTAACAGGAGAAATAAGGCGAATAAATGGATCGCTACTTATCGCAACATGCGCAAAATATAATGAGAAAAAAGGGATTATAATTCCAGAGGAAAATGCACTTGAGGCATCGATAATAAAAGGAATAGATGTACTTCCGGTAAAAAATTTAAATCAGGTTGTCGGCTTCTTACGAGATGAAATAACACTTGAACCACTGAAAACTAGTGTACTTATTTCAGAAAATGGTTATCACGCGCTTGATTACTCAGAAGTTAAAGGACAAGGGCATGCAAAAAGAGCATTAGAAGTAGCTGCAGCTGGAGGCCATAATATTTTAATGATAGGGCCGCCAGGGTCAGGAAAAACTATGCTTGCCTCAAGGCTGCCATCTATTCTTCCTCCGCTTACTTTGGATGAGTCAATAGAAGTAACAAAAGTTTACTCGGTTGCTGGTATGCTTGAACCAGGAAAATCTTTAATAACAATAAGACCATTTAGAGAGCCCCACCATACTATTAGCCATGCTGGTCTAATAGGCGGAGGAAGTCATCCAAGGCCGGGTGAAGTGTCTTTAGCTCACAATGGTGTTCTATTCTTAGATGAGTTTCCTGAGTTTTCAAATAGCGTGCTTCAAGTACTTAGACAACCTTTGGAAGAAGGAAGAGTAACCATTTCGAGAGCATCAGGCTCAATAACGTATCCTGCAAGGTTTATGCTGGTCGCGTCAATGAATCCATGCATTTGTGGCTTTTTAGGTGATAAAACAAAGCACTGTATATGCAGTCCGTATAAAATCCAGCAATACAGAGGCCGGATATCTGGGCCACTATTGGATAGGATAGATATCCAAATTGAAGTGCCGAGGTTAACGAAAGAAGAGCTAGTTAAGTCACCTGAAGGAGAAAAATCTTCAGCAATAAGAGAACGTATTAGAATGGCCAGGCAGATACAGTACAAGCGGCTCAAGGATATGGGAAGCAAGTCTGCTATAACTAATGCTCAAATGAAGGCAAGAGAGGTTAAGAAGTGCTGCATATTAACCGATTCTGCGACATCTTTACTTGAAAGCACGATTGATAAACTTGGTCTGAGCGGGCGAGCTTATGAAAGAGTGCTAAAAGTCGCAAGGACAATTGCTGATTTATCTCAGCAAGAGGTTATAGGTATTGAGCATGTAGCTGAGGCGATACAGTATCGATCGATGGATAGGCAGTATTTCTAAAAATATGAAGGTGGTGGTCGTGTCTCCCATAAATTGAGCAACTACAAATTTTATTTCGGTAGTCGATGCCATCTATTGTTTTGTAGCTATGACAGCAAACGTTGATTTAAGCAAAAGGGAAAATGAAAAAATGGCCAGCAGTGATCATATATACTGGCTTGGATTAAAGATGATCCCGGCGATATTTAACAAACTTTATGGTTTAGTAGAAAATGCTGGTGGTCCAAAAGAGCTTTGGTTTGCGAGTAAGAAGAGATTGATAGAGATTGGTCTTGAAGAAGATAAAGCATTGGAAGCTATAAAGGCCAGAAGCTGTATAGATCTGGAGGCAGAATATTTAAACTTTATAAACTCGGGCGGTTATATATTAACAAGTGAAGATAAGGAATACCCTTTTCTTTTACGTCAAGTAGCTAACCATCCAAAAGCAGTTTTTGTAAAAGGAAGTCTTCATAATTATGAGAACGCAGTGGCTATTGTAGGTTCAAGACGTGCTTCTTTGCTTGGTAAATCTATAGCAACGGAGTTAGCAGCTGGCTTGGCAGAAGTAGGAGTAGTTGTGGTATCAGGTGTGGCTCGCGGAATTGATACGGCATCTCACTGGGGCGCAATAAATGCAGGCGGGCTAACACTTGGTGTTTTAGGGTGCGGTTTTAATGTTGTATATCCTCCCGAAAACAAAAAACTTTATAGAGAAATAGCATCAAACGGTGCATTGATATCAGAATATCCGCCAAATACTTTCCCACAAGCTATTAATTTTCCTGCTAGGAATAGAATAATAGCAGGGCTGTGCCAAGGTGTTGTAGTTGTTGAGGCAGGAGAGAAAAGCGGTGCCCTTATAACGGCAGATTTTGCGCTTGATTACGGGCGCGATGTTTTTGCTGTTCCGGGGAACAGCAAAAATGAAATGAGCCGGGGTACAAACGGGTTAATAAAACAAGGTGCTTATCTTGTCGAGACGGTTGATGATATAATCGAGGTTCTAGGTATTGACCAAGAAAAGAAGTGCTATAAAAATAATTTATCTTCTGAAGAACAGAGGCTTCTAAACTTGATAGGCTGGGAGCCAACACATATTGATGAAATCGTCTGCAGGTCTGGCTGGCCGCTTCATAACGTGTCGTCCATTCTTTTGTCTTTGGAGATATCAGGATATCTTAGGAAAGACATTTCTGGGAGCTATATGAGAATGAAATAAAAACAGACAGTTATAAACAGTTATAATATTGCTTGCTGCAAATAAATTATTTTAGTAATCTATTGGAGTGTCTATCATAATAGCAGCTGTAAGTTAGCGGCAATGATTCAGGGCATAGCACAAAGCATAGTATGTAGCAGTAGATGCAGATGGCAAAGTATAAGAGGATGTTTCAGGGTATGAAAAGTAAGATTGTAATTATATCAATAACGGTAATCTCCATAATTCTTCTATTGATTTTGCTTCTCAATAAACCAACAAATCAGCCTAGAGTAGCTATGTTTCGGATAAACCAACAACATACCGGTTCAATCGGAACCAAGGGTGTTAGCATATTTAAGCGCGTTAGATGGACTTTTAAAACTGGCGATATGGTGACATCTTCGCCCGCAATTTCAACAGACACGATCTACGCTGGAAGTTATGATTCATATGTCTATGCACTAAGCGCTATAACTGGCGAGAGAAAGTGGGAATTTAAGACCAAAAGTATGGTTATGTCATCACCTTGCGTGAGTGACGGTATGGTTTATGTTGGCAGTAATGATGGAAATCTTTATGCTTTGAATGCACGAGACGGTGTTAGAAAGTGGCAATTCAATACCTCTAGTGCTGTTTATTCTTCTCCAGCTGTTGCTGATAATTTAGTATATTTCGGCAGCACCAACGGCTTTTTCTATGCATTAAATGCAAAAACAGGAAAGGAAATATGGAAGTACAGAACCGGTGGCATGGTGCAATCATCGCCTTCTATTCAAAATGATGTTGTATACTTTGGAAGTGGTGATAAGTATTTCTATGCTTTAAATAGATTGACCGGTAAGCTACTCTGGCGTTTTAAAACTGCAGATATGATATTTTCCTCGCCAGCTGTTGATAAGGGGGTTGTTTACTTTGGCAGTGGTGATGGATATATGTATGCGCTAAATGCCACATCTGGAAGTGAAATATGGCGTTTTAAGACAAAAGGATTTGTTTTTTCATCTCCATCAATAGGGGATGATACCATATATTTTGGAAGCAATGACAAATTTCTTTACGCTTTAGACGTTGAAACAGGCAAGGAAAAGTGGAAATTTGCTACCGGCGGCATGGTTCAATCATCGCCAGCTGTATTGGATGGTATAGTTTATGTGGGGAGTTATGATGGAAATCTTTATGCAGTTGATAGTATAAGCGGCAAGAAAAAATGGAGCTTTAAGGTTGGCGATATGATAGTGTCCTCACCTCTTGTTGCCAAAGGAGTTATATATTTTGGTAGCGGTGACAAGCAAATATATGCAATAGAGTAGCTAATAGCAAATAGAAGGGATAGGGTCTAGGGCTCTGTCCCTTTAGTATTGACCTATGGCGTCCTGTTTCCCCATATAATATCCTTACCAATTGCTGAACAAGCGGTAAAATATTATCTGTTGTCAGAAGTAATTCACTGACAACGGGTGTGCTAAATAGTATAATGACTTGAGTAGCTTTAAAATAAAAATTCTTACGTGGTGTGTTTGCTAAAATGTCAGCATTAGTGGCGAAAATCAGGGGACGCTGGTTTCCTATGTATCCTAAACAATAAGGCTAAAATGTCAGCATTAGTGGCGAGAAACTTATAATAACGCGGAGCGAATTTATTATGCCTGTTACATTAGAAGAATTAAAAGAAGACCCCTATGTAAAGGCTTATATAGCGCAAGCAGATAGACACATGGAAGCCATCGGGTACACAGAGCATGGTTTCAGGCATGCCGATCTGGTTTCACATATAGCCATGAATGTTTTGAAAAGGTTAGGTTATCCTGAAAGAGATGCTGAACTGGCAGGTATGGCAGGCTATCTACATGACATAGGCAATGCTGTTGGCAGGAGCTTTCACGGCGTTGCTGCAGCTATGATGGCTCAATCAATACTTATGCGTTTGGGAATGTCTCCCGATGAAATAATTCTTATAATGAACGCCATAGGCAATCATGAGGAGGAGCATGGTGTGGCTGCAAGTCCTCTTGCTGCTGCAATTATACTTGCAGATAAAACAGATGTTCACAGAAGTCGGGTTCGGACGCCAAATCCTCTAACATCAGATATCCATGATAGAGTAAATCTTGCTGCACAAAGGTCTTTTTTGCGCGTAGATAACGATAGAAAGCTAATAGAGCTAGAGATAGATATTGATACAAATATCAGCCAAGTAATGGAATATTTTGAAATATTCCTATCTCGTATGGTAATATGCCGAAGGGCAGCTGAATTCCTTGGCTGCCAGTTTGGCTTGGTTATAAATGGTGTGAAGTTGTTATAGGGGGGAAGGAATTGACTGATAAACAAAAACATCTAATTTCCTTGGGTGTGGTCGCACTGCTTGTTGTGCTCTCAGCTTTGTTGATTTATCCAGTTAATAAATCAACAAAGCTAGGACTGGACCTTAAGGGAGGCTTAAGTGTTCGCTATGTAGCAAAGGATACGCCCAAGGCACCGGTTACTGAAGAAAAAATGAAACAGGCTGAATATGTATTGCGCCAAAGAGTCGACGGTCTTGGTGTAGCTGAACCAATTGTTCAGCGTGAAGGGGCAAGAAACATAATAGTACAGCTTCCAGGCGTCAAGGACCCGGATAAAGCAAAGAAAATTCTTGGCAAGCCAGCTGTTCTTCAATTCGCTATTGTAACAGATCAGTACTCATCGATTACTGATATGAAACAATTAAATGATTTAAAGAAGCAGGGAAAGCAAGTCCTAGGGCCGGTTTTATTGACAGGTGATAAAATAACAAACGCAAAAGCAACATATGGTGGTCAGATTTCAAGCCAGCCTATTGTACACATCTCTTTTAATAACGAGGGTGCAAATATCTTTGCACAAATTACAGCACAAAATGTAAAGAAACGACTGGCTATAATCCTTGATGACAAGATAATTACAGCACCAACTATAGATGAGCCGATTCCAAGTGGAAAAGCTGTGATAAATGGAATTCGTTCTATTGACGAGGCAAAAGAGATTGCACTTGTTTTAAACACCGGGTCAATTCCAGTAACCCTTGATATACACGAGGCGACTAGTGTCGGCCCAATTCTTGGTGCTGATGCCTTAAGGGCAGGTGTCATTGCAGGAATTGTTGGCTTGGCTTTAGTTGCAGTATATATGCTTCTGTATTATCAAGGACTCGGCCTAGTAACCTGGATTGGTTTGTCCGTATATGGTGCCTTGGTATGGGGCGTCATTGCAGCTATAGGCCGAGCCTATGGATGGACACTTACACTGCCAGGTATAGCAGGCATTATCATCAGCATTGGTATAGCGGCTGATTCAAAGATAATTATCTTCGAACGCCTTAAGGAAGAAATACGTTCAAAGAAAAGCTTTAGGGCTGCTGTCCAATCCGGATTTTGGCATGGTTTTAGAACTAGTCTTGATGCAGATCTGGTAACAATGTTTGCAGCGCTCTCCCTATTCATTGTAGGTGTTGGCCAGGTTAAAGGTTTTGCATTAACTCTTTTAATAGGCCTGGTAATTGACATCATCACAATGTTACTGTTTACAAGGGCAGTACTGGGCTTGCTGGCTCAGGTCTGGCCAGTTAAAATCCCCGCATTTCTAGTTAGAATGCGTGGAACAAGCGAGGTGATTGAGAGTGCTTAATTTTGATTTTATTGGAAGAACAAAAATATGGTTCCTGCTCTCAGCGATATTTATTGTGTTGAGCTTTGTTGGTGTTATAGTGCGGGGATTTAATTACAGCATCGATTTTAAGGGTGGCAGTGCATCAACAGTAAAATTTAAGACAGCTGTTTCAGTAGAAGATGTAAGGTCTGTTTTAATCGAGCTGGGGCATAAAGAAAGTGTAATACAACCAATAGAGCACCGTTCAGTTGGCGAATTTGGCCCTCAAGGTGCCCAAAGTAGCGGTTCAGAAATGCTAATTAGAACCAAGGAACTTTCTTCAAATGAAGAAAAAGCATTGTTTGATGCTCTAAATGGCAAATTCGGGGTTATTGATCGTAAGACAAGAACAGTAGATGCAAGCTGGGGGTCACAAATTACTGAACGCGCGATATATGCCCTAATAGTGGCAATAGTTGTTTTGCTTATATTTATATCGGTTCGTTACGAATTCAAGATGTCTGTCGCGGCAATTCTAGCCTTATTCCATGACATAATAATAACGGCAGGTATTTATGCTTTGGTTGGCAGGGAGATTAATCCAAACATGATTGCAGCTCTGCTAACTATTCTAGGCTACTCGCTTTATGACACGATAGTTATATTCCATAGAATAAAAGAAAATTCAACAAACATAGTTAAGACAACCTACTCTGCTATGGCCAATAAATCTATTAACCAGGTGCTTATGAGGTCCATTAATACATCTCTTACAACACTCCTGCCAATTATCGCTATCCTGCTTTTTGGTGGAGAAACACTTAAAGACTTTGCATTTGCGCTGATGGTTGGAACAATATCAGGAACATATTCATC
>JASEIR010000130.1 GCA_030017355.1 Actinomycetota bacterium
TAGAGCTATATATCAATTTTTAATTTTGAATTGCAATTTTGCATTTTGAATTTTGCATTTCTTTAGCGGCGGTCTCCCGTCTCCGGTCAGGCTCCGAAGGAGCCTATAACGGCGGTCGGCGGTCAGGTTCCGAAGGAGCCTAAAGCGGCGGTCGTATGCCCCATAAATAGGGCAACTACTTTATGAGATTCAGAAAGAGAGAGGCGTTGCGTTGAACAAGACAGAAAAAGATGTGCGTCCCAAACCAGTTATACTGTGTGTGCTTGATGGTTGGGGTGAAAACCCTGATAAAGTCGGAAATGCAATAGAGACCGCAAATACGCCAAATCTTGACCGCTACAGGATTGAGTTCCCTTTTACGACGCTTGGGGCTGCAGGAGAAGCAGTTGGGCTTCCAGAAGGCCAGATGGGCAATTCCGAGGTCGGTCATCTAAACTTAGGGGCAGGTAGGATAGTTTACCAAGAAATCACTAGAATCAGCAAATCCATTCGTGAAGGTGATTTTTTTAAAAATAAAGCCCTAATAGAGGCTATGGAGCAGGCAAATAAAAAAGGCGCTGCAGTTCATCTCATGGGTCTTCTCTCGGATGGTGGTGTTCATTCCCATATCGAACATCTTTTTGCCCTTATTAATCTTGCAAAGATGCAGGGCATTAAGCGGCTATACATACATGCTTTTCTTGATGGTCGTGATGTTCCACCACAGAGTGCTCTTAAATATTTTGAGCAACTTGATAAGAAGATAGCTGAAGTTAACCTAGGCGAGGTTGCAACGGTTGCAGGTCGTTACTATGCAATGGATAGAGATAACCGTTGGGAAAGAGTTGAAAGAGCGTATAATGCAATGGTTTATGCTAAAGGTGAACAAGCATATAGCGCAAGCCAGGCAGTTGAACAATCATACGAGAAAGGCATAGTTGACGAGTTTGTTGAACCAACTGTAATTATTGATAAAGATTCTGGCAAGCCCGTGCCTCGTATTAAGGATGGAGATTCAGTAATATTTTTTAATTTCCGGGCGGACAGAGCACGTGAAATTACGCGAGCCTTTATCGAGGAGGATTTTACTAGCTTTAACAGGGGAGTACACCCACCTAAAGTTTTCTTTGTATGCATGACCCAATACGACATAACGTTTGAGAACTGTGTAGTAGCCTTTCCACCTCAGGAGCTTACACATGTGCTAGCGGATGTTCTTGCAGAGCATAATTTAAGGCAACTGCACACTGCCGAAACGGAAAAGTATGCGCACGTAACCTTCTTTTTTAATGGCGGTGAAGAAGCGCCAAAGGAAGGCGAGGACAGGGTTTTGGTCCCTTCTCCTAAGGTGCCAACATACGACTTAAAACCTGAGATGAGCGCTTTTGAAGTTACAGACGTTGTGGTCGATGCTATAAAGTCAGGCAAGTATGATTTCATTGTTGTGAACTTTGCAAATGGCGATATGGTTGGGCACACAGGTGTTTTTGAAGCAGCGGTGAAGGCTGCAGAGGCGGTTGATGTCTGTACTGGGAGGATTGTAGAGATGGCGAGGTCGCAGGGAGGTGCTGTTTTTATAACTGCTGACCACGGCAATGCTGATAAAATGATAGATTTTGCTCATCATCAGCCTTTTACTGCGCACACAACAAATAGAGTGCCATTTTATGCGATTGTAAGTGACCACTTTAAACTAAGAAATGACGGAATCCTTGCTGATGTAGCACCAACTATTCTAGATGTTATGCATATCAAGCAACCATCGGAGATGACCGGCAAATCATTGATTGAGTGGCAAATGAATGAATGACCACCAACCACAGACCGCCAACCGCCGTAATAAAGGACAGGGGACTGGAGACAAATTTGCCTAGTTGGTTGGGCATGTGTTATCATTCTACTGTTATAAATTAGAGATGTCCCGTAAGGAGATTGACATGATTATAGTTCTTGAAATCTTACATGTGATTTTAGCAATAGGGTTGATTATTGCTATTTTGCTTCATTCTGGAAGGGGTACAGGTCTGTCAAGTGCATTTGGCGGTGCTCTACCAACAACTTTTTCTGGAACTAGCATAATTGAAAAGAATTTAAATCGCATAACAGTTGGCTTGGCCTCTGGTTTTGGTATAACTTCGCTAATTCTATACTATGTAAGCCAAAGAGGCGGACTGTAAGCCTAACTTATTTATTATATTGGTGAATTGAGAAATTATATTGGTGAATTAAGAAGCAAAAGCGCCCGTTTGGGCGCTTTTTAATATGGATACACTTCTACCTTACTTAATCAGAAGCTATAATCCAGCTAATATCACTTGTTCTTAGGAGAGCCAGGGATGGTTAAACTATCAAGGCACTATTTGCTTGTTTTGGTTATAATACTTACGTTGGCGGCTACCGGAGCTTATTTTTCCTATCCGGGCATTAAGCAGAATTTGCGGGCTGCCCTTATCGGTTCCAAAAAGCCTGCTAACATAATCAATGTTGTGGTTGGCTGTAGCCAAGAGCCAAAAACCCTCAATCCATATCTCTCCAACGAAACACCCATAGCAACAAAAATTGTAACATCAAATATCCTTTGGGGATTACTAGCTGTAACTCCAGACCTAAGATATGTGCCGCGAATCGCGGAACAGGTGCCTACGCTTGAAAATGGGCTTGTAACAGAAAATCCGTTTACTGTTATATACAACATCAGAGAAAATGCTGTCTGGAGTGATGGCACTCCAATCACAGCAGACGATATAAAGTTTACTTGGCAAGTGATTATGGATGGAAGGTATAAAATTGCTGATCGTTCCGGATATGATAAGATTGAGCGCATTGACACCCCTTATAAAAAAACTGTTAGGATAGTTTTCAAAGAACCCTATGCAAATTATAAAGACCTTTTCTCGGTTATGAATCCAGTACTACCCAAGCATTTACTTGAAAATCAGAATTTCAATGAAGCAATTAATGATATCCTTCCATTTGCGAGCGGCCCATACCAGTTCAAATCATGGAAGCATGGAGACAGCCTTGTAATTACTGCAAACAAGCGGTTCTGGGGAAGAAAGCCATATATTAAAGATATCACTTTCAAGTTCGTTCCAGATATAAACAAACAGCTATCTTGTTTTGCAAAAGGCGAACTTGACGTAATTTTTCCGCCCTTTCAACTTGAGACGGTTGAAAAGCTAAAAAAAATCGAGGGCAAGCAAATTGAGATAAGCCCAAGTATGGTGTGGGAGCAGCTTGCCATAAATCTGGCAAATCCAGTATTGGCGGATATTAACATACGAAAAGCTATTGCATATACAATTGATAGGAAGAGAATAGCGGCTGCGGCAATTGGTAATGAGCAGGTTTTAGATAGCGTTATTATGCCCGAGCAAAAACCTTTCTACGCACCGGCCTGGGGAAAATACCGTCTGGATATCAAGACAGCTAGAGAATATTTGCGAAAAGCTGGTTACAGAGCCGGTGTAGATGGAATTTTTGCCAAAGACGGTAAACCACTTGAAGTTACTATAACTACAACAGCAGGGGACAAAACAAGAGAGAGAGTTGAGCGCATAATAAAAGATAATTTTGAGATGGTTGGAATTAAGCTGCGGATAAAAAATACAGATGCGAAAAAGCTATTTAATATATGGCTTCCAAGCAAAAATTATGAAATTGCTATGTGGGCATGGCTTGAATCACCACAACCAAGATTAAGCTTTCTTTTTACTGAATATCAAACCACATCAGGTAATTGGTCCTATTACAGCTATACAAATAGTGAATTACTAAATGTACTTAAACAAATTGACCACATGATTTTTGAGGATGAGAAAAGCTGGCATATCCGCAATATACAGGATAAGTTAAGCAATGATTTAGTTATCATTCCCCTTTATCGGCATCAGCAGCTTTTAGCTTACGATAAGAGGGTAAGAGGGATACAAGATAATGTGTTTCTCGAGGGACCGCTTTGGAATGCAGGAGATTGGCGGCTGGTAAACAAATGAGTCATGATCAAATGTCATTTGGAAAGCTTAATAATTTAGGGCGCGGCTCTTTAGTTAGCGATAAAATCTCAACACTGGAAGGAATTGTTGAGCATTTTGTCTATGTAAACGAGGAAAATGGCTGGAGCGTTGTGCGTCTTAGTGTACGAGGCCAGCGCGATCTTGTAACTGCAGTGGGAAATCTCTTAGGCGTTCAACCAGGGGAGAGTGTTAGACTTAGAGGGTTTTGGGTAAGTGACCGCAAATACGGCGAGCAGTTCAAGGTTGAGTCATATACAACTGTTAAGCCAGCAACGCTTGTGGGAATAGAGAAGTACCTGGGCTCTGGCCTAATAAAGGGCATAGGCCCTGTCATGGCATCGCGTATGGTGAAGTGCTTTGGACTTGAGACATTAGAGATTATTGAAAAGCAGCCAGAGAGGTTAACTGAGGTTGAGGGAATAGGTAAGATTCGTGTTGAGCGCATCTGCAAGGCTTGGCAAGAGCAGAAAGAGATAAAAGAAGTTATGCTTTTTCTGCAATCACATGGCGTAACAACAACCTATGCCATCAAGATCTACAAGCAGTACGGAAATCAATCTATAGACATTGTAAGCGAAAATCCCTATCGCCTTGCAGTTGATATATTTGGGATAGGCTTTAAAACGGCTGATAAGATAGCAGCAAACCTAGGCATAGAGCTTACATCGCCAAGAAGAGCGGAGGCCGGTGTGCTTCATGTACTTGGTGAGATTGGGGATGAGGGGCATGTTTGCTATCCAAGGAAAATGCTTGTTGAGCGCGCGACAAAAATCCTTGAAATTGATGAGTCGCTTGTCAACATGGCAATTGATTCTCTGCTGAAACAGGGCTTAATAGCTGTGGAGGCAGGATATGGAGTCCCTGCAGAAAATGAAAATTACGAGCAGCTTATCTTTGATTTACAAGATAGTTCTGTGCCCGATGAGCTAGTGTATTTGCGCTCGCTTCATGCCTGCGAGACGGGAGTGGTTAGAAAAATTAAAGAGCTCTTGTCATATAAGGCAGAAACTCTCGAAATTGACGTCGAAAAGGCAATTGCGTGGTTTGAGCAAAAACATGGCATCAAACTTGCAGCTAGGCAGAAAGATGCAATTCGATGCGCTATCTCTAGTAAGATGATGGTTGTAACAGGCGGACCAGGAACAGGAAAAACAACGCTAATAAAAGGAATTATCCAGATACTAAAAGCTAAGGGCAAGCAAGTTCTATTAGCAGCTCCAACAGGGCGGGCAGCCAAAAGGCTTAGCGAGGCTACGGGCATGGAGGCAAAAACCATTCATCGTCTTTTAAGCTTTAGCCCAAAAACCATGGAATTTGAAGTAAACGAAGAAAACCCTCTGGAAGTAGACGTGCTGATTCTAGACGAAGTTTCTATGATTGATATTGTGCTTTTCTATAACTTGCTAAAGGCTGTACCTCCAGCGGCTCGAGTGATTTTGGTTGGTGATGTTGACCAGCTTCCATCTGTGGGACCAGGAAATGTACTGAAGGACGTAATATCATCCGATTGTCTGGAGGTTGTTTGTTTAAATGAAATATTCAGGCAAGCTAAAGAAAGTTTGGTTGTTGTAAACGCACATCGTATAAATTCAGGACAGATGCCATATACACGGTCAAAATCTGGGCAAAGCGACTTTTACTTCTTCGAGAGGGAGGACCCAGAGGATATTTTAAATACCATAAAGCTGCTGGTTACGAAGTGGGTTCCAGGGCGCTTCAGATTCTCTGTTGATGACATTCAAGTTCTTACACCCATGCATATGGGCTTGATTGGCGCTGCTAATCTAAATAAAGTTCTGCAGGATGTTATAAATCCGTCCAAAGAATCGCTGATGCGCGGCAATCGGATTTTTCGCAAAGGCGATAGGGTAATGCAAATTCGCAATAACTATGATCTTGATGTTTACAACGGGGACATTGGCAAAATACTTTCAATTGATCAAATTGAACGAGAGGTAAGGGTAAATTTTGATGGCAGGATTGTGGTTTACGATTACTCTGATCTTGATGAGCTTATCTTGGCATATGCTTGTTCGATTCATAAATCACAGGGCAGTGAGTATCCAGTTGTTATAATTCCATTCCACACACAGCACTACATGATGTTGCAGAGAAATCTTTTATACACAGCTATAACAAGAGGTAAAAGACTAGTTATAATTGTTGGGAGCAAAAAGGCGCTGGCTATAGCTGTAAAAAATAACCGGGTTCAGGAAAGGTTCACACAGCTATCAGAGAAGCTGGCAGAAATCAGAGGCTAGATCTGAGGCAGAACGACCGCCGACGGCAGACCGCCGACCGCCGTTATAGGCTCCTTTGGAGCCTGACCGCCGACCGCCGCTATAAGCTCCTTCGGAGCCTGACCGGAGACGAGAGACTAGCATAAAAGCAGACCAGAGACTGGAGACCGGCAAAAAACGACCACTGACCGCCGACCGCCGCTATAGGCTCCTTCGGAGCCTGATCGCAGACCGCCGACCGCCGCTATAAAGGACCGGGGACCGGAGACCTGCTAAAATCCCCTCCCCCTTGAGGGGTCTCATACAATCCCCTCCCCCTTGAGGGGTCTCATACAATCCC
>JASEIR010000131.1 GCA_030017355.1 Actinomycetota bacterium
TTTATATTGTTCCTTACAACATCCATACCAACGCCTCGACCAGATATTTCAGAAACGCGCTCTGCCGTGCTAAAGCCAGATAGGAATATAAGCTCAAAGGCATCTCGATCACTCATCTTCTCTGCTGCCTCCGGCGTTATAAATCCTCTTCTAATAGCTTTTTGTCTTAGCTTTTGCGGATCCATGCCCCGGCCATCATCTATAACCTCTACTACTATATAGTTCTCTTCATTCCTAGCGCAGAGATAAATATTGCCTTGAGCTGGCTTCCCAGCCTTTTTCCTCTCATTAGGCAGCTCAATACCATGGTCGATAGCATTTCTTAATATATGAATTAGTGGGTCGCTTATCTCTTCTAAAACAGACCGGTCGATCTCTGTTTCTTGTCCTTTGATAACAAAATTTATTTCCTTGCCAGTATTTCGAGCTAGATCTCTGACTAGCCTTGGGAATTTGTTGAACACTTGCTCAATAGGAAGCATTCTTGCACGCATTACTTCTTCCTGAAGCTCATTTGTTATCTGCCCAATCTGCGCTGTAACCTCATTTAATGTTCCGCTTATTTCGTCATAGCGGCCGTTATCTGCAAGCTCAGCACCAATCTGCAGAAGCCTTGTCTTTCCAATAACTAATTCGCCCACTAAGTTCATCAAGTGATCAAGCCTTTCAACGTCAACTCTTACAGTTTTAACAGCTGACGATTTCATCTGCTTAATTTCCTGCGGGCTCTTCCCACGAGCTGCAGGGCCTAAATCCGCTACTCTCTCATCAACAACTGCTTCGTCGCTAGTTTCCGCGTCAGAATCTTTCTCCTGCATAGTTTCCATCTGATACGGCCTTATAGTGCATGCAGATAGTTCAGATACGGCTTTAATAACACTCTCTATTCTTGTCTGATCTTCGCTGGAGACAAAAACTATCTCTGCGCTAAAACCGCAATCTCCGCTTTCTATGGTTTTAATATCTGGGTTAGACTTAATAATTTTGCCAAGCGACTGCAGTTCTTCAACTACCTGGTAAAGCCTTACCGAAGGCATTGGGCAATCACTTGCTACGGTAACACTGACAAGAAAAGCTTGTTGGCCTGCGATTTCCGCTCTATTTATCATGTGTATTTCATCTTGATCAAGAGATAAAGCTAAAGGATTCTCTTTAACCTTTTGGTCTTGAGAAGTACCATTTGAAAACGCTTGGATTTTCTGGCATAGAACTCCAACTTCAACGTCGCTTGCTTTTAGTGTCACACATTCATTTTTAAGAGCTTTTAATGCGTCAACGCAATTAAGTAGAAGGTCTACGAGCTCTGTTGTAATCACCAGTTCATTTTTCCTGAGTTTGTCGAATAGAGTCTCTACAGCATGCGTAAGTTCGGCCATTCGCTCGTGCCCTAACATTCCTGAGGAGCCCTTCAATGTATGGGCAGCACGAAATATCTCTTGTATGAGTTCTGGATCATGGCCTTCTTTTTCCAAGCGAAGAATATTATCATCAAGCTGTTGTATTAACTCTTCTGCTTCTTGAATAAATACCTTTAGATCTTCAGGTGAAGCATCAAATACTAGGTCCATGGTTACTCCCACAATCTACGAGCCTACAAGCAAAGCAACTTGTAAGTTAAAGAGCTTTTTATTAAAGCAGCAAGCTATGCAACTTGCGAAAGGTCCTCCATCTCATTAATTGGAGTTGCTCCCATCTCAACCAGTAGCTTGCTTAGATCAAGCAGCATTACTAATCTGTCTTCAACTTTTCCTATGCCTTTTAAGTATTGCGAACCAACGCTTTCAATAATGGTTGACGGCGGCTCAATTGCATCTGATGAAAGCCTTAATACCTCAGATACTGCGTCGACAATCATGCCCACAGTATTTCCAAGAACGTTTACGACTACAATACGGGTGGCTTTTGTCTCTTCGTTAACGGCAAAGCCAAATCTTTCCCTTAAATCAACTACGGGGATTACTTTACCCCTTAAATTGATTACACCCTTGACATACATTGGAGCCTTTGGTACCTCAGTAATTGGCTGAAGCCTTATTATTTCTTGAACTAGCGATATATCAATGCCAAACGACTCACTGCCGACCTCAAATACCACCAATTGGTATTGCTCAGAGCTTCGCTCTACACCCATAATTAAAACCTCCTTTATGACGCCTGGGCTCTATGAATACTTATTGTATCGTCCCAATCCTGAGCCTCTTTAGCGAATCTTGCCACACAATTAGAACTCTGGCATTTCTTACCTTTGGGTTAACTAATCGTCTGGGTGATACTATGGGTTTAGGAAAAGGCTTGTTAGTCCTATAGTTTGCTTAAGGGCCTAAGCACAAGCGTATGGTGCTTGCATTAGTAAGTTAATTCTGGGATATTTATAACGATGGCAGTGCTTATTTTGCTACTGCTAGCATCTCTAATTAAAACTAGATAATCTATAGTAAAAGCAAAAATATACCAGAGTCACTTAAAAATTTACGGCAGAATTTAAAGATTGAAGGAAGCAGGATAAGTAGCCATGAATGCCGATAGGGCCAGAAAAACCATTATATTATTACTCGTTCTTCTTTTTGTTGTCTATCTTACAGGCCACTCTGTTGCAGAACCAATAAATCCCTCAACTAGTCAAAACGAGGGCAAAGCAATTAGTAAGCCTGTTACTTCAGAGCCCCCATCAAGAGACTCCACCGTTACAGGTTTCTCTGTTGCCAGTAAGGAAAGCACGGATAATGCTGGGGCTTTGACCAAAGATAGCAAGAAAGATGGGGCCGCCCAGAAGCTTACTTCTTCATCAAAGGAGGCAAGTGAGAAACTTCAGCTAGATGACTATGAGGACCCAGGCAAGCCGAAGGAAAAACGCAATACTTTTGTCCAGTTTCTTTTTTCGGTACTGGATGTAATCAAGTATTTATTCTATCTAATTGTTGTCCTTGCTATTGGCTTTCTAGCCATTTATGGCGTCAAGATTTTTACAACTAAGTACAATACATTTGCTGGCGGAGGGCAGGAGCTAATAAATATTCTTGATATCAGGTATCTTGCTCCTGGTAAAGCTATATGCCTTGTCGAAATAGCCGGCAAGGTTCTAGCTCTGGGGTTAAGCGGGAATAATATAAACCTTCTTTCGGAATTTGTGAATCCCGAGCAGGTAGATGCGTTAAAACAAGTTGCTTTGCAAAAGCCACAGCCACTTAAGCCATTTCAGGTCTATCTCAGGCGGTTTACCAAGCGGTTTTCCAGCACATCTTCATATAGTTCTGAGAATTATGTAAACACCCACACTAGAGCAGACGAAAACAGCATGCACTGGAAAGATAGCTTGCGCGCAACCGGAGAAAACATAAGTAAGCTGTTAGAGGATATCAAAAATCAGGATAGCAAACGAAGCCGGCCAAAACCAGACTCAAGTGACAGAGGTGAGCAAAATCGATGACTAGTGCTTCACCTCGTTTGAGATTTTGTTTGAAGGTAAGCATATTAGTCATTGCTCTCTTGATTACAGTGATGATGGGTTATGTATCTGCCGAGCCTGCTGCTCCTAATTTTCCTCTGCCAAAGCTCTCATTCGGTGTTGAATCCGCTAAAAGCCCGCAGGATGTAGCGGTAAGTCTTCAAGTTCTTCTACTACTTACCGTTTTGACACTTGCGCCTGCACTTTTAATAATGGTCACATCTTTTACAAGAATAGTCATTGTCCTTGCTTTTATAAGAAATGCGCTAGGCACTCAGCAAATTCCCCCAACGCAGGTGTTAATCGGCCTAGCTCTTTTCCTAACTTTTTTCGTGATGGCTCCGATTTTTGCCCAAATCAATGATAATGCAATCAAGCCATATACAAACAACAGCATAACATACGAGCAAGCATATGAAAGAGCATCCGAGCCGATTAGAGAATTTATGTTTAAACAAACGCGAGAAAAAGACCTGGCTCTTTTCGTTCATTTAGCGAAGATCAAACGCCCAAAAACAAGAGCAGACGTGCCTACATATGTGTTGATACCCTCCTTTATAATTAGCGAGCTTCGGGCTGCGTTTATAATTGGTTTTCTAATCTTTATACCGTTTCTAATAATCGACATGGTGGTTGCTAGTGTCCTTATGTCTATGGGTATGCTAATGGTGCCACCGGTTATGATATCGCTGCCACTTAAGATACTGCTTTTCGTTCTAGTTGATGGCTGGCACCTTGTTACAAGAGCACTAGTTATGGGGTTTAACTAATTGAAGGAGTGAGAGATATGACAGATGCCCTGGCGATGGAGCTTGGAAGAAATGCGTTGGTACTTACACTTCAGATCTCGCTTCCAATTCTCCTTTTCAGCTTGGTTGCCGGTTTGGTGGTTAGCATCCTGCAAGCAGTAACGCAAATACAGGAATTTACTTTGACCTTTATCCCGAAGGTTCTTGCAACCATACTTGCCCTTGCGCTTTTTGGCTCCTGGATGCTTAACCTTATAGTTAGCTTTACAACCAATCTATTTGTTAACCTACCAAATTACCTCAAGTGAGGAACGGTGTGGGATGGACATATTGCAGCCTGACGGCAAACACTTATTAACATTTTTGCTCGTGCTAACCCGTGTTTCAGGCGTATTTTTCCTAGCTCCAATCCTAGGAAACCGAAACATCCCTGTCCAGGTAAAAATTGGCCTGGCTTTGATGACATCATTAGCACTATTTCCTTTTGTTGCAAGCCCTAACATAAGCCCATCAATTAACATGATCAACTATGCTCTCCTAATTGCAAAAGAATTTACCGTGGGAGCAATTATAGGCTTTACGGCAAGTATGGTTTTTATGGGATTTTTACTTGCAGGACAGATAATCGATTTCCAAATGGGTTTTGGTATGGTAAATGTTATCGACCCTTTAAGCAACATATCGATATCTCTCATTGGCCAGTTTAAAAATCTCCTTGCTTTGCTTGTTTTCCTAGCCATAAATGGCCACTACTTTTTGCTGACAGCTCTTGACAAAAGCTTTGATATAGTTCCGCTTACAACATTTGCTTTTACACCTGCAGTTACTGGCAACTTTATCAATATGGTTGTTAATATGTTTATCATTGGTTTAAAAATTGGCGGGCCAGCAATTGGAGTTTTATTTATAACTGACCTTGCTATTGGTATTGTCGCAAGAACAGTCCCGCAAATGAACGTCTTTATAGTTGGAATACCGCTAAAAATTGCTATAGCCTTTGCAACCCTTATTGCTATGCTTACCTTTTTCTTTGTATATGTTGAGAGAATTTTTGGTCAGATGCCTGAGCAACTGCTTAGATCGATCAGATAGGGGCTTTAAATACTATGGATAGAGGATCAAGAACAGAAAAGGCAACACCTAAGCGAAGATCAGAAGTAAGAAAGAAGGGCCAAGTTGCAAGGAGCATGGAGGTTAACTCTGCTCTTATAATTTTAGCAATTCTTATTGCCATAAAATCATTTGGCCAAGGTATATATGAGAGCTTAAGCGATCTTATGCGGTTCTTCTTATCAAATCCATCCTCCATCGAAATAAACGACAAGGTAATCTCAGATCTTATGCTTAATCTTTCATTGTTCTTCTTAAAAACTATTCTACCAATAACTGCTATTGCCCTATTGGTTGGTATAACTGCAAGTATTGCCCAAATCGGCTTCTTATTTACTCCAAAACCTCTTGTCCCTGATCTAAAAAAGATTGATCCTATATCTGGCATTTCAAGACTTTTTTCTGCCAGAGCTTTAGTCGAACTTTTAAAGTCCATAATCAAGATAGTGGTGGTTGGTTATATTGCATATCTAGTCATAAAAGACCGTTATCCTGAGATGATTCTTACCATGGACATGGACATCTGGCATATGCTAGCTACATTTGGCTCAATAACATATGAAATTGGCATTAAAACAGGAATTGCTCTATTAATCATCGCGGCATTTGACTATGCATTTCAACGGTACAGCTTTGAGAAAAGCATAAGGATGACTAAGCAGGAGGTAAAAGAGGAACTTAAGCAATCTGAAGGTGATCCCCAGATTAAGGCAAAGATAAAACGAAAGCAAATGGAAATAGCCACAAGAAGAATGATGCAGGCCGTGGCAGAAGCAGATGTAGTCATTACAAACCCAGTAAAATTAGCTGTTGCAATAAAATATGATGCTGAAACGATGAATGCACCTAAAGTTGTGGCAAAAGGCCAACGCTTAGTTGCAGAAAGAATCAGGGAGATCGCCAAGGAAAATAACGTTCCTATTGTAGAAGATAAAGTGCTTGCGCAAGCACTTTATAAATCCGTGGAAATCGGTCAAGAGATTCCTTACAATCTATACAAAGCGGTTGCAGAGATTCTTGCCTATGTCTATCAGCTTAACAAATAGATTGGGGCGTCGCAGAATCAATACCTTAAAATTCGGAGATAACAGTCAGCTAGGATTAAGCTTAAGCCCGTAAATTCAAAATGAAAAATTAAAAATCAAGGCCTTTAAAAGGGCCGCAGTCCTGGTGAACTGTAGGTCTGAAGGACTGGAAACCCTGGG
>JASEIR010000132.1 GCA_030017355.1 Actinomycetota bacterium
CACCAAAGGTGTGATAACGAACGGCAGGCTCGAATTCTGGAACCCCGCCTGGAATTTCCCGCATAACCTCTTTTGCAACCTCGATCGTTACTTTTTCAACCCTCTCAAGGTCACTATCATAGCTTACACCAACTTGGACAGGAACGGCATATTCGCTGTTTTCTAAGTCGTAGTTTGTGATGATAGCAGATGCCAGTTTAGAGTTGGGAATGACTGTGATATTATCTGATATCCCCCTGATTACCGTATTTCGCCAGGTTACATCCACGACGTATCCTTCAACGCCACTGTCAAGCTTTATATAATCTCCTGGTTTTACTTGCCTTGATGCGAGTATGTGGAGTCCAGAAAAAAGATTTGATAAAGTATCCTGAAGTGCCAAGGCAACTGCAAGACCGCCAACACCCAAAGCTGTCAATATGGGCGTTATATTGATATCCAGGGATGCAAAAACAACCAGGACGCCTACAATAAAAACTAGAATCCTTGTTAGATTCGCAAAAATCGAGGTTGAGGGAAGAATCCCCTCAACTCTTTTTGTATAAAGGTTTACAAGCCCAACTGAAATCTTTGCCATCATTAGCGTTACAGATAAGATAACAGCTACTAACAGGGCTTTCTCAAAGCGAACTTGCAGTCCTTGACTCATCGAGGTGGTTAGAATAGCTCCGTAAAAACCTGCAGCTACAAACCAAACGGTTGTCACGCCGCGTAGGGATGAGATGACGATATCATCAATCTCCCACTTTGTTTGGGCTGCTGTTTTCTTGAATCTCGTTAGGACTAACCTTTCAAAAATTAGTCCAACAGGAAATCCAGCTATTGCTAGCGCTAAAGGTAGGACCAGCTGTGTGGCATTTAAAGACTTTATTAAAGACCCGACATCCATGTTTTTCTCCAAAATTAAATTAGTATAGCCGTTTATAGCATATCGAAAGGTATGCATTGAGGCAACTTGTCTGCCTTTTTGTCTTGCTTGTACTGCTTAGTTCGGGGTCAATGGCAGGTTTTTAAGATGCTTAATATGCTTAAGACACTTAACACACTTAAGACACTTAAGGTTCACTGGTCAAACAAAGCTATGCTATAGGTTCGCTTTATTGACAAGCAATCTCACGGTTTATTTTAGAGAAAATGCGGGCATATGAGCATGGGCAATGCTTATGTTTTGGACAGGCTTAAGCATGAAGTCAATTACTTTTGTTGTTATCTATAAAATGACGGCTGGAAACTAATAGTTTACAGCCATTTTGTTTGGTGGTGGGTATCAGTGGAGTTTGATATTGTTTCAATTGGTGAATGCATGGTCGAATTCTACAGCGACAGATCTTTCCAGGATACTGAGTTATTTTTTAAATCATATGGAGGGGATACGCTAAATGTATTGGCAGCAGCAACTAGACTAGGCTCAAGAACCGGGTGTATCACAAGAATCGGAGAAGATCATTTTGCCCCTTTTTTGCTACAGAACATGCTTAGAGAGCGGATCAATCTCTCAATGGTAAAGGTAATTCCTCAGCGAAAGAATGGCATATACTTTATTTCTGAATTTGAGGGGGACGGTCTTGACTTAGCTTATTATCGCGATAATAGCGCTGCCGCCACCATCTCCGTTGACGACCTTGAAACAGAATACATTTCTGCTGCTAGGTACCTATATGTTTCTGGTATAGGCCAAGCAATCTCAAATAGCTCTCGAGGTGCAGTGCTTGAAGCATGCCGTTTAGTAAAAGTGAACAAGACAGGCATGGTTTCTTATAGCCCGCATTATAACGCCAATCTCTGGTCGGAAGAAGAAGCAAGGAAAGCCTTCCAGGAAGTATTACCATATATCGATATTCTATTTTTCGAACATCCATATGATGCTATGATCATTACAGGGGTTACTAGCCCCGATGAACTTATTAAGGACTTATGGCAACAGGGGATAAGGGTAATTGCTCTTTACAGTCCCCAAAAAGAGTGTATTGTTGGTGAACGACACTCCGGTATGATTGGAGCTGTTGGTGCGTATAGTCCAGAGCAAGTCGTAGGCAGTTTTGGTTCTAAAGAAGCGTTTATCGGAGCATTTCTTCACGGATTATCGCGGGGCTTTGATGTATTTGAAGCTGCAAGACTTGGAAATATTACTGCTGGATTAAAGATGGCAGGTCGTGGCTCGATTGCTTCATTGCCAGTAAGTGAAGATGTATATAAGATCTTTGGTGCTGCGTAGTTTAAGCTACCTCTTTCGCACATATCTCGTTTGGCTCGGCGGAAAATCTTGTTTTTGTTTGAAAAAAGAGAGAAGATATGGGTGAAGCTTTAAGCAGATTGCAAGGCTGTTTCTGTATTAAACATTAAAGGAGACTTAAACATTAAAGGAGACGTGCTAGATGAAAAAGGGCATTATTGGAGCCATTATAGTTCTAGTAATTTTGCTAGCAGTTGCTGGGGCAACCATTGTTGGATTTTATAACTCTTTTGTAAGCAAAAGCCAGGCAGTTGACAACCAATGGGCTCAAGTTGAGGCGCAGTATCAGCGCAGGTTTGATCTAATACCAAATCTTGTCGCTGCAACAAAAGGCACGTTAAAGCAGGAGCAGAAGATATTTGGGGCTATAGCTGAAGCACGCACTAGATACGCTGGAGCAACAACAATGCAACAACGGGTAAGGGCGGCAAACCAGCTTGAATCAGCGCTGGCCCGCCTCTTAGTAATAGTGGAAAATTATCCGCAATTAAGATCAAATGAGACCATTCAGCAGCTTATGGTGCAAATTGAAGGAACTGAGAATCGCATATCAGTTGAGCGACGCCGCTATAACGACATGGTGCGGGAATACAATACGAGCATTAAGAGATTCCCGGGCTTAATTTTTGCAAATCTACATGGATTTGGCGAAAAACCATATTTTAGAAGCGAAGCTGGAGCGGAAAAAGCACCAGAGGTTGACCTAGGAAATGAATAGAAAAACAAAGACATTCATTATACCCTTCATTATTGCACTTGCTATCGTAGTCTCTGGTCCAAGCTTAGCTTTGGCCAAACTTGACCTACCGCAGCCAGTCGGTTACGTTAATGATTTTGCTAGCTTGCTTTCACAGCAAGAAAAAAATATCCTTGAGCGTAAGTTGCAGTCCTATGAAAAGCAATCTGGAAACGAGATAGTAGTTGTTACTGTGCGCAATCTTCAAGAAACAACGGTCGAGGATTTTGCAGTCAGGCTTTTTGAAAAGTGGAAAATTGGAAAGAAAGGCAAGGATAACGGCGTTTTGCTGCTTGTGGCCAAAGAAGAGCGAAAGATTAGAATCGAGGTTGGCTATGGGCTTGAACCAAATCTAACCGATGCCCAGTCCTACGAAATTATCTCAAGAATTATCTCGCCTGCATTTAAGGCCGGCAATTTTAATCAGGGCATAGCCAATGGAATCGATGCCATAATAAAGACGATTTCGGGCGAAGAGGTGATTCCGGAGCAACCAGCAGAAAGAATCGGATACAAAAGGGGTTTCGATATCTCTCAGCTTCTTTACCTGGGGTTTTTCTTAATATTTTTTGTCTTCCAATGGTTGGTTTCTGTTCTTGGTCGCACAAAAAGCTGGTGGCTTGGTGGTTTGTTGGGTGGCATTGCAGGCCTTGTACTTATGCTATTCTCAGTTATTGTTGGAATAATTGCAATGGCCATTCTTGTTCCCCTTGGGCTTTTATTTGATTACGTGGTTTCTCGCGCTTATCAGGAGTATAAAAAACACCGCTATAATGAAGGAGATGAGGAAGGAGTACTTCCCATCCCATGGTGGGCAGGGGGTCATTGGGGCCCAGGTGGCAGTTCACATGGCGGTGGTTTTGGTGGCTTTGGCGGCGGGCGAAGTGGCGGCGGCGGTGCCAGCGGTGGTTGGTAGCCATAGATATTGCAATCCTTTAAATATAAATCCAATTGAGTGTCAATAAAAAATTAACGTTCACTAATAGTTTACTATTGGTTACTATTTAAGGTCTGCTACCTGTGATGTTATATTATAGTATACACCATAATAAAAGGCTAGGCATGTTAACGTATGATTAACAACCATTTGCAAATCTTACCAATAAATTGACCTTTTCTACTAGCGAAGCTCAAAAATTACGCTGACTTGTGTTGTGATTTCGATGTCAGAAGGTGGCACGATTGGTGGTAAATCAGCTACAGCGCTTTTTATTGCAATTGATCTGTAGCCACCATACTCGATTGGATAGGGAGGATAGGGAGCCGGGATGGTTTTTTCGCTTATTACTAAAGCTCTGCCCACGTTCTGATTAAGTGATTTAGCAAGTATACTAGCCTTTTTGCGTGCATCGCTTACGGCAAGTTTAAGATTGTTCTGCTTAAATTTATTATCCTCGCTAAGTTGAAACCGTAGCTCGGAGACCTCATTGGCGCCAGAGGTTGTTGCAGCGTCGATAATGCTTGCAATTTTGTTAAGTTTCTTAGTCTTTATTATGACTCGATTTTCCGCTACGTAATTTGATATTTTGGGGGCACGCCCTTCCTTGTATTGGTATTGTGGCGTAAGCGATATACTCCCGGTCTTTATTTCTGATGCAGAAAGACCTGAGTTTTTGATAGCTGTAAGGATCTTATTTGCAACTGTATTGTTGTCAATCATGGCACGGGATGAGGTGTTTCTAATTGTACGGATTGTGAAAGAGATGGATACCTCATCTGCAGGCACGTAGGATTTTCCTTCACCAGTTACCTCGATAACATTCTGGCGCGATCCACTTTTTGAAACAGGACTAGAATTCGAACCAATGCAACTGGCAATTGTAAGTAAAAGTAGTAATAAAAAGGCAAATAGAACAAGGTTTGTTGGTTTAATCTTAATAATCCGCAGCATATATACCTCCTGTTTTCCTGTGGCGCCAATTATTCATGGAAGAAGAATAATTGGCGTATAGATTAATTGTTGCATGGCCATTGGGTTCTTGTCATTAAGACGATTTTATTTAGCGATTGGTTCCATGTTTACTTGCGTAAATTATCAATGGTAAGTCTTAAGAACAGTAAATAGGAAAGAGCAAGAAATAGGAAAGAGCAAGAAATACGAAAGGGCAAGAAGGGGAGTGAAAAGCAAAAGGTGGCTCAGAAGACCACCTTTTGCAAATCCTCTATATAAACCTGCTTGGCTAAAAATATCTCTTAAGGAGACCTTCTAGCATCCTTGCATGGCGTGCCTCATCTCGTGAGGATTCGTCAAGTGCGTCATGAGCTTCATCAATGCCTGCTTCTTTAGCCTTAATTGCAGCAGCCTTTTTGCCATTGTTTGCTTCAATTTCACCCTTTAGCATCCTCTCTATATTTTCTTTGGTGCTTGGGCTAATTTTCCCATTAAGCTCAGCAAATCTGGCAGCATGCCATGCTTCATCTATGGCAATTGCTTTTAAAACTTCTGCAATTTCTGGAAGACCTTCTCTTTGAGCTTGCCGGGACATAGCAAGATATACGCCAACTTCATAGGTCTCACCACGGAATTCTCCATCAATGGCACTCTCAATGTCTGTTTCTTTTGAAATCCCTAGCTTGTTTTCATTAATAATTTCCATAACCTACCTCCTTTATTTAACAGACGATCAGGATTACCTTATTTAAGCTAGTTTCTATAATTTTCGCATGGTCTATTTCTCTCTAGCTTGTTAAACAAGCTCATTAAGAGTAACATCGAGCTCTTTTAAAAGAACATCTTGGGCTCTATGCCATACCCGATGAACTTTACATGTTGGCCTTCTTTCGTATGAGCCTGGTTCGCCAAGGCAGATATTAAGTTTAAAAGGGCCCTCGATTGCCTCTATGACTGCTCGTAGGGTTATAGATGAAGGGTGTTTAGCTAATTCAATCCCTCCACGAGATCCTCTATGGCTGACAATTAGGCCGTTTTTTGCAAGAGAACTTAAGATTTTTGTCAGAAAAACCGGCGGTATGTCCTGGCAAGAGGCCAGCTCCTTTGCTGATATCAAGCCTTTGCCATACTGGCCTGCTAGCTCCAACATAGCCCTGACAGCGTATTCGCCTTGCATGGTTAGCCGCATAAAACACCTGCCGATAATATATAAGACAATATAGGTCTAAATTATCATAATAATTCTTAGTTGTAAAGCTTTTCTTGTGACCAGAAGCAATTCTATAGCTAAGATAGTGGAGAGGTTAACAAATCCGGGTTTGGTGTGTTAACTAATAAACCGTTTAGCTTACCTAGTGCCCGATTGGCCTCGTCTATTTCGCTTACTGATGCCCCGTAATCTATCACCGGTGGCAGTAACGGCGGTATAAAGGGAGTTTTTGTCATAAAACAAAATAGGCGTCAGTCTTGTTATTTAGTAACAGAAATAGCAGAAATCGATAAAGCATTTGCAGACAAAAGAGACAGCTCGTATATGCTGCCTCCTTTTGCCTTATTCCTAACCCTGGCCCCTTGACCATTATTTCCCCTCCCTTGAGGGGAGGGGCTAGGGGAGGGTGATACCCACTTTCTAGA
>JASEIR010000133.1 GCA_030017355.1 Actinomycetota bacterium
CCGCAGCTTCAGGAATAGTATCTTCAAGATACTTTTCCTGAAGCTGCGGATGTTGCTAGACAGGTCTACCGATGTTTTAAGCCCCAGCAACAGGATATTGACAAGCATAAATGGATAACAGCACGACTATCCGAGCCATGTAAGAAAGAGATAGCCAAGTTTCTCTCTACTCTCAATCACCTACCCCCAGCAGGCAAAGAGATCTCGATGGACGACAAATTCAATGCTGAGCAAAGCGCACTAATTGCTGTAAGCGCTGAGCATTATTATAGAATAATGCTAAGAGGTGACCCAGATGCTTGGAACTTGCGTGAAGAGCACATGGCAAACACGTTCTTTCGTTTGCGGGAGTTTCACAGTAGGGGGTTTGAGGCTAAAGGTATAATCTGGGCTCATAACATACATGTTGGGGATGCAAGGGCTTCCGAGATGGCTAAACGCAATGAGTTTAGTATTGGTCAGCTTGCCAGAGATAGATTTGGTGATCTAGAAACCTACTTAATAGGGTTTGGAACATATCAAGGGGACGTAATTGCTGCGGATGATTGGGAAGCACCTAGCAAAAAAATGCCTCTTCCGCCAGCAGTATACGAGAGTTGGGAGCATGTCTTTCATGGTCTAAGCCAGAAGGATCGGATGCTAATCTTTCCTTCAAATCGCGAAAAGGTATCATCTTTGCTTACAATTAATGGTCACCGGGCAATTGGTGCTGTTTATGACCCGGATGCCGAGTTTAGTAACTATGTGCAAGTTGCTCTGGCAAATCTTTATGATTCATTTCTTTTCATAGACAAGACCTCTGCTCTTAGTCCGTTTAATATAAAACCTAAAAGTAAAGAGCCTCCACAAACTTTCCCCTTTGCGGCATAAACTCTCTAAGCTTTTGCCAACTTTAAAATTTTGCCAACTTTTCCGCCTGCATTATAGGCGCAAAACCTAGGTTTATCCCATGTTTTAAAAAATATATGAAAATACTAGGAATTTTTGCTCAAATGTTTGACATAGCATAAGAGAGGATGGTAATTGTGTAAAGCATGTGTTATAAGTACTACTTATCATAGTAATCAACCTACTATATGGAATAATAATAATCAGATTGAAACTCCAAAACTTTTCCGTCTAGATTAGGAGGTTCCTTTGGAAGAGAAAATTGCAAAAAGTCGAAAGTCGTCAAAATTTTTAGAGCCGGCGTATTTTTTGCTATTGCTGTCGCTATTGCTCTATCCATGGGCTATTATCGTAGCATGCTAGCTCTCGCAGAATCAGTAAGCATCCCATTAAATTTCCCTTCTGGATGGGCTCAAAGTTCAGCTGGGGATATGCCAGGTCACGGAAGTGCAATGGGCCACGGAAGTGCAACAGGCCAGGGCAGTACCATGAGCCAGGGCAATGCAATGAGCCGCGGTGGTGCAATGGGCCGGGGCAATGCAATGAGCCGCGGTGGTGCAGCGGGTCGTGGAGGTCCTGTTACTATTAACATTGCAAAAACCGGCATTTTAAAGAGGCTGATACAGCCTAATGTCATCCACATGATGTCTCACCAAATAGTAAATAAAGATAAGCGTCCTCACAAAATCAAATTGGAGTTGGTTGGAAATAACAACAACTATACAGTTCGTTGGGAAAGCACGAAGAAAGATTGGAACGAAGCAAGCAAAACATTTGAGCGTATGGTCATGCCAGGGGGATCAGTAAACATGGCCTGGGATTTCATCATTCCACGTAAGATGCTTGAGCAAAATGTTATTTTTGATGGAGGGATCGCTGTTATAGATGCGCAAACTAATCAGCGATTAAACTACTTACCGGTCAAGATTATCAATACTGATGCAAGTTCTTCTGGAAAGGATGAGTGCTGTGCTCCATAAAGGGATTTTATCTGATAGTGTTATCAAGCATCACCTAAAACGGGCAGCCTGGATTATTGTTGGCGTTGTCCTGTTTTATGCACCTTTTGCTCTTATTGTTAAAATGGCTACCATTATCTTCCCAGGCTCTTCTTTAGGAACGGTAAATGGAGATGTGCATCAGGCATGTCTTAGATGCCCATTTCATGGTTAGCACAGCCACAAATGCTATTAAGAGTGCTAGGCAATCCACTATACCTCATTGTATTAGTTGCTCTTCCAGTCACCGCATTTTTATTCGCTCCGGTTTTTTGTGGATGGCTTTGCCCGGCTAGCGGCTTCACGGAATATTTAAGCAGGCTTGTCCCTGATAGGTTTAAGTTAGATTTTAGGGGTAAAGTTGATTTTACTCCAATCCGTTATGGTTTTTTAAGCGGATTAATTGTTACACCTCTTGTCACGAGCAGCATCTGTTGCTCTTTTTGTAACTTTGGCTATATGCAAAATTTTGTGAGCGCTGGCTTTGGTGATTTTTCTGGTTTTGCGTACTGGAGCTCAACCGGGATTATCCGGGATTATAACGCTTGTCCTGTGGCTATTTTTCTTGGGAATATTTACGAAAGGTGGCAGAGGATGGTGTAATTTTCTTTGTCCAGCAGGAGCTATACAAGGTCTCTTTAGCCGCCTGGGAATGAATCTTCCTTGGGTATATAGAATAAGGCACGATAAACAAAGCTGTTCTAGTTGCGCTACATGCGAGAATGTTTGCCCACCTCGATCTATATAACGTTCTGGCGAGAGCTTAAGGATTAATCCTTACACCTGTAATGCTTGCCTAGATTGCGTTGTTAACTGCCCATCTAATGCCATATCTTACAAGAAAGGCAAGTCAAATGAATCGTAAGGTACTTATGTTTAGCGTATCCGCTGCTTCAGTTGTTTCCGCTGCAGCCTTGTCACGAGGCTGCAGCGGGAGCTGCCTTAGCTGCTACGCCTGCGCACCTGCACTAATCCCACTTGCCATTCCTGCTATTGCCTTTGCCAAAGTTTATTACGGAAAAGCTGGCAAGAACGAATCAAAAGAAACTGATAGGCAAGACTTTTAACCTTCCACTAGTACCGGAAAGTAGCATGGATGTCTATTTTCTATTTTCGATTCTCTAGTGCTGAGTCACCTAAGTGATGCTGTACTATGGGCATAAACTATTTACGAAATGTTATGCGGATAAATTATTAGCATGGCTAAAGAAGGTGTTATCAATATGAGGCGCTTAGCTGTTGTTACAAGCGGGGGCGATGCACCTGGAATGAATGCCGCTGTACGAGCTATAACCCGAGTTGGGGCTGAAGCAGATATCGAAGTGTATGGGGTCCGTGATGGTTACAAGGGTTTGATTGAAGGCGACATGATCCATCTGACTGAGCGTGGTGTTAGCGGTATTTTGCAGCTTGGCGGAACGATTCTAGGCACGGTTAGGAGCGAAGAATTTAAAACAGCTGAAGCACAGCATAGAGCTATAGAGAATTTAAAGAAAAACTTTATAGATGGTTTGGTTGTAATTGGGGGCGATGGCTCACAGAAAGGCGCGTTTGCACTTTTCAAGCACGGATTTCCAGTGGTGGGTGTGGCCTCGACCATAGACAATGATTTATACGGCTCTGATATTACAATTGGCGTTGATACGGCGTTGAATACAATAGTCGAATCAATTGACAAAATAAGGACAACAGCTGAGTCGCATGAGCGAGCTTTTCTCATTGAGGTGATGGGAAGAAAATATGGCTACCTCGCGTTAATGGCCGGGCTGGCTGGTGGCGCTGAGCTTGTTGTTACGCCTGAGTTTGAAGTTGATCCCGCAACTGTAGCTGATGAATTGCTGTCCGCTTACGAACGTGGGAAAAGATATGCAATGGTTGTAGTAACCGATGGTGCTAAAAACAATGCAGAGACAATTGCAAAATATTTTAAAGAACATGGAGAGAAAGTAGGTTATGAGCTAAGGGTTACAATTCTTGGCCATGTTCAGCGCGGTGGAGCCCCCTCTGCTTTTGATCGCATTCTTGCCAGCCGTTTAGGTGCAGCAGCAGTTCAGCTCTTCAAAGATGGCGGCAGTGGGATGTTGACTGGCTGGATTAATGGCAAGGTAGCTTATACACCCCTTGAGGAGGTGGTTACTAACAAAAAAGCACTAGATATAAACCTCTGGCGCCTTGCAGAAATCCTATCAAGATAAGTGGAAGCGCAAGTTGCAGAACTGAAGCAGAAATGAAGTTTTTCAACCTGCAATCACCCCCTCAGATTGCTAAGTCCTAAATGCTATTTGAAAAGGTTAAGATAAAAGGGCAATTAGCGTTAGGCAGACCAATTGGTGGGAATTAATAATACCTAGAGGTAAATGCTGGATTAGGCTGTTTAGTTGGATGCTTTGTTTAATGGAAGGAGATTAAAGGCATGCCGCAACCTGTAAATACAGGTGAAATACCACTGGAGATGTACGAGCGAATATTGCCAGAAGAAATAGCTAAGTTGAGACAGCTGGCTGGGGACCTAAAGGGAGCGCGTGTGTTACATATTAATTCAACGCCATATGGTGGAGGCGTCTCGGAACTTCTTCGCTCGCAAGTACCATTTGAAAGAGCTCTTGGAATAGATGCTAATTGGCAGGTTATCTCGGGGGAGCCATCTTTTTTCAGAGTAACCAAAGCCTTCCATAATGCTCTTCAAGGCGGTGCGCACAGCCTTACACGTGCTGATCAAGAAATTTACCTTGCGTACAGCAGCTTAAATGCTAAAGATTTAAAAGGCGATTATGACTTTATAATTGTGCACGATCCACAACCAGCCGCGATCCGGTCTCTACGTCCTGATATAAATGCGCATTGGATTTGGCGCTGCCATGTCGACACTTCTAACCCCAACCCTGAGGTTTGGGATTTTCTTGTCGACTATGTTAATGCGTATGATGCTGCAGTTTTTACACTTCGCGAATTTAAGCCTTATGGTATCAAGATTCGGGTGGAAACTATAACTCCAGCTATTGACCCACTTAGCCCAAAGAACATGGAGCTCCCTGATGAGATGATTTCTCACTTAGTTAACTGGACTGGAGTATCAGACGATAGCCCGCTGATTTGCCAGGTCTCGCGTTTTGATGTGTGGAAAGACCCATTGGGTGTGATAGAGGCCTACCGTCTTGTAAAACAGGAGATACCAAATGTAAACCTAGCCTTGGTGGGGTCGATGGCGCTTGATGATCCAGAGGGTTGGGATATGTACGAAAAGCTTCTTGAGGCTAGCCGAAAAGACGAGCAGATCCACATATACACCAATGTTGGGGACTTACAGGTCAATGCCTTTCAGCGTCTCTCAGATGTAGTCATTCAAAAATCGATTCGAGAAGGATTTGGGCTTGTTGTTTCTGAAACTCTTTGGAAAGGAACGCCGGTAGTTGCTGGAAAAGCTGGCGGGATACCAATCCAGATGGCTGGTGGCGGCGGCTTCTTGGTAGAATCTATTGAGGAGACTGCTAAAAGAGTCTTAGAGCTTCTATCAAATCCCGTAATGGCTGCCGAAGAGGGAAAACGCGGCAAGGAACATGTGCGCAAGAACTTCTTGATAACCCGTCTTATAAAAGATGAGCTGATGTTGCTTGAATCGCTGGTCTATAAGTTCTCTAGTATATCTGTGGAGGACAGTGGGAAAAGCGCATGATTAAGGTGTAGTCTATTCCGATTTACCTGATTTATAACCTAAGAACCAGAAGATGCCACCTACAAAAAGGATAAAATAAGCCATCAGGATACCGTTTCTAAAGCTTGATGCAATAGCTCCGGTCAATGCATATAGTAAGGCATTAGGCAATGAACCAATTGCTGCAGCAAAAGTAGCCTTACTCCATTTAATAGGTAAGGCTCCAGCGATAATAGCTGTAGTTTCGGCTAAAATTGGCATCGGGCGGGTCAGGGCAATGGCTAGAGTTCCCCATCTATCCATAATTCTATAAGCACGGTTGCGTTCATCCTCCGAAGTAGTTTTCCAGATTAGCCAGCCGCCATGCCTTCCGATGCCAAAACCTAACCAGAAGGCGCCGAGCGTCCCAATCATTGACACGATTGTTCCGACTATCACGCCAAAAAGTAATCCATTGGTTATCATTATCAGACTGGAAGGTATAGGTAAGACTACGTCAGCTGTTAGAAGGCTAATACCAAGAGCAGCAGCTATTAACCCACCTTGGTTTAACCAAGGCGTTGGGTTTTTAATTATAGGTATATTAAGGCTCTCGAAAACCCAAAAAATCGCCAGAAAAAAAGCAATGAGAACTCCCACAATAACCCAATACAGCTTCATACTACTCCTTATTTTGCGGAATGAAATGGTTTTTCCCACAAACAATAAGGAGTATGCATGGCGCGGGTCATCTAATTGGCGTCGCGGTCTAATTACTGATTACTACCGTCACGTTTTGTATCTTATAAGTGCGGAGTGCAGGGCTGTGAATTATTTAAGGGAGCTCGCCAGCTAGATCAAAAGATGTTTTTATTCTTTTCTCAGCTTCAAATCTCTCGATTGCAAGCTTTATAAGCCTATTTATTAGTTCGCTATAGGGAATCCCGCTTACTTCCCAGAGTTTCGGATACATGCTTA
>JASEIR010000134.1 GCA_030017355.1 Actinomycetota bacterium
GCCATTAAAGTTACAGGCAATAACACCTATTAAAATACCACCAATATTTAAGGATATAAGCTTTAACTATTATACTTACTTTGCTTCTAATATGTACTCGAGCATCAGCCTTAAGTATAATATAAACTGTAACGCGTGCCGCAAACTAGCGGTGCAAAAACAAATAAATTATAGCATAACCAGGCAAAGACTGCATGCATGCTTTGATGCTATTAAATGCAAAAGGTTAACAGAGCTAAAACGTAGCACTTATCTATTCCTACAAAAAGCTTCAGTCGCACCAGCAGAACAATGCTTACAAGTTTTGAAGCGTAAAACATAGCAAAATTGCACGAGGAGTGAAAAGACATTAGCAGCCGCCTCTTTGTAATCGCAGTTTTAATAATTGCAGTAGTTGGTGCAGCAGGAATCCTTTATTACCCTTTATCTGGCTTAGGCAATAGTGGGCCAGATCAAGGGTTGCTAGCATCTGAGCTGCAACCTAAGTATATTTCCTCCATCGGTGCAAGCCCTAATCAGAACTTAGTAATGCCTCTTAATATAGCTATAAGCAACAAATACCTCTTTGTTACAGACTCAGGCAATAAGCGCGTAGCAATCCTAACTAGGTCTGGCAGTTTTATAGCATCATTTTCAGGGTTTGCGTCAGAGCTTAGCCAACCAATCGGAGTAGCAATAGATAAGCAAAAACGTATCTATGTTTCCATGTTAAGAGGCTCAAAGGGAGAAATAATGGTTTTTAGCGGCAACAGCGATTTTCTATACCGATTTCCTCAGAATCTTGGTGATGGGTCTGCTATCCCCAATGCTACTTTAGGAAAACCAGTGAGTCTATTCTCTGCCGGCAATCTACTTTACGTGACTGATGTGCTGGATCAAGACATTAAAGTATACAATCTTGAGGGTAAGCTTGTCTTAAGATTTGGTCGCCCAGGAAATAAGGAAGGCGAGTTTTTATATCCGAATGGCATTGCCGTTGATAAGAGCGGAAACATCTATGTAAGCGACTCAAACAATGCTAGGATTCAGGTTTTTGATAAAAACGGCAATTTCTTATATCTTTTTTCAGGTACCGAGAAAGACCCTCTTTCACTGCCAAGAGGTATTGCAATAGACAAGCAGGAAAGGCTTCATGTGGTTGATTCTTTCAAGCATAAAGTTTTTGTTTTTACTAAAACAGGCCGCTTGCTGTTTACGTATGGCGGGTTTGGTAGAACAGGAGATGGTCTTGCTTATCCAAACGGGATTGCAATAGACCGTGAATCTGGCGATATCTACATTGCAGATAAGCTAAACAATAGGATATCTGTCTGGAGATAGCATTAATGAATTACAAGTTAGCCTTGCCAGCTAAATTAAATATTGCTTCACCAGCGCATTTGCTAATGCTGACCCTTCTGTCAGTTCTTTTCATATTTGCTCTATGCAGTACTGCCTTGGCAAATACCCTTTTTGTTAGCTCAGCACCAGTTCAGCGTGGAAGCGTAACACCTGGTTTGGAAAATATAGTCATGCAAAGCCTTGAGTTTAGAACAGACAAGGACGAAGCGTTTGTAACAGCAATCAGAATAAGGGAGTTTGGTACAAATAACGACACAGCAACAATATCATCCGTTAAGTTTTACAAAGAAACAAACGGAATTGCTGGCTTGCAGGTGGCAGGAAATGCGGATGCTTTTACAACCACGACGCCAAGCGCTTTTGATGCTGACGAAACCAGGTTTGATTTTAGTTCATCTCAAGTAATCACCGATAGCCCTTCAACCTATTACATAGTTTATACCATTTCACAGACTGCATTACCCGGCGTAACAATTGGCTCAAGGTTGGTAGATCAAAGCTATATTAGCGTGGTTGCCCCAACGGTAGTTGCAGACTTTACTAACTTTCAATCAAACGAGATTGCGCTGGTTGATAAGCCCCATGGTAGCTTTTCATCAAGCACAAACATATGCCAAACATGCCATGCTGTCCACGAGGCGCCTGATTTTGGCCCTACTTTTGGCCTCACAGGAGAGAACGGCACAAGGCGACTGCTCGTACAACCATACTTTGAGAGCCCCGATGTCGTAAACACGACCACGGCCGAGATTTACAATGCGCTTTGCTTTACCTGCCATGATGGAACTGGCGCCATCTCTAATATTAAGAGCGATTATGAAGACGTTAGCGCTGCGTACGCCGGCCATGAAACTACACGTACGAGTACGCAGAGCACCACGGGCTGGAAGCCACCGGGGGAAGGTAAGGTATATAACGCTAATATTAAGATGCCATGTATGGTCTGCCACGATGTACATGGCTCTACTAAAGGAAACATTAAAATGCTTGCTGATGGGCTCTATGATTATGCAAAAACCAACGGCTGGCAGGAGGAAACCAGCACTGATAACGGCAAGATTGATGGCAATGATGAGGAGTGCAAGGTGTGCCATAGATATGAGAGCGAAACTACAAGGACTAGCATAGTCATGGGCATTGACCTTGTCATGCCGGTCACTCATAATCCGTCCTCAACCGAGACTCCTTCAAAGAGCACAGGCTGTATTACAACATATGGATGCCATAGCGATCCGCATGCACTTAAATAAAAATTTACGCTACCCTTAAAATTACCCTCACTAGCTCGCCATGTTCAGCTTGCCTCCAGAGGAAGTGGTCTGGCTTGAGCTTCCTGCCCTTCTACGGGCTCCAAGATCGCTCTTAAGCCTACTCACTCGTCGCGAGGTTAAATCCGCTCCCTGGAAGGAGAACTCACAGTTCTCCTTCCAGTACCTACCTCTCCTAGATTAGATCATGGGGGAATTCTTCCCCCATGAATAAATCCCCCCTTAGCAGCTTTTCAGCTGCCTCTCACAGGGCGAAAATCAACGAAGTCCCATCTGTTTATAGCATGGGTCTTGCCTTGGGCTTTGATTTATACTCAAGTCTAATCGAATACCCTCTCACAATGATTTTGCCGCCGCTGTTCGAGCTCGTTCGCTTAACGGCCTTCACTTTATGTCGCCCTTTAGAAGGGCAGCTGCTTTGCCTTGGTTCTACTTGGCAGATGCTTCACTTTTAAAGGTGGCAGGGCCCACCCAAGAAAGCCGTGTCGCAGGCTTAAGCATCCCCCACTGTACTAACTACCCAAGCCTCTCCACTGTACTAACTACCTAAGCCTCTGCTAGAATAGTTATGCGGGCGTGAGTACCAGTAGCATAAGTTATTGTCAATCTATGCAGTAAAGGTTGGAGGAGAGATTTGGGTAGGCGCGTCGCTGAGAAGAAGCATGGCATCCTTGAGAATATCAGCAGCTCTTTTAAGGGAATTAGCATTAATTTTCGCAGTCCCCTTTTAATCTTGCTCATGGCTTTAATAATCATTATTGCAATCAGCTCTGGTGTATACTTGCTTCCCAAAAGCTTTTCAATAAAAAATCATCCCCAAGCAAACCAAGCAGCACAAGAGAAGATAAATGAGCAGCAAATCATAGAGGCCTTTAATAAAGGTGATTATAAAACCGTAATCGCCAAGCTTGAAAAATACTTGGTAGAAAATAAGGCAAGTGCAAGCAAAGCCAACAATAAATTGCGTGAGATTCTAGCTTCTTCATATTTAATGGTTGGCGATAGTCAAAAGGCGATGAGCCAATACCAAGATATGCTAAAGGCCGACCCTAATAATCCAGAAACTCTTTATAGAATTGGGGTCCTTCTTCAGCTTTTAGGGCAACAAAATGAAGCTATAGGCTACCTTAGCAGAGCAACAGAGGCTGCGCCCGACGTTATTCTTTTTCATGTTGAGTTAGCAAGAGCAAACGCCAAGGCAAAAAACTATAACAACTCAATTGAACAATGGAAAGCTGTTTTAAATCTTCTGCCTCCTGCTGATAAGTCACGAGCAAGTATCCTTGCAGAGATGGCTAATATTTACATTCTCCAGCGAGACCTTGTTCAAGCTCAAGGAATAATTGCAACTGGTTTAGCTCTTGACCCAGATAACGAGGCCCTTAAAGCCCTGAAATCGAAGATTTCAAGGCAAAACGGTGCTACGCCTTTACAGGGGGAATAATCTGGTGGCAACAAAGTTCTTTACGGCTGCATTTTCGTTTATTTTGTTTTTATTCTTACTCCCTGGCTATGCCCTTGCTGATCAACTAATACTTAACGGTGGATTTAGTGATAGCTTAAGCGGCTGGGTTTTATCCAATGCCCCTCAAAGGATGAAGGCAGTTTGGGACGGCGCCGGGTGTCAGGACAGAGGGAGTTTGAATTTTAAGCTAGCAAATCGAGGGAGCAGAGACGAGACCTACATTACTGGGCGCGTTACTGAGCAAATCCAATCAGGCAGCCAAGGAACATTAAGCTTTGCCTGGAAAAAGAACTGGTCATCAATCCTTCCTCTCCAGCAAAGAATATACATCGATTTAATTAAGCCTGACAAATCAACCGTCACATTATGGGAAAACCGCGAAATCTTAAACAATAACTCATGGGAAAGCATATCTATTGATATCTCAAGATTTTTAGATCAAAGCGGAAATTATGCATTAAGAATTGGCGCTTTATTTGAAAACGGGAATGCAAAGAAGGCAGCAGCATATGCTTGGTTTGACGATATAAGAATGGATATACAGATAGATAAGGATAGTGCGCCGCAAACTGCTCTTCTCTACCCAATTGGAGCGCAAAAGCTATCAGGTGACATTCAGTCAATAAGTGGAATTTCAGTAGATAATAACGGTATTGCAAAAGTTGAAATAGCTCTGGTTAGGCTTTACGATAACTTCTACTGGAACGGCAATAGCTGGGTTAAAAATGAGCACTGGAACCAGGTTAAGATAATTTCCTCCAACAGAAAAAACCGGATGGTTTCCTGGCGCTATTTATGGCCACTTCCAACAAGCGATGGTGCAAGCTTTAAAATCGAGGCCCGTGCAACTGATGTTGCAGGAAATTTAGAAAAAATACCGGCTAAGAATTTCCTAAATATCGATAATGTAGGGCCAACCGGAAAAATATTTATTGAAGGTCCAGCTTCCTATACAAACAATCGACTTGTGCATGTGAAAGCTGATGTGCGCGGAGCAAAAAAGATGCGTTTTAGCGTAGATAACGGTCAAACCTGGTCGAGATGGACAGAATTTAGCCCCACAACGGTTCTTACTTTACCTGAAGGTGATGGAATAAAGATTGTTAGCGGCCAGTTTAAAGATGCTTCAGGCAACTTGTATCAGACTTCCGATAACATTACGCTTGATATGACCCCGCCCGTAACCAAACATATATTCCCATCAGCAAATGCAACCGGCATTTTACCTGATTCAAGCATTAGCATTATCTTTTACGAAAACATGGATCCTTTAAGTTTCAAAAACGATGGTACGGAAGAAGGCTCAACTGTCTATATTAAACAAGGCACGCACTGGATTCCAGCAAACACATCCTACGATAACAAGACAAAGACAGCTAAGTTAATTCCAAAAAGAAATCTTGATACAGGAGCAACTTATACGGTCTACCTAACAACAGGCATAAAGGATGCTGCAGGAAATCCACTTGCAGCCAACTTTTCATGGAGTTTTACAACGGTAGGGTCTCCCGTCTCCTCGTTCAGAGAAACTATTGGTGTGGCCGGGGGTAAGTTAGAAGATGCTAATCAGTTAATATCGCTTGAAATACCACAAAACGCTTTGACTAAGGATACTTTAATAACCATCGAGGAATCTAAAGCTAAGAATTACTTATATGGCATTGATAAGTACAGCCCTATCTTTCGAATAAAACCTTACCAGTTATCATTCAATGTGCCAGCAACTCTGAAAGTCAAATATAGGCCAGATGAGGTACCTGATCCAACCAGCCTAAGGCTTATGTTTTACGATATGCCGCATAAAAGATGGTTGCCGGTTGATAACTCACGCATTGATTTAGCCCACAATCAAATCATAGCCCCTATTTCTGGGGCACTCATTGTTACTATAACAGCTCAAAACGATATGTCGCCTCCATATACCTTTATTGTTGCACCAACCGGAATGGAAAAGCTTAAAGGTAAAAAATGCAGCATTTATGGAGTTTCTGTTGACAACGTTGGAATTGCCGAGGTTGAAATTGAGATTGTTCGGTTAGACGATGGTTCTTATTGGAATGGCTCAAGTTGGCAAAGTTTTGAGACCTGGCTTAAGGCAAAAATGGTCAGCGGGAAAGACAAACCAAACGCAACCTGGTCTTATTCCTGGCAATCACCTAAAAAAGCAACCAGCAACTACAGGATAAGGGCTAGAGCTATTGATAAGAGTGGAAACATTGAGCTAAACCCAGCCATTTTGCAGATTGATTTTATAGATTAAGGTCAGCAGAAGAGGGGGACGTTCCTCCGATTTAACCGATTTGAATCAAATCGGC
>JASEIR010000135.1 GCA_030017355.1 Actinomycetota bacterium
CTGCGGTCAGTGGTCAGGCTCCGAAGGAGCCTAAAGCGGCGGTCAGCGGTCGGATAATTGACACTAATCATAAGCATATGCTATGTTTAAGAAAACTATAAAACTACATATTGATATATTAGCCGTTGATGGGGAAAGTAGGCTTAAATAAAACTGGTCTAGCGAGCCGGGTATGGTGTAAGCCGGTACCAAGTTTTAAGCTGAGTGGGCCCCGGAGGCGCAAGGGCGAAATCAGAAACTAGAAAGTAGTCCTGCCGGAGTCTTCACCGTTAGAAGAAGAGGGGTATAAATAGTTAAACTATTCGTACCCTAAATGAGGCAGAGTTAAGATATTAGAAATCTAATCTCTAATTTCTAATATCTAATCTCTGTAAAGTTGGGTGGCACCACGAGATAACCCTCGTCCCATGATGGACGCAGGGTTTTTTTATTTGGTAAACGACCGACGACCGCCGCCAAAGACAGAAAATGGGAGATGTCCGATTCATTGAGCCAGAGGAGGCCCCATAAACGGGGCAACTGCAATTTATAAATGTTTTTAGCGGCGGTCTGCGGTTTGCGGTCTGCGGTCGAAGTTTCTAGGCACGAGTTACTAGAGAGAATCTAACGGCTAAGGCTAATAATAGCTGATGGCCTATAGTTGATAAGGGGAGAAACTGGAAAATGATTGTAATGATTGATAATTACGATTCGTTTACCTTCAACCTAGTTCAGTACCTTGCGGAACTGGGTGAGGAGCTTATTGTTTTTAGAAATGACGAAGTGTCAGTTGATGATATCCTGCGTATGAAACCAGATAGTATTGTTATCTCACCAGGTCCAGGAAGGCCGGCAGATGCTGGTATATCGATTGACCTAATAAAAGCTGCAGCAGACAAGATTCCAATCCTTGGTGTGTGTCTTGGCCATCAGTCGATAGGCGAGGCATTTGGTGGGAAGGTTGTGCATGCAGGAACTTTGGTCCATGGCAAAACATCTCAAATATTTCATGATGGAAGAACCATCTTTAGAGGTATACCTAATCCATTTACTGCTACGAGGTATCATTCCTTGATTGTGGATAAAGAGACACTCCCGTCATGCTTTGAGATATCAGCTGAGACAAAAGATGGGCTAATAATGGCTATAAGGCATCGCGAGTATCCAATCGAAGGAGTGCAATTCCATCCTGAGTCGATACTGACAAGCGAGGGTAAAGCGATTCTTAAGAACTTCCTAAGCATTGGGCAGTCCCGTGAAGTAGCGGTTAGCTAAGAAGGAGGAAAAATGTTAGTTGATGCGATAAGAAAAGTTGTTGAAAACCAACATCTGACGAGGGAAGAAGCTGAGCTGGCTATGGATGAGATAATGAGCGGCGAAGCAACTCCAGCCCAGATAGCTTCCTTTATAACAGCGCTTCGGATGAAAGGTGAAACTGTTGATGAAATATCAGGCTTTGCGAAAGTCATGAGAGAAAAAGCAAGCAGGATAAATCCAAATGTTGAAGGTATAGTTGATACCTGTGGAACAGGTGGCGACCAGCTTCATACGTTTAACATCTCGACGACAGCAGCTTTTGTCGTGGCTGGTTGTGGTCTTCCAGTGGCCAAGCATGGAAATCGCTCAGTATCAAGTAAAAGCGGAAGCGCTGATGTTCTTGAGGCTTTAGGGGTGCGGATTGACCTTTCTCCTGAACAGGTGGAGAGATGTGTTAAAGAGATCGGAATAGGCTTTATGTTTGCTCCAACTTTCCATGGCGCTATGAAATATGCGATTGGTCCTCGGCGAGAGATAGGCATTCGTACAGTATTTAATATACTTGGTCCTTTAACAAATCCAGCTTTTGCATCGGCACAGGTTCTTGGTGTTTATGATCCTAAGTTGACCGAAGTAATGGCGCAAGTTCTTGGCAATTTAGGAGTTGGCCATGCTCTTGTTGTTCATGGCGATGGGCTTGATGAGCTTTCTAATACCGGAGAGAATATAGTATCAGAATTTAAGGATGGTAAGACCACTACATATACCTTAACACCTGAAGAATGTGGAATTGGCAGGGCTAAGATCGATGATTTAAAAGGTGGAGCAGCCGAGGAAAATGCAGCAATCATGCTTGATATTTTAAAGGGATCAATAGGGCCGAAAAGAGACGTTGTTCTTATGAACGCGTCTGCTGCCCTGATTGCTGCTGGTAGGGCATCATCTTTTAAGGAGGGAGTTAAGATTGCAGCGGCAGCTATAGATAGCGGCAAGGCAATGGAAAAGCTTGAAGCTTTGCGCAGTTTTGTGGCAGAGCCAAGTCTAGCGTAAAACGCTAGAACGACCGGGGACCGGAGGTGGCCGGAGTTCCGAGGAACGAGGGACCAGATGATACTCAACCAAATTGTTGAAGATAAAAGAAAACATGTTGAAATAGCAAAAGCGCTTTGCCCTGTTAAGGATTTAGAACTTAGCGGGAAGTTTGATCGCAGAAGCCTCATTCGTTCGATAGAATCACGCAGAGTACCAATCATAGCCGAGATAAAGAAAAGGTCGCCTTCCGGTGGGAATATGGGTGGCCAATATGGACTGGCTGAGCTTGCCTTAATTTATGATAAAAACGGAGCTGCCGGTATTTCGGTTTTAACCGATGAAAAATATTTTGGCGGAAAGCCTCAAGATATGCTTGAGGTTAGGCAAAGATCAACCCTTCCAATATTGAGAAAAGATTTCATTATTGACGAATACCAAATCTACGAGGCATTTGCGTTTGGCGCTGATGCTATACTACTAATAGCTGCTATACTTGATGATTTACAGATCGCAAGATTCCTAGATCTTGCACATGAGCTAGGAATGGAAGTATTAGTGGAGTCTCACACTAAAGTAGAGCTAGAGAGAGCAATAAGAAGCGGTGCGAAACTTCTTGGTATAAACAATCGCAATCTAGATACCCTAAAAACAGATTTAAGTGTTTCATTAAGCTTGCTGCAATTAGTTCCCAATGATAGGATTGCGATAAGCGAAAGTGGTATTTCAAAAAGCTCGGATATAAAGATGCTTCTTGAAGCTGGAGCAAAAGGATTCTTAATAGGCGAGTCGCTGCTTAAAAATAAAGATCCAGGAGGGAAATTAGCTGAGCTTATCAATGTAAGGGTGTAAAAAAGGAAAGGAGTGTAAGATTTGAGAACAACTAAGTTTTTACTAAGCGAAAAGGAGATTCCAGCAGCATGGTATAACATTCTGGCGGATCTTCCATACCCGATGGAGCCTTATATACATCCAGGGACCGGGCAGCCGGTAGGTCCGCAAGATTTAATACCTCTGTTCCCGATGGAACTTATAAAGCAGGAGGTAAGCACAGAACGCTGGATCGAGATACCAGATGAGGTGCTCGAAGTTTATAAACTGTATAGGCCATCGCCGCTTTTCAGAGCACATAGGCTTGAGAAGGCACTCGATACCCCAGCTAAAATTTATTACAAATATGAGGGGGTAAATGCTACGGGAAGCCACAAACCAAATACAGCTATCCCGCAGGCATATTATAACAAGCAAGAAGGTATAAAAAGAATAGCGACAGAGACGGGTGCAGGTCAATGGGGAAGCGCAATGGCCATGGCCACAAACTTCTTTGGATTGGAATGTGCCGTATATATGGTCAAGGTCAGTTATGACCAGAAACCGTACCGGCGCTCATTGATGGAGGTATACGGCGCAAAGGTTTATGCAAGTCCGACAAGTAATACTCAGGCAGGGCGAAAGATACTTGAGGCCGATCCAGATAGCCCTGGTAGCCTAGGAATCGCAATAAGTGAAGCCGTGGAGGATGCTGCAACTAGAGATGATACGCATTACTCTTTAGGAAGTGTGTTAAACCATGTGTTGCTGCATCAGACAGTTATTGGGCTTGAGGCAAAAAAGCAGCTTGAAATGGCTGGTGATTACCCTGATATAGTAATCGGGTGCTGTGGCGGTGGCAGTAATTTTGCTGGCGTCAGTTTCCCGTTTATCCAGGATAAATTTGCTGGTAAGAACTTAAGGGTGGTAGCAGTTGAGCCAAAAGCTTGCCCAACGTTAACAGAGGGCGAGTTTAAGTACGATTTTGGCGATACCGCAGGTATGACGCCATACATGAAGATGTATACACTTGGGCATGACTTTGTACCAGCTGGAATTCATGCTGGTGGTTTAAGATATCACGGTGATGCGCCAATTGTGAGCCTGCTTTTCGATAAGGGTGTGATAGAGGCAGTTGCTTATCACCAAACAAGCGTGTTTGAATCAGCTGTAAGATTTGCCAGAGCTGAGGGAATTATACCGGCACCAGAAAGTGCGCATGCTATACATTGTGCAATTGAAGAAGCTCTTAAGGCAAAGGAAGCTGGTGAGGAGAAAGTAATTCTCTTTAATCTTAGCGGACATGGGTATTTTGATATGACAGCATACGATAGTTTCTTAAGAAACGAGCTAGTTGATTACGATTTTGCATTAGCCGCATGTTCAAAAGAATAAAGAGAATAAAAAGAATAAAAAGATAGTCAAGGAGTTTAGATACAGGCGAGTGACAAGGGTAAAGATATGCGGCATTACCAATATTGAAGATGCGCTTCTTGCGGCAGAATTAGGCGCTGATGCCCTGGGGTTTGTCTTTGCTGAAAGCCCGCGGAAAGTAACACCCGAGCAAGCTGAAAGGATAATCTCTGAGTTGCCGCCCCTTGTTACAACCGTCGGTGTTTTTGTAAATCATCCTGCCAACGATGTAAAGGCTATTGCTGATTACTGCGGGCTTGATATATTGCAGCTTCACGGCGAGGAATCCCTCTCGTATTGCAAGCAATTTCATCGAAGGGTTATTAAGGCCTTTAGGATGAGAAACTATACCGAAATAGAAGAATGGCTCTTCCATGAAAACGAGCATGAAGCAACCACCCCAATTGACCCAAGGAGCAATATTGTAGCTTACCTTGTTGATGCTTTTGCAAGAGGCCAATATGGCGGGACAGGTATACACCTAAACTGGGAGCTGATTAGAAACCTTGAGTCGCGAAAACCTTTGATTCTTGCTGGTGGGCTAAACCCGAAAAATGTTGCACTTGCTATAAAAGTGGTAAAACCTTATGCGGTGGATGTGAGCAGCGGGGTTGAGTTAAAGCCGGGCAAAAAGGATAAATATAAGTTGCGTGAATTCATGAAAGTAGTTAGAGCATGTAACCAATGAGGATACAATGAGGCAACGATATTTTAGCGGAATCCAGCCAACCGGCAAGCTCCATATAGGTAATTATCTTGGCGCAATAAAAAGTTGGATTGAGCTGCAAGATGATTATGAAGGGATATTTGGGATTGTAGATTACCACGCTATAACAGAGCCATACAGTCCTAAAGAAATGCCCAAAAGGATTATCGATACCGCTCTTGACTATTTAGCTGCTGGTCTTGACCCAGCCAAAAGTACTCTAATGGTTCAATCTTTGGTTCCAGAACACACAGAGATGGCTTGGATTTTAAATTCAATTACGCCAGTCTCATGGGTAGAAAGAGTGCCAACATATAAAGAAAAGGCTAGGAAGTTGGGTGTAAGCGTAAATATGGGGCTGCTTGGATATCCGATATTGATGGCAGCAGACATAGTTCTTTACAAGAGTGCTGTAGTCCCGGTTGGTGAAGATCAGCTTCCTCATTTAGAATTAGCTAGAGAGATAGTAAGGGCCTTTAACAATCGATATGGACATACATTTCCTGAACCACAAGCCTATGTTGGTGTAGGTGCAAGAATAATGTCACTCACCGAGCCGACTAAGAAGATGAGTAAAAGCCTTGGGCCTCGAAACTATATTGCGCTTTCTGATGAGCCAGCTGTAATTAGAGATAAAATCTCTAAAGCAGTAACTGATATTGGTCCAGGAGGAGGAGAAATGAGCCCAGGGACAAAGAATTTGTTTAACTTAATGAGTCTTTTCTCAACCAAGGAGACCTACCAGCATTTCATGAGATTATATAATGAGAGAAAGATTAGATACTCGGATATGAAGCAAAAACTAGCTGATGATATAATAAGTGCTTTAGGACCGATAAGGGAGCGAAGAGCCGCATTATCGCTTAGGCCAGAATATGTAAAAGCTCTACTAATTGAAGGAAGCAAGGATGCTAGAAAGATTGCCAAGCAAACTCTTCTAGAAGTCAAGGAAAAGATGGGCCTGCTATATTTCCACGAACAGTTGGAGGAAGCTGCGTAATATCAGGGTTCAAGGACTGACCGCCGACCGCCGCATTAGGCTCCTTCGGAGCCTGACCGCCGACCGCAGACCGCAGACCGCCGCTATAAAGGACCGGGAACTGGAGACGGGCAAGAGCAAGACGGGAGACTGGAGGCCGGAAAAAACAACTACTGACCGCAGACCGCCGCTAAA
>JASEIR010000136.1 GCA_030017355.1 Actinomycetota bacterium
GTGATTTTTTACAAGACCCTTAGTAATGGGAATCTTTATCTTATGAAACTTTTTAACTTTGGAGTATAAAATTGATATATCCAGCTTCCGATTACACAGTTTTAATGCCACAGCTTGTTGGCGATATAAGTGCGGGCGTTATTAAGATTGCCTCATCAGTCCTTTCGGGGCGAGACGGCAATCTGATAATTCTTGGCACAGTTGAAGTTCCGAAAGATGCGTCTTTAAGCACGGGTGCTCTCTCTGCTCAAGATTACCGTAGGTTTCTAGAGAATCTGGACTTATTTGAAGAATCCTGCTCAATCGAGATAAGAAGCCTTGTTAAGGTATCGAGATGTGCTTGGGATGCAATATGTGCAACTGCAAAAGATGAGAACTGCAAACTCTTAATTGTCCCATGGCCAGGGGATCTTAATGATAAAAAAAGCCCGTATGGTATTTCTTTTGATGAAATGCTTAAAACATCCCCAATAGACATCATAATTGCTAGGGAGGGGAGAAAGCAAAGCTTTGAAAGAATTTTAGTGCCGCTTAGGGGAGGCCAACATGCCAGACTAATTACTAATACCGCACTTGACCTTGCAAACAAATTCGGGGCAAGTCTTACCATTATGCGGGTACTTGATGCTGATGTTTCCGATAAAGAAGTAAAAAAAGAGGAAGCATTGCTGCGATCATATCTTGCAAAAATGGGACTGGTAAATGGAAGCTATAACCTAGTGACTGTTCGCGCACGCAATGCGGCTACGCCAATAACCGACGCAGCAAAGGAAAATGACCTTGTTATTATGGGAGCTTCGCTTGAAAGAAATACCAAAGAACGAATTGGATCAGTAACGAGGGCAGTTATGAACGATAGCGAGGCAACTGTTTTAATTATACAGTCATCATCGCCATCTCCCAGCCCAGCGTTTATATCGGAAGAATCGATAAGTTCCGAGGAAAAACCTAAGCCAAACTTGGAGATATCAGATATTGTTGATAAATGGTTTGCTGAGAATACGTTTCATGCTAGCGAGTTTTCTGACATCGAAAAGTTGGTGGAGTTAAAACGCAAGCAAGGTCTAACAATTAGTCTTGGTCTTCCTACCTTGAATGAAGAGCTAACAATTGGAAATGTTATTAACACAGTAAAGGCATATTTAAGTGATAAATATCCTCTACTTGATGAAATAGTTGTGATTGATAGCGACTCAACGGATAGAACAAAAGAAATAGCTAAAAGTCTTGGTGTTGAAGTTTACAGAGAGCGCGATATACTGCCAAAAACAAATTCCTTGCCTGGAAAAGGAAGTTCGCTCTGGAAAAGTCTTTATGTACTTAAGGGTGACATCATTGTATGGATAGATACGGATATTAAAAATATTCACCCGCGGTTTGTTTACGGGCTTGTTGGTCCGATGCTAAAGTATCCGCGCATAAAGTATGTAAAAGGATTCTACAGGAGGCCTTTGAAAGTAGATGATCAACTTATAGAAACTGGAGGCGGTAGGGTAACAGAACTTACGGCAAGGCCTCTCATAAATCTTTTTTTCCCAGAACTATCAGGGCTTGTTCAGCCTCTCTCTGGTGAATATGCAGGGAAAAGAGAGATTCTTGAGAAAGTAGGATTTTACAACGGTTATGGTGTTGAAATGGGCTTATTAATAAATATCCTTGAGCAGTTTGGCCTGGATGTTATAGGCCAGGTCGACCTGATAGAGCGCATACACCGCAACCAGCCCTTAATTAATCTTAGCAAAATGGCGTTTGCAATTGTTCAGGTAGTTATTGATAGATTAGAGAATCGACATAGAGTTAAGCTTTTACGCGAGATCAACCGGACGATGAAGTTAATAAAACATGAACCAGGGCAGTTTTATTTGGACCTTAAAGCAATAGAGGAACGAATGAATCCACCAATGATTACTGTTCCTGAGTATTATGACGTATTTAAGGATAGGGTTATTGATGCAATCTATCAATAAATCAGAACTTAATTTAAAACGCAAAATTCCTACTCTTAAAAACGGACCCGCTTATAAAAGATTTTCTTTGTTATTTCAGCACCAAGAATATATAACAAAAGGACCACGCCCAGCACAACGAGGAATAAAGAAGGCAGCGGCTCAAAGGAAAACAGCACAGCAAGCGGTGTGTAGGGCATAAGTATTACTGCACCAATGACAATCAAGGTCATAAAGGATAAATATTTGCTTGGTGTGCTCTTATAAAACGGTTTCTTAGTGCGGATGACAAGCACGATTAGCGAGGCAGAAGCAACCGACTCTACAAACCAGCCAGTGCGGAACTGGCTGGTTGAGGCATGCAAGATAAATAAGAGCGCACCAAATGTCAGATAATCAAATACTGAACTTAACAGACCAAATGTCGTCATGAATCTCCGTATAAAATGGATATTCCATCGGCGTGGCCGATCAACCAATTCAGCGTCAACGCGGTCAGTTGATATTGTTAGTTCCGGTAAGTCGGTCATAAAGTTAGTAAGCAGTACTTGAGTTGGAAGTAAGGGTAAAAATGGCAAAAACAGCGATGCTCCTGCCATACTAAACATGTTTCCAAAATTAGCACTTGTTGCCATAAAGACGTATTTTAAAGTATTCGCAAATGTAGCTCTACCTTCCTGAATGCCATGCGCAAGGACGCTTAAATCTTTCTCAAGGAGTACGATGTCGGCTGCCTCTTTAGCAACGTCAACTGCACTCTCGACAGATATCCCAACGTCGGCTACATGTAAAGCTGGCCCATCATTAATGCCGTCGCCAATGTATCCAACAACATTTCCTGCTAGTTTAAGGGCATGAATTATGCGCTCCTTCTGGTTTGGTTCGACTTCAGCAAAAACATCAATTTGGTTTGCTTGATGTAATAGTGCCTGATTACTTATGCGATTTAAGTCTTGGCCTGTCAAAATATGCGAACTTTTAATACCTACACGCCTGCTTATGTTTGCAGCAACAAGCCTATTATCTCCCGTTATGACCTTTAATCTTACACCTAGTTGATCAAGCTGTTCCAAGGTTTTATCTATTCCAGCTTTTGGTGGGTCAAGGAAGGTAACGAAACCCAAAAAAATCATGTCCTTTTCAGAATCTTTAGCAATGATGGTTTCTGAACCCATATTTCGGTATGCTACGCCCAGCGCCCGCAGCCCTTGCGATGAGAGGCTTTCATATAAAGAAACAATTCTCTGTCTTGCAGCAGCCAAATCGTAAATTTTTCCATCACTACCCTCGACATTTGAGCAAACCGCGAGTACATTCTTAAATGCACCTTTAACGATAAGGAGATTTTTATCGTCTTGCTTAACTAATATGCTTAAACGTTTTCTAATGAAATCATATGGTATTTCATCGAGCTTTTTGTACTTAGATATATCTAATGCTTTGTGATTAACGATGGCTTTATCAATTGGATTAGTAAAACCGGTTTCAAAAGAGGCGTTTAAGTATGCAAAAAGAAATGTTTTATCGCTGTTATTACCATCCGCATCAAGTGAGGCTTCGACCTGAACAATGCCCTCAGTAAGTGTGCCGGTTTTATCTGAACAAAGTATGTTCATGCTCCCAAAGTTTTCTATTGACGCAAGGCGTTTAACAATTACTTTCTCTTTTGCCATGCGTCTTGCACCGTGAGATAGATTGACGCTAATAATGGCGGGTAGTAGCTGAGGTGTTAAGCCAACTGCTAAAGCAACAGAAAACAGAAATGAATCAAGAACAGGCCGATTAAGGAACACATTGACGGCAAATATAAAGATAACAAGCATAAGGGTGACTTCAAGCAGAAGATATCCAAATCGCCTTACTCCCCGTTCGAATTCTGTTTCTGGTGGCCTAAATTTTAATCGGTTTGCAATCTTACCAAATTCAGTTTGTTTGCCAGTTTTAACTACAACAGCAGTAGCTGTGCCGCTTACCACATGCGTGCCCATAAACAAGGCATTATGGCGCTTGCTCAAAGGTGCCTCGCTTGCAGAAATACCCGCCATTTTTTCGACCGGGTAAGTTTCACCTGTAAGCGCAGCCTCATCTACAAACAGGTCTTTTGATTCAATGATAGCGCAGTCGCCAGGAATAGCATCGCCTGCATTTAGTATAACGATATCGCCTGGTACAACCTCATCAATTGGAACTTCTTTTTCCTTTTTATCGCGAAGAAGTGTTGCCTTTATTTCAATTATTGAAAGCAATTTACCGACCGCATCAACCGCACCTTTTTCCTGCAGAAATCCTAAAAGGCCACTTAAAGCAACAATGGCAAAAATGATGAGAGTATCAATCCGCTCACCTAGGAAAAAAGAGATTGCTGCAGCAATAATTAAAATAAGAATAATAGGACTTTTAAATTGAGCAATAAAGAGACCCAATGAGCTAGTTTTTTTCTGGGGTTGAAGAAGGTTATAACCATACTGTAACAATCGTCGTTCAGCCTCAGCAGTTGATAAACCGTGAGGTTCTGTTTGAAGCTGTTGAAGAAGCTCTGAAACAGGGACACTCCAATAATTAGGTTGTGCTTGGTTTTTATCAGAACGGTTTGAACTCATATTTATATCATAGTATAAGTCAAGAAGTAAAAAACACTTTTCTTGATTTTGCCCTAGGCAAGGCTATTTCCCGAAGATTTCCCGAAGGGAAAATGATGTAGCCTATCATCCTCACAGGATACTATTTGAACTTGGATGTGCTAAGAAGATTGTCTAAATACTTTCCTGAGCTGCGGTAATATACTAATATACAATGTTTTTGAAATAAAGGATCTTCTAACAAGGCTATTGCAATCCTTAAATCAATCGCTATCTGAACTTGGAACAGTCAAACTCGCTATTGGAAAGCTATATCTGATTTCGATAGACTATTGATTGCGACAATTATAAGGTGTACACTGGTGTAAACCAGGAGGTAGCCATGATCAGAACCGGCATTAAAGAGATGAGAAAGAATTTAACAAAATACCTCGAGTCTGTGCAAAAAGGCGAAGAAGTTATAATCACCAAGAGGGATGAACCCATTGCCAAGATTGTGCCAATTCGACCGAAGCAAGCGAGAACTTTATCAAGCCGCGAGCAACTAAGAAGTCTCATTAAGCCTAAAGGAACGCCTTTATCGCAAGTTGTGGCTGAGAACAGAGAGGAGCGCCTTTAATTGAACTTGTTTGTAGATACAAGCGCACTGGTTAAGTATTATTACCCTGAGGTTGATAGCCTAGAAGTAGAGCGTGTTATTTTGGAAGCAGAGCGGTTATATCTGTGTGAGCTTTCACTTGTAGAATTTGCTTCGGCTTTGATGAAAAAGATACAGATGAATGAATTGCAGGATCATGAGCAGCAGCTCATCTGGGAAGCATTTTTAAATGACATACAGGCTGAAAGCATAGAGCTGGTTGAACTCTCGCAGGATGATTTTCGGACGGCGTCCAATCTAATTTTGCGGCACGGCAAAGACCGAAACTTAAGAACCCTGGATTCCCTGCAATTAGCGGCCGCTTTAAAGCTTGTAGACAGTCGGTTTTTATCTTCAGATAAAGAATTGCTTTCGGTCGCAAAGGATATCGGACTATCGCCGGTAACTCTCAATTAAATCTCGGTAAGCAGAAATGGCTCCATAGAGCCATTATCCCGAGGTATGGTCGGGGCGACAGGATTTGAACCTGCGACCGCACGGCCCCCAGCCGTGTGCGCTACCAAGCTGCGCTACGCCCCGTATAAAATCTTATGCTAAAAAGTTATATTCCAGAGCAAAAAGAATTTCACGGCAAAAAGACGTCTTAGGTTTTGCACCAATATTTTTGCACCAATATTATATCAAAACTATTGAAGTTAAACCATTTGTTTGCTGCTACACGATTGTTTATCGTGAGTTACTTCGGCACAGCATAAGCATGCAAAATCATATATCCGCGCAAAAGTTTTAACTTGCCTAATAAAAATGCGTAGTATAGGTACTTTTAACTTAGCGTTACAGGGATTTTGCATTTCAGCCTCTGTCATCCCGAAGGGCCGTAAGGCCCTGTAGATGTCATCCCGAGCGGAGCCGGAGGGTAGCGAAGGGCGCAGCCGAGGGATCTAAATCGTATTTTCTATCGTATTTTCTAAATTTTTAAGCATTAGAAGCCTCTCT
>JASEIR010000137.1 GCA_030017355.1 Actinomycetota bacterium
CAACTCTCTGCCCCTTACCACATGTAAGAATGCCGTCAATAGCTTTTATGCCTAGTGCTAGATGCTCCTTTATTCTAGCTCTGCTTAATGGGTCCGGCGGGTTATTGTGAAGAGGATACTCTTTGGAAGGGAATATGGGACCTTTGCCGTCTATGGGCTTCCCTAGACCATCAACAACCCGCCCTAATAGGCTTTCTCCAACACCAACCGACATAGACTTGCCGCTTGCAACAACTTCGCTCCCAGGCTTAATACCACTCATATCACCAATTGGCATCAAGAGAACCCTGTCTTCCTTAAAACCTACAATTTCTGCTACAACAGGCGGCTTATTTCTATCTATATGAATATGGCATAGCTCGCCAATCTGGGCTGCAGGGCCATGCGACTCAATAACTAGCCCAATTACCTGGGTAACTTTTCCATTTTGTTTTATTGGGGCAACACGTCTTACAGCATTACTAAACTTCGAAAAATCAATCTTAAAATTAGCCTCGGGGTTTAGGCTTTCTACTTTCAGTTTAATCACCGCTTGCAACTTCCCTTAATGAATTCTCGATCTCAGATAATTGCGATTGAATTCGGGCATCAACATTTCCTACACTTGTTTCGAGGACACAGCCGCCGCGCTTTACCCGTCTGTCAGCAATGACTTCGATTTTCTGAATTCCATCCATTGAAGCCATTAATTCCTCTTTATGTGCCTTCATGATGTCCAAATCATCAGGGTTCACTCTTACTTGAATATGCTCACGCTCAGCAGCCATCATTAGCGCTTTCTTAGCAATATTTAAGACAGTCTCTGGTTTAATTCTTACCTGCTCATCTATTATCTTTTCAGCAATCTCTAGGGCTAGGTTGACTATGCTTTTCTCGGCTGAATTTACAACCTTCCATTTCTCTTCCAACGCCTGCTCAGCAATAGATTTCACCAACATGAGCGTCTGGGCAACCTCTGCCTTAGATGCGTTAATTCCCTCCTCGAATCCTCTTTGATAAGCTTCAAGTTCGATGCTATGTGCTTTCTCTTCGGCCTCTTTTACGATAAGCTTGGCCTTTGCGACTAAATCTTCGGCCTGCTCCCTTTCTTCAAGTTCCTTCTTTAACCTATCACTATGCAAGCTAGCGCCATGTTTTTGATCGCCCTCTATCGGATCAAAGTGCAAACTCTTAACCTGTCCATTGCCACGAATAATTTTAGACAACAATCTCTTCCTCTCCGCCACGGGCTATGATAATCTCGCCTTCTTCTTCCAAGCGGCGGACTATGTTTACTATCTCCTGCTGAGCTTGCTCCACATCTCTCAGGCGAACTGGGCCAAGAAACTCCATATCCTCGCGCAGCATCTCTCCAGCCCTTTGGGACATATTTGCAAAGACTTTTTCTTTGAGGTCCTCATTAGCAGTTTTAAGAGCAAGCGCAAGTTTCTTAGAATCAATTTCCCTGAGAATCCTCTGAATAGCACGGTCCTCAAGGTTGATGATATCTTCAAATGTAAATAGCTTCCTTCGTATTTCTTCGACAAGCTGGGGGTTTTCATCCTCAAGCACCTCAAGAATTGCTTGCTCAGTCCCCCTATCAACTTGGTTTAAGATTTTAACAGTTGCATCAATGCCACCAATTGAAGAATATTCCTGACCCCTAGCAAGAGACGAAACTTTCGATTCGAGAATACTTTCAATCTCTGAGATAATATCGGGAGTCGTTTTGTCCATGAGTGCTATTCTTTTTACGACCTCGGCCCTTAGGTTCGTCCCAAGCTGCTTAAGAATAACGGATGATTGCTCTGGTCGCAGATGTGTTAGAACAAGGGCTATAGTCTGTGGGTGTTCATCCTCGATAAAGCTAAATATCTCGTTTGGGTCAGAATTTCGCAAAAAATGAAATGGCGCTATCTCAAGACTTGCAGATAGCCTCTCTATAATCTCCCTTGCTTTACTTTTCCCAAGAGCCCTTTCAAGTATATCTGCTGCATACTCAAGACCGCCCTGGGTTATATACCCTTGCGCTTCATAAAGGTCATAAAACTCCCTAAGAACCCGATCAGTAACTTCTTGTGGAAGTTTCTCGACATGTGCTATCTCGGCAACAAGTAGCTCGACTTCCGCTTCGCTCAGCCGCTTTAATATAGAAGCCGAGATATCAGGACCAAGCGCAAGGAGTAAAATTGCGGCTTTTTGCCTATCTGATATAGCATGTCTTGAGCCATGCGACTGCTTAAGTGCCAATTCAAACTACCTCTTAAGGTTATGTATTTAGCCAAATTCTTAGAAGCTGAGCTACATCGCCTGGTCTTTCTCTTGCCAGGTTTTGAAGTTCTTCTCTGGTTAATTGGCTCTTCCTCTTCTGAATAGCCATCTCCCTCCTCTTTTCTGGAGGAAGGTCACTTGCTGCTATAGCCTCTAGACCCCCAGCTTCAGCTTCAATTTTGGAAATTGGTTGAGCTATGAACTCTTCGGATGATACTCTAGGTTTAAGGCTTGAGATTATTCTCAAAAGGATAAAGAGGCCGGCTATGATCAAAATTGCAACAAGTGCATATTTAGCATAGGTAATATACATCTCCCGTCTTTGCGCATCTGCTATTTCCTTTTCTTCTTTCTTCATCCACTCTGTGTCAAAAGGCACGCTGCTTACAGTTAGAATATCGCCCCGTTTCTTATCAATTCCTGCAGCTGCAGCTACCATTTTTTCGATAGTTGCGTTTCGAATTGGCTTGCTCCCATCATTATTAACTACAACAGCAACTGATAATCTCTTTAATTTTCCTGGCGACTCTTTAATGGACTCTCTTATTTTAGTAACCTCGTAATTTACCGTTTTATTTGTACGGCTATATTTATTAGTTTCCCCCTGGCCAGCCTGGACATAGGTAGTCGTACCTGCAGTGGAGCTTGCCGTCTGAGAGGATATACCTGGCACTCCACCTGGCGGCGACCCAGGTCCTTCATATTTCTCTTTTTCCTCTTGTTCGCTTACAACAACAGGGTTATCTCCTTGTTCAACCGTATCCTTCTGTATATCCCTTTGGGTAAAATCAAGGTCTGCTGATACTCTAACAACAGCATTATTTTTGCTGCCCATTACAGCCCCAAGCATTGATTCAATTGATTCCTCAACGCTGCTCTCGTAAGCTTTTTTCGCCTCTAACTGCGATTTTGTATATATCCCCTGCCCCCCTGAGGCTTGGTCGCCAAGGACCTCGTTCAATACATTTCCATTTGTATCAACTACCGTTATGTTCTCAGGTTTAAGACCCTCGACACTTCTAGCAACCAGATTTACGATGCCTTGAACTTGGCCCTCAGATATTTTTGCTCCTGCCTTGGGCTTTATAATAACTGAGGCCGTTGTAGGATTTTCTTTTTCGGTGTAAAGTGATGGTTCAGGAATTACTATGTGGACTCTGGCGCCACTTATTTCATTTATCTGCGAGATGGTCCTGACAAGTTCTCCCTCAAGTGCCCTTCTATAATTAACTTTCTGAGCAAATTCTGATAAGCCAAAGTTGTTTTGATTGAAAATCTCATAGCCAACAGTGCCCCCTTGAGGCAGACCTTCACCCGCAAGCTCAATCCTTGTCTCATAAACCTGATTGCTTGGGACTTCGATTGTCTGCATACCACTTAATCTATAGGGAATTTTTTTCTCTTGAAGTTTTGCAACAATTGCACTTGCATCTTCGGAGCTTAGATTTGAAAATAAGACGGCATAAGATGGACGGGAAATCCAGTAAATAAGAAAACCTAGCATGACGGAAAACAAAGCAATGGTTATTAAAATAACCATTTTTTGGTTAATATTAAGCTTTCGCCAGCCAACCTGAGCGTTGCTGATCACTTCAGCGAGTGATGCCATTAATACCTCACACGCCTTAAATTTGCATTCTCATTACTTCTTGGTAAGCCTCAATTACTTTGTTCCTTAATTGGATGGTAAGCTGCAAAGCCACGTTGGCTTTTTCCACTTCCACCATAACATCGTGAATATCAATCTCCCCGGCAACAAACTTCTCAATTGCAATATCTGCGTCCTTTTGAAGATCGTTTACTTTATCTATTGTTTTCTTTAAAACATCTGAAAATGAGTCAAGCGCTTCATTTGCTGAGCTTTCTAATTTCGCTATTCCGACATCTCCAACATTAATTGCATCGAGCTTTACTGGATTTAATCCCATCTCTCTTAGCTCCTCTTAACTAAATTTCCAACGACTTCATTGCCATGCTTTTAGCTGCACCGATAACAGTCACATTTGCTTCGTATGCCCGCTGGGCTGCTATCATGTTTACCATTTCAGTAACGATGTTTATGTTTGGCATTGCCACATATCCATTCGCATCTGCATCTGGATGATTTGGATCATAAACCATCCGAGGTGCGCTGTTGTCTTCTACTATGCCTACTACTGCGACCCCTTGGCCTGCGTACATACTTCCGCTCCTGCCAAAGAAATAAGAGAAACTGGATCGACCCTGCGGTGATAGAACAATATCTTTTCTGCGATAAGGGCCACCTTCGGGTGTCCTTGTTGTATTGGCATTTGCAATGTTGCTTGCTATGGTATCTAGCCATAGGCGGTTTGCCGTAAGACCAGATAGGCTAGTGCGCAGAGTCGAGAAAAGGCTCACCTTTTACCTCCTTCCTTCATTAATGACAGTTTTTAATGTATTAAAGCGGCCGCCCATAAGTTGAGCTACAGCATTAAAGCGGATGTTATTCTCCGCTAGTTTAGTCATCTCCTCGTCTATATCAACGTTGTTGCCATCATTGCGCATAGATGTAGACGCTGATGTGTTAACCCTTATCCTAACAGAATCAAGCGGCCTTGTCCCGGGAAGATGCCTGGGGTCAGTCCGACGAAGCCCAACCTCATGCCTATTCTCTATAGCTTGCCTAAATTCATCTTCAAAGCTTACTTCCTGCTTTTTGTAGCCAGGGGTATTAACGTTTGCAACATTATTTGCAATTACCTGCTGTCTTAATGATAATGCACTTAACCCTTTCCTTAGCGAAATAAAGGCATCATCAGAAAATAATTGCTCTATCAATTTTGTTCACCACCGCTTGCCTCAAAGCTCTCAAAAATCTCTTCAAAATTGCTACCTGAAGCAATAAGCCTATCTATTAACTCTTTAGGGAAACGCCATTCTTTGCCGATTTTTAAGCCAGGCAGCTTCTTCTCCCTTGCTAGCCTGCATATTGTAATCTGACTCATCTGCAGGTATTCGGCTAATTGCCTTGTCGTCATTATATCGGTATTGCTGCCTTTTTTATTACGCTTCATTATCTTCCTCCGGCTCTAGCCGATGTGCTCTAACCTAGCTCCAATGCATACCATTGACTAGACAGCAAAGGTTTTATATATTTTAAAATAACTTTCGGTTGTATAGCAATAAATTAATTAAATTGTTAGGCTGTTTTATTATTTGTTATATCTTAGTGCTTTATATGCACTTTTCATGTTATTGCCATTTGTTTTTATTAGTTTAACTAGCTTTGCATATAAATTATTGCTTTCTTAGCGATTACTATATTATTTTAAATTAATTCTATTACTTTTAGCACTTTTTGATGCATTGTCTAAATAAGTGAGCAACCACACAAGGTGTGCGCGGCAAAAACACTATGCTGCGCTTTGATTCAGAGGGGTCTTCAGGAAGACTAAGAATTTGGTTTGTGCAAAAAGCCTCGGTCGTTCGGCTTTCCTTGGCCTCTGTTTCCAGTCCAGCCAAATGTAAATGCCTCCTAAAACAACTTTCTACCAGTTCCTCTGAATCTAAGTTTAATACTTGTGCTTCTGCCGTTTTAAAGCACCTTAATGAACTTTGCCTCTACTAACTTGATAATTGTTTCGGCAATTTCAGTAGATTCTTAAGCATTTTTAAAAAAAATTGAGCCGAGCTAACAATCTTGGCCCATTCACAATCCATTCGTAATAAAATTGCTGATTCTTAAGGCATTTAAAACAAAATCGCTTATTTTGAGGTTAAGCTATTTGATTTTTTACTAACAGCTTTCGCTTATTAAATTTTTTCTTTCTTTTATGGTCCGATATGCTTGCCTAGCACTTTTTTTCTTCTGAATTGCTTTTAACTCTAAAAGAACAG
>JASEIR010000138.1 GCA_030017355.1 Actinomycetota bacterium
CCCTCCCTTGAGGGGAGGGGCTAGGGGAGGGTGATAATTTTGAATTTTTAATTTTTAATTTTGAATTTTTATTGTCTCTAGTATCCAACATCTAATCTCTAGTTTCTAGTTTCCAGTCTCTGGTTTCTGGTCTCTAGTTTCTGGTCCCTGATCTGGTGGAATCTTCAGGTATCTTAATGAAAACTCCGCGATCTTACTAAATACCGGCGCTGCCACCGAAGCACCATAAATACTACCCTTCGGCTCATCTATAACAACTGATATTACCAGCTTTGGATTACGAATTGGCGCCATTCCAATAAAAGATGCTATATACTTACCTTTTTCATAACCGCGTCCATTAACCCTTGCCTTCTGTGCAGTACCAGTCTTGCCCCCAACACTGTAGTTTGGAACTTTCGCCTGCGTGCCCGTGCCATCTAAAACCGCTTTCTCAAGAATTTCTCTTATTTGTGCGCAGGTTCTGGGGCCTAAAATTCTTTCTTCTGGTTTGGATTCGCTAGCAGATGCAAGCTTTTCCCTCTTGCCTCTTGCATTAATTAACAAATGCGGCTTAATTGGTACCCCGTCGTTCGCTATGATTGCATATGCCTTTGTCATAGCTAGCTGGGTCGTGCATATACCCTGGCCAAATGGTATATTAGCCATGGCTACTTTTGACCATCTATCTGCTTGTGGATAGTATCCTTCTGCCTCGCCTGGAAAATCAATACCAGATTTCTTGTTAAAACCAAATTTCTCCAAGTACTTCACGATTTTACTTTGCCCTAACAACATGCCAACCTTTACAATTCCAACGTTGCTTGATTGCTGCAAAATCTGCGAAAACGAAAAATTCCTTGCTGGCCTTGCGTGAGCCTCTTTAATCGTCTTGGACCCAACCCTTATAACTGGCTCTAAGAAAAATGTTGTTGATGGACTGCACAACCCTTCTTCAAGTGCTGCTGCTGCAATAACCGTTTTCATGGTAGAGCCAGGTTCATAAAGGTCAGTTACCGCTCTATTTCTCTGATTGTCATCGGTTATTGAATCCAGATTGTTCGGATCGTAGTCTGGTACATTGGCCATAGCATATATCTCCCCACTCTCCGGGTTCATAACGATAACGCTACCTGCTTTTGCCTTGTATTTCTTTATAGCTTTCTTAAGCTCTACCTCAGCTTTATACTGTATATTTTGATCAATGGTTAGAATTATGTCAGCCCCATCTACAGGCTTATAAGAACTCATGATACTTCTTGGAATGGGACGGCCATACGCATCTCTCTCGGCCACAATCCTGCCAGGCTTGCCATAGAGAAGTTTATTGTAAAAAAGCTCAATCCCGCTAAGCCCTTGATTATCCATCCCTGAAAACCCCACGATATGGGAGCAAGTCCTGCCAAATGGATAATAGCGCTTACTCTCCTTTAAAAAGCCAATCCCCTTGATTTTATTATCCTTAACAAGTTTCTTAACTTTCCTTGCGGTAGCAGGATCAACCTTTCGAGCAATATAGGCAAAATTTGCCTGCTTGGTCAATTTATTTAATATATCACGCTCATCCACTTTAAGTACTGGAGCCACGATTTTAGCAAATTTTTCCCGATCTTCCACAAGGTAGGGCGTTGCATAAATGGTATCCAAAACAGTGTTAACAGCAAGCTCGCTACCATTGCGATCGCGAATAATGCCTCGATTTGGCGGAATTTTGATTGAGCAAAGCCTTTGTTCTTCGGCTTCTTTGTTATATTTAGCGGCTGAGATAGCCTGGATGTAAAAAAGGCGTATTGATATACATAGGAAGCCAACAAGGATAATGGATAGTAAAGCGGCTACCCGTCTCTTAATACTATAGCTCCTATCCACGAGCCTCAACTCTTTACTAGCGTGCTACGGCAAAATCGCCTAATTTTTCAATGCCAGTATATTCTGTTCTTCTAGCTGCTCTGATTTCCTTACTTGAAGACGATTTACTATTTGATGCTATTCCTTGATAATCTCTATCTCTAATAAGCTTACTTACTTTAGAGCTATCGCTGCTTATCTGAAGATATGATACCTTTGGGACATTTACCATCAAGAGTTTAGTCGTAGCAATTTTTTCAATCCTTTGAGGCGACTCAAGTCTTGCCTTTAGCGCGAGTAACCTATCGTGCTCCTGCTGTGCTAATTGAATGTCTCTTTTGATTGATTCAATCTCGTAACCCTGCTGAGCTATAAGAGCCTGCTGTGCTGTATTAATCATGGCGCCAATTGTTAATATGGAAACAGATAAAATGAACAATGGGAATGGGATTGTTGGCAGATATATAAGGCGATTTCTCTTTGCCTCAACTACCCTTAATTTCTTTCCGGTCCTCGGTTGTTCCCTGTACCGCTCCCTTTGTTTTGGTGCTGTCTTTTTTGCCGCTTGTATTGTTACCACCTCTTATAATCTCTCAGCTGCTCTTAATCGGGCACTCTCTGCCCTCGGATTCTGCGCTATCTCATTAGGAGACGGTCTTACAACTTTACGCGTTACAATCTTTAATTGTGCTTTACGGCCACACCGACAGACAGGTAAACCTGGTGGACACACGCAGCCACCAGAAAGGTCTTTCAACACAGTCTTTGCCACCCTGTCCTCAAGTGAATGGTATGAGATTATGACAATTCGTCCTCCAGGCCTCAGCCACTTAACAGCATCTCGAAAACTCTTATCAAGAATCTCAATTTCTTTATTTACCTCTATTCGTATGGCCTGGAAAGTTTGCCTAGCTGGGTGTCCGCCACGGCGCCTGGCAGGCGCCGGTATTGCTTTTTTAATGATATCTACCAGCTCAAACGTTGTTCTTATTGGATGAACTTGCCTTGACTTTACAATTAAAGAAGCAATTCTGCTTGCCCAGCGTTCTTCGCCATAATCTTTGATAATCCGCGCAAGCTCGTCTTTTGAATAAGTGTTTACAACTTGAGCTGCCGTTAAATCCTGGCTCTGGTCCATGCGCATGTCAAGCGGCGCATCAAATCGAAAGCTAAAACCTCTTTCGGCGCGGTCAAAGTGAATCGAAGAAACGCCCAGATCAAATAAAATTCCATCTACTGCATAAAGCCCTGCCTTAGTTAAAATTCTATCTAAATCCTTAAAGTTACCTTTAACTAAAGAATAATTTTGCTGGCTGAAGCGTGCTAATTTGATCCTTGCTGCATCCAGTGCTACGTCATCTACATCGATTCCTAGTAAGAAACCTTCCGGCGTTATTAAATCTAGTATTGCTTCTGCATGTCCTGCCCCGCCCAAAGTGCAGTCTACAATTGTGCTACCGCGAGTGCTACGAATGTACTTCAATACTTCAGCCAGCAAAACTGGTTCATGAAGATATTCCATTTTTATGGCCTATGCGCCAATTCTGCAATTCTTTCAGCAATTTCAGCTGCTTGTTCGGCGCTTGCAATATTCTTTTCGTATCTCTCCCTTGACCAGATTTCTAACTTATTTGCAACGCCAACAATAACGATATCTTTTTCAAGACCTGCATAGTCTCGAAGGTGTTGAGGTATTGAAACCCGTCCTTGTCGGCTTACCTCTCCCTCGACAGCACTTCCAAAGAGAAATCTTTGATAACTCCTTACATCTGCTCTTGTTGTAGGAAGAGCATCCATTTTACTGACCATTTCAAACCAGTCTTGTTTCCTATAAATAAGAAGACAGTTATCAAATGACTTAGTTATGAAGAGCCCATCTGCAAGCGCTTCTCTAAATTTTGCAGGAAGTATAACCCTCCCCTTTTCATCTAGTGAATGATAGTGCTCTCCAAAAAACAATTTGCGTCCCCTTGGTATTTAATCTGTTATCCACTTTACTCCACTTTGTTCCACTCTGCAACTATTTTTCTCCAAAAATTACAACTTTCCTTCTTATTTTTCTAAAAATTTTCCATAGCTTGCGAACTCCTAAAAAGCGCCTTCTAAAAAACAAAGGGTCTTTAAGGAATCCACACCTAAAAGCAGCCCAGGTTGCGCAAATGGGGAAGAAAAGAATATGGCTTTGCTAGCTTAAGAGTTGTTTTAAAAGTAGTCTAGTGTTATGGATGTCTAGCGAAAAATAACTAGCTGAAAACTAGATCAAATCAAGCTTTGAGGCAATATCGGCCAAGGTAACAGTGCCAACCAACCGCCCTTCTGATACAACCGGCAGCTTGGTTAGTTTGTGCCTCTCCATAATTGATATAAGTTCAAGGATGTCCATACGTGGATGCGTCACGGGAGGCCTATGATTCATAAACTCCCATACAAACATTTGGGTGGGAGTGAAACCTTGGGCAACTACGCCATAAAGAATATCGGCATCAGTGATAACTCCAAGCAATTTTTCTTCATGCGTAACAAATAGCGAGGTAGTACCCTTTTGCAGCATTATAGCAGCTGCTTCTGCAATAGTTGCAGAAGGGCTTACAGTAGTAAGGTAAGAAACCATCACATCTTGGACAAACATAGAACCCCTCTTTCTGAACTCTTTTTGGCGCTTAAGAAATGGTAATATTTGTAAAATATATCGGCGCTTAAGTTACCTCCCTTAAGCTAATTCTAATTGGTACCGTTCTTGAAAGATTGAAAGATTGCCTGTCCCCCGTCTAATCTTTGCTACGCTGCTGCCTGCATGCCAAATCTGTTGCGATGCACTTTTTCTGGCATGAATTCTCCCTCTCTGTGGGGAGATTTTTGCTCTGCTGGATGACCAACTGCTATCATGCAACAAATGCCGTAGTTACTGGGTATTCCCAACAGCTCTCTTAGATACACCTCAGCATCCATAGCGTTATGGTTCATGCCTCTTACTTGTATCCATGAACTACCAAGCCCCATTTTTGCAGCAGCTAAGTTGATATGTTCTGCAGCAACTGAAGCATCCTCAATCCAAGCATTTGACGCATTTTTATCAGATAGCACAACAATATCAATAGGTGCCATGGCAGCTTGCGATGAATAAGGCGTTAGATTACCAAGCTCTTTTTTAAAGTTTTCGTCGTCAACAACAATAAATTCCCAAGACCTTTTCCCCCATGCTGATGGTGCATACATAGCAGCTAGAAGCAAATCGCGTATTTCGCTCTCGCTAATTCTTTCATTGGTAAATTTTCTAATTGTGCGTCTCATCCGCATTGACTCCATCGCCATAGCCAATCCTCCTCGTACACATTAACGATTCTCCAATGGTTGTTACCATAGGACATTAAATATAAACACATACAGAACCAATGGATGTTCTTATTTTTGTAGCCCTATGCAGCACTATGAAAAAGAGATTACTCTTACCCCTTAGTTGCAATGTGTATTGCAATAGCGCCGCCTAGCAGACTTTTATACGTAGCATCTGCCCAGCCAGCCTCTTTCATCATGCGAGCAAGCTCTTTTTTGGGAGGAAATATCTGCGTGCTATCAGACAGGTATTTATAGGCCTGATAATTGTTGGAGGCAATTCTGCCAATCGTAGGAACAACCAATGTGAGATATATGCAGTGGGGGATTTTTAGAAACAAACAATCCGGCATGCTTGATTCTAGGCAAACAAGCCTACCTCCAGAGCGAGTCACACGGCAAAATTCCTGAAGGACCGTCTTATAATCTGGAGTGTTTCGAAGGCCAAAGCCAATGGTTACTGCATCAAATTTATTATCTTCAAATGGAAGGTTATCAACAGAGGCCATAACAAAGCTTACATGGCTGTTTAAGCCAAACTTAGCAGCCTTTTCTCGGGCAATAAAAAGCATGTCTTCACTAAAATCAACCCCTATCACCTTAGAACCAGTTACAGAATTAACAGCAAACGCAAGGTCACCAGTTCCTGTGCAAGCATCAAGAACCAATGAGTTTTTACCTGCCCCAGTTGCTCTAGCAGTAATCCTCCGCCACCTTTGGTCCAAGCCAAATGTCAAGAGCCGATTAACAAGGTCATAGCGCTCTGCTACAACATCAAACATGCTTCTTACTTTTTCAGGCGGTTTTATAGCTTTTTTCGCATAGTTTTTATTAGTTTTGTTCACAGGTTCTAATATAACAGGGTTCGGGGTCCAGGGACAAATAAATTCAAAATTCAAAATTAAAAATTCAAAATTAAAAATCAAGGCCCTGAAAGGGCCGC
>JASEIR010000139.1 GCA_030017355.1 Actinomycetota bacterium
CCTCAACCAAGAACTGGGCTATTATATCCTTCTTTCTTGCTCCTAAAGACTTACGCAGCCCGATCTCTCGCGTGCGCTCAACTACTGTAACCAGCATGATATTCATAATACCGATCCCGCCAACCAACAGCGAAATCATAGCTATACCAGAGAGAAGCATTGTAAATGTTCCTGTAACCTGGGACATTGTTCCAAGGATATCTTGCTGTGAGGTGATCGTAAAATCAGCTTGGTATGGATTTGAGATCTTATGGCGAGCAAGCAAAAAATACCCAACTTCATCTCTTGCTTGGTCCATAACCTGCTCGCTTTTCGCAGCTATTGAGATCGACCCGACATAATCAACGCCAAAAATCTGCTTTTGCGCCACGTTGAGTGGAACAAAGACAATATCGTCCTGGTTCATAAAGCCTGTTCCGCCCTTGGCTACTGTAACCCCGATAACTCTAAACGACAAGCCATTTATTCTAACTGTTTGCCCTACCGGATTTGCACCTTCGCCAAACAGGTCAGCAACAACCTGGGGACCAAGGACTGCAACTTTAGCCATACTATCTAAGTCTTGCTGTGCAATAAACCGCCCTGATGAAAGAGATATCTTGCGAACGTCAACATATGCCGATGTAACGCCTAGGATTTGAGTGTTTGTATTGTTTCTGCCAGCAATAACCTGTGCCCTCTGTTGAAGCTCGGGAGAAACATTCGCAACTGTCGTGATTTGCGGAGACTCCATAATTGCTTTTGCGTCTTCATATGTAAGGCTTGTTGCCCCTCCTGCAGCACTTCTCACACCCCCGCTCATTAAAGAGCCAGCTCTTACCGTTAAAAGATTCGAACCTAACGATTGGATTTGCGACGCAACTGCTTTTTGGCTTGACTGCCCAAGAGAAACAAGAGCTATCACAGCACCTATACCGATAACAATTCCCAGACTTGCAAGAGCAGTCCGCATTTTGTTAAGCAATAATGCTTCAATTGCTGTTGATATAGTTTCAGAAAGGTCCATAGCGCTCGATCTCTCCAATGCTTGCTTTTATTATTTTTGTTATTTGAAGTAGTCATCATCAATTTTGCCATCACGGATATAGATAATACGTTTGGCGTATTTAGCAACATCAGGTTCGTGGGTAATCATAATGATTGTATGTCCCTCTTCATTTAACCGCCGAAAAATCCTCATTATTTCCTCACCTTGTGCTGTCGCTAAATTTCCAGTCGGCTCATCTGCTAAAATAATTGCAGGATTCATAGCAAGAGACCGCGCAATAGCAACTCGTTGTTGCTGCCCTCCCGAAAGCTGATTTGATAAGTGCTCTAACCTATCTCCCAAGCCCACCATCTCAAGCAGCTCTTTTGCTCTTCTAATCCGCTCTTCCTTTGGTATTCCTGCATACACCATGGGAATCATCACGTTTTTTAGCGCTGTTGAGCGAGGAAGCAGATTATATGCCTGAAACACAAAGCCAATTTTTCTGTTCCGAATACGCGCCAATTCATCGTCAGAGAGTTTTCCCATATCCTTGCCTTCAAGAATGTAGGTTCCGCTTGTTGGCGTATCAAGACAACCTAAAATATGCATAAGTGTGGACTTTCCGCTACCGGAAGGGCCCATAATGGCTACAAATTCTCCTTTTTTAACCTCAAAGGAAACGTCAGAAAGCGCAACCGTCTCTACCGAATCTCTGCGATATACTTTAGATAGATGGTCAACTTGTATCATGCCTCATTGTTCCTTGTCTTAAATTCTAATGACGGTCACTGGAACGCATACCTCCGCCAACGCTCCCGCCAGGAAACATTCCGCCGCCAGGCCGCATGCCTCCGAATCCCCCTCCGCTAAATGGCGAGGATGAGCTTGCGCTTTGCTGGCTGCTTGACGATAATGTCTCGATAACTACTTCGTCACCTTCAGATAGCCCCGAGACAACCTCTACCTGGCTGTCGGAATATAAACCAAGCGTTACTGGGACTTGCTGTGGTTGTCCATTTTTAAGAACTGTTACCGTAGTTTGATTGCCTACTGAACGGCTGGCGTTGGATGGAATGAGAAGCACGTTATCTTTTGTTTCCGTAATAATGCTGGCGTTGGCTGCCATATTTGGCTGAACCTCATCAGAATCCGAATCAAACTGGATCGTCACTAGGTAGGTTGTCACGCCGGAGCTGACAGTGCCGGTTCTATCAATGCCAACAACTTTTCCTGTGTATGTTTTTCCTGGCAAGGCATCAAGGGTTATTGTTGCTTTCTGACCAGTTCTTACTTTTATGATATCAACTTCAGATACATTAAACTTGGCAATTGGCCTATTATCGCTAATAATTGTTGCAACCTTTTGCCCTCCCGAGCCGCTTTCGTTTCCGCCTGATAGGCTTGAGGAACCATTTCCACCTTGCGCGGATGACCCACCGGATGATCCGCCTCCTGATGATGAGGCCCCCGAGATCACCATACCTACCACTAGATTCAAGTCAGCAACTCTTCCGCTCACAGGGGCGATTACAGTTGGCAAAGTTGCTTGATATGCAAGCCAGGCAGCATCAACATCTGCTTTTGCTTTTTCTACAGCACTGTTATCGCTTTTTGCTCCTTGTTTTGCAATTGATACGCTAAGATTAGCCCTTTCTATTGAGGCATCTGCGCTATCGTATTTGCTTTGAGCCAAATCCAGAGCGTTTTGGGCTGCTTGTAATGCCAACTCTTTTTGCTTTCGATCAGCATCGCTTGCTGGCTTATTTTTTACGGCATCCCATGCATCCTGGGCAGCTATAAGCGCTGCCTTGGCTAATTCAAGCTCTCGCTGCAATGAAAGTTTTGTTTGCTGCGCAGTGGCCGTAGTATCTTTGTCGGCATTGTCGTACTTCATCTGAGCCAACTCGAGGGCATATTGCGCTGCTTGGAGAGACAGCTCTTTTTGCCTGCGTTCTGCCTCAGTGGTTGAGGTCGACTCTAGCGCCCTGTAATAAGCATCCTGTGCTGCTTCTCGTGCTGCTTTGGCTGATTCAAGCTCTTTTTTTAGCATGAGTTTTGTTTGTTCTACATCTAAAGAAATGCTTGCATCGGCATTGTCATACTTCATCTGGGCTAGGTCGTATGCGTGCTGTGCTGCTTGTAAGGCAAGTTCTTTTTGCTTGCGTTCTGCGTCAGTGATTGGTCTATCCTTAACAGCATCCCATGCATCTTGGGCGGCTACCAGTGCTGACTTAGCTAATGTAAGCTCTCGTTGCAGCGAAAGCTTTGATTGCTGTGCATTTAATAAATCAATCTCTGCTGACTTAATATCTCTCTTTGCAACAAGATTGCTCTGTTTTGCAGATTCAAGCGCGCTTTTTGCACTCAAGTATGAAGCCCATGCTTTAGCCTTAGCAACCTGTCCATTTTTATCAAGCTCTATTGTTAAAAGCTTATCGCCCGCTTTAACTATATCGCCTTCCTTAACATATATTTTTTTAACTATACCGGTTGCTTGCGTGGTAACGGGGATATTGTTTGAGGCAATTTGCCCTGAAGCACTTATTGATGAAATAATCATTCCTCTCTCAACTTTTGCCGTTCTATACTCGATCTGGTCTCTGTTAGCTAAGGCACGATAAGTCAGCACGCCTACTACAATAACAATGACAACAACAGCTAGAAGCATACTTTTTCTCTTGGTTGATAACTTCATCGCTCTCTCCTATGAAATTTTCACTCAATCCTATGGAAGTTTATCCTCTAAACTAAGATAGATCAGTAAGCTGAGAAATAGCTTAAAAAAACAATAAAACTCCACTAGTTATCAAACCAGCGGAGTTTTATTTCGATCTAGTTAAATTATTGAGGGCTGTTGCATGAGCGGTGGGTAAATATCGGACTAAATACCTCCAGTTGCGGTATTCGTGTTTGAATCAGGTGCAAATCCTCCTGGACAACCGCCCCTAAACCATCCCGGGCCTCCCATAAATCCTCCTCCTCGGCCATGCTTAAAACCACCTTTGCCACCCATAAATCCTCGGCCAAACAGGTAGAACTTCTTATCAAGCCCATTTTCCTTTGCCCACGCCTCTACATCCGCGCGCAGTTTCTCCATTGCTGCCCGTCTTTCTTCAAAGGAAAGCTCTTGACTCATTATGCCTTCAATCTTGGCTTTTATTTCATCCATCTTCTTAAGAATTGCATCTTTTTGGGCTTGAGTAATTTCCTTGTTTTTTACAGCCTGATCTAGCCTTTCCTCAATATGCGCTTTGCGCTCTGCTTCGCGTTCTTGACGGTATTCACCAAGGACTTTATCTACCTTGTTTCGATCTAAATTGAACTCTTTAACAAGCTTTTCAACAATCGGTGGAAATTTCTGCGTTCCTGTAGTTGCAGCATTTACGCTATATGCTCCAGCTAGAAGTAGCAAGCTAAGGGTGGCGACTACAATTATTGCTGTTCTAACTCTCACCCTTTTCATCATCGCTACACCTCCTTCTATTAGAGTGGTTTGCTGTTACATATCATTGTCGCAAATAAACCTGAGAAATCGCTTAAAAATCTTAAAAACAGCAAAAGTTTTCATAAAAATTTCTAGCACTGCCACTGGCTTTCTAGCACAGCCACTGGCACCGACCTACTGTCTTGGTTTTTCAGTTAGAGTAAGGTCAACTTTATGCTCCTTACCATTTCTAAAGTAAGTTATTTTAATGCTGTCACCGACTTCCCTTTGTCTAACCTCAGCAATTAGATCATCCATATCTTCAATAGATGTATTATCAACAGCGGTTATTATATCTTCCTTCCGCAAGCCAGCTTTCGCTGCTGGACTTCCAGGAACAACCTCAACAATAACTGCTCCTTTCTTGATGGGAGCACTGCTATCCGCTGCTACAATATCGCGGGCATCGCGACCATATATGCCCATATATGGATGACTAGCCTTGCCCTTTTCTATAAGCTGGTCGGCAACGCTTCTTACTGTTTCTACTGGAATTGCAAAACCAACGCCCTCATATGCGCCACTACTTGATATAATCAGCGTATTTATGCCGATAACTTTGCCAGTTGCATCGCTTAAAACCCCGCCGCTGTTGCCAGGATTTATTGCTGCGTCGGTCTGAATAAGGTTGGTAAAGGTTATATTGCCTCCAGTCTCTTCGTCTGGAATGGTTACCGTGCGGTTAAGTGCGCTTATAATGCCAGATGTTACTGTATACTCAAAACCAAAAGGACTGCCAATGGCGATCGCAGGCTCGCCAACCTGTAAGCTCTTAGTAGACCCAAATTCAGCGGCATTTAGCCCTTTCTTATCAACCTTAAGAACGGCAAGGTCTGTTTCTGGATCTGCGGCAACTAGTCTGGCCTTTATCTCATCTGTTCCTATGGTAACAAAAACCTCCCTTGCTCCTGATATCACATGATTGTTGGTTATAATATAGCCGTCATCACGATAGATAACTCCAGAGCCAACTCCACCCACCAAGCCAGAGTGGATTGCATCCCGCGGACCTTGATTTACGCTAATGTTTACAACCGATGGCTTTAGTCTATTAGCAACAGCTGTAGCAGGACTTACTAAATCGCCTGCCTTGATAACCTGCTTCTGGCCATCAGCTGGATGGATTTGTCGATCACTAGGAGTGGCCTCCGGCACACTGCTGCGCACATTGGGAGTAATATATGCGGAGATAACCCCACCGATAATTGCACTGATGAGCGAAACGGCAACCAATATGCCAATAAACCTATAACCAAAACCTTGACTATGAGCGTTTTTCTCTTCCATATCATTTCTTCCTTTCGTATCAGGTGCTACTTAGGCACAATTCAAGCAGACAAAATTTTGCAATTTAGTGTTTAAGTGGAAGCGTTATAGTAAAAGTTGTCCCCTGTTCGGGAGAGCTCTTAACATCCACCTTGCCATTGTGCATCTCTATAATACTTTTGGCAATCGATAGGCCAAGCCCATAGCCTGGTACAGCTTTTGACCTAGAAGCATCTG
>JASEIR010000013.1:0-13679 GCA_030017355.1 Actinomycetota bacterium
AAACTTAGTCTTCCTGATAGCTGGGAAGAATATCTAGCTTGCTTAAGCAAGAAGTTTCGCTGGAATATCCAGTATTACCTACGGCGTTTAAATCGTGATCATGCAATATCTTTCAGGTTAAGCGAAAAAAGTATAGTAAATCGTGATATCGAGCTTTTCTTCAAACTCCATCAGAAGCGTTTTTTAAGCAAGAAGAAACCGGGTGCATATCTTACTCCAAGCTTTCGAAAATTTCACTTAGAACTAGCTATGGCTCTATCTGAGAACGATTGGCTGCGTCTTTATTTTTTAGAAATAGATGGTAAGCCCGTAGCTACGCTTTATGGTTTTCAGTTTGCAGACTCATTTTATTATTACCTTGGCGGTTTTGAACCAGATTGGGGATCGCTAAGCGTCTCAACCGTCTTAATCGCAAAAGCAATTGAGGACTCGATAGCTTCAGGCCTAAATAGTTTTGATTTTTTAAGGGGAGAAGAGCCGTATAAACAAAAGTGGCTAGCTCAACCATTTGTTAACCATAGATTGATAATTAGCGGCTCTGGCAAGAAATCTGAGCTTGCAAGAAAGTTGCTAGTGCTGGAAAACGATTTAACTAAGCGAGCCAAGGGCAAGGTGAGCCAGCTCTCTGCTCCAGGGCCTATATGCATATAATGTATTGAAACTAGGAGGCATGTGTTGGGTAAGGTCTTAGTTATTTTTGAGAATGATGATAAAGCAGATGAGCAAAGTTTATCATTGATTACCTGCAAGCTTATTGGTGATAAGATTGACAGCTTAGTATTTGACCCTTTAAAAGGATTTCCAGCTGATTTCCCTAACTCAACAGCTGGGGTTATTGTTGGCGGAGGTCTTCCATCTGTTAATGACCCAAAAGACTGGATTGCCAAAGAAATAAATCTTATCATGCGGGCAGCATCTCTTAAATTGCCCATACTTGGGATATGTTTTGGCCACCAGCTCATTGCCAAGGCTTTTGGGTCAGAGGTAATAAGAGGTCAGAGGATGGTTGGTTTTGCCAATATTGTAAAAATTAAGGATAGCCCCATTTTTAATAACCTGCCACGAAGCTGGAGGTCACCAATTTACCACCAAGATAGAGTTAGTTTTGTACCAGAGGGTTTTGAATTAATTGCAACATCCGATTACTGCGAAATCCAGGCGATGCAGCATTTTAAGTTACCGATTTGGACGGTTCAGTTTCACCCAGAGATTGACTTTGGTGCAAACCAGTTCTTTGCCGATCCTGTTGAGGAGTGGAACGATGAAGCGGCCTTTGAGAGCGGCCCAAACAAGCAGTTAATAGATAATTTTGTTTACTTGTGTCTTGGGAAATTAACGGTGAATCGGTAAGTGGGTGAATAGGTGAATCGGAAGAACGACCACCGACCACAGACCGCCGACCGCTGCTAGGAAAAGGCGACGTTAATCAAAGCAGTAGGTGGGCGCTAAATCCTACCTCATCGTAAATATTTGTGTACTTGATATAGAGCCTATGCCAACCAAGCCTTAGCCAAGATAACAAAAGATCCCTAAGTGATTCTTGCTATGAATAGCGTGCATCTGGTGCTAGTGTATCTATATAAGTTTGCAGTATCAATACATAACAAACATTTGCAATACCAGAGGAGGAGAAATGCGTAAAGTAACTATAATGTCACTATTCTTAACCTTTTTACTGGTTGCTGGCTTATTCTTTGCTTATACTTACTTCTTCTCTGACAATGCCAAAGATAGTTGTATCTGGCAAAGGGTCGTAGAAAATAAGCTGGTTAAGAAGGACGTACAGCGCATAGAGGTAAAGTCTTACAGCAAAACCTTAAAGGTTCCGCCCTCTAAATATGAGTTCGTAATTAGTGAGCTTAAGCAGGCAAGGTTCTATAAGAGTAACAGTGAAAAGTTCGGGCCAACACCAGAAACAAGTATTTTCATATACTATAGAAATAACTCATATACCTGGTTTAATTACTGGGGAGGTAACGGCATATTTGAACATTCTGAAGACATTAATGGAGAGCATCGCCAATGGTTACAATAATTCTAGAAACGCCGTAAACCGGCCTACTATTAACAGTTGGGTAGATCCAAACGTCTTTAGCGATCGTTCTTAGATCCCCCTGTAACGGGTCGCCCGTTATTGCAGATCTCACTTTAATAGTGTCAAATCTTTCAGGCAGTAGTCCTTTGCCTTTTAAAAAATTCAATGCCCGTGTTTTAGCTTCTTCATCGCTTGGCATATTCCTTGCCACATCTAAATTATAAAGCCTGTCTCTTTTTACATAGCTAAAGAAACCCGTATCCTTGTTCACTAAAATTTTGAAGAAAGAGAGGGTTCTTTCAAGGTTCAAAAATTTTGCCTTCCAATTCTGTTGAGAGATCAACCTCACCTTCAGCGCCATCATTAGAAGCAAGCCAAACTCTATAGTCTTGATATATTTTGCCTTGATTACCCACGATATAATTTGCTCAGTTGGCAGATTTATTGACACGATATTGGATATGATATACAGTAAGACTGAGTAACAAACATGATTATTCATTAGGTCATAGGAGGTGTTGATGTTGGGAAGAACCACAAAAACCATTACTATATCTTTACCCCCTAAAGTGGCAAAAGAGGTAGATAGATTAGCCAAAGCAGAAAAGAAAACCAAGAGCCAGCTTTTTAGGGATATGATTGCCGTTTATGAAGAATACGTTGCCGAGAGGGAATGGCAGGAGCTAAGACGTTTCGGAGACAAAACGGCAAAGAAACTGGGTATTGCCTCGGAAGAAGACGTATATCGCATTATCAACGAGGTAAAAGGTGCATAAGGCTGTATTTGACTCAAATGTTTATATTTCAGCTATCGTCTACGGCGGCAAACCTGAAGATCTAGTCAGGCTATGTTATGGCCGAAACAAACAGATTGAACTCTACTGCTCCGCTCCTATCCTCAAAGAAACCGCTGATGTCTTATCCTCGGAGAAGTTTGGTTGGACTGAGCAACAAATCGTTAAGGCTATCCGCTATATAGCCCGGATCTCCGAGATCGTAGAACCAAAATCAAAGCTATCAATTCTTGCTGACGAAGCTGATAATCGCATCTTGGAATGCGCTATTGCGGCTAAAGCTAATTTTATAGTCTCCGGCGACAAACATCTTCTTAATCTGAGATCCTACGAAAATATCAAGATCCTCAAGCCGGCAAAGATGATAGAGTTCTTCGAGAAAAATTGAGCGGTGCCTTGCGCTAGAGCTACTTGATCTTGAAGGTTATAACGAAGAAACTTCGAGCGACTTGTCTTGAAATTTAAAACTTTACACCGCGCCCTTCGTTCATGAATCCGCTATCGCCCCTGAACCCCCGGATCCTCCAAGCTGAGCTACGCTCTGGCCCCTGGACCCTGATCTTACGCTGCCTTGGGCTCAATATGGAAGCCAACTACGAGGTCATTTTGGACATAGCGCACACCCAGTATCGAGGAAGCGACTTCGCGTGCCCTATCTCTTTGCTTAATGCTATCTACTGTTCCATCCAAATAAACAACGCCATCAAGGACGTTAACTCGAACATTGGCTAAGTTTATTTTATCCGCTTCGAGAGCTTCTATTACTTCGTTTTCTATTGCCAAATCAAAGCTGGTAGGCTGCCTGCTTACATTTAAATTGTTTATAACGCCTATCACACCAGGCATATCCTTTGCAATGTTGCTAGCTTGAATCCTCTGATCTATACGCTGAACATCTCCATACAAACTCACGATACCTTTTTTTGCCGTTACATCAATAAAAGCAGCTACCTCCGGCATCATTGCGTTTAGCGCCTGTTCAACCTCATCGACGAGGTCAATGTCGCTAATTGATACTTCTGGTCTTATCTTAACCTCGGAAACAACATCCTTAACTCCTGGAGATTCGGCTATTATTTCAGCCACTTTGGAGACTTTAGAGATGCTATCGCTATGACCTTTAAGGTAAGCAACTCCTTCGACAACTCGCTCAACTCCTATATCGTGAGCAAGGTCCGGATATTTGGCAATAGCTTTTCGAGCTGATTTTAACACCTCTTCGTCCTCAATAACTTTTGTAGATTCAATGACGATGTCATTTTCAAGCTGTATAGGAGCAATATTTTTTGCTATTTCTTCAGCCAACTCTCTTTCTTCAAGCGTGCTAACAACGCCAGTTAATCTTACATGCCGTTCATTGACCTCAACATCAATCTTGCCGCTGATTCTAGGGTCTTGCGCAATTGCTTGCTCAATTTCTTCCCTGAGACGGGCTTGCTCTTGCATAAATTCACCTCCAGCAGTGGTATTATTCCCAGACAGTTTGAGATATATCGGGCAAACCTATATTGATGCGTTACATAGCCATATGGCTGGGTGTAAAATAGTCACAGGGTTTGCAGCTGAAGGAGAGAGATGCAGGGGCTGGTCATCAAGAATCGTTACAGGATAGACAGCATTATTGGACGAGGTGGGACCGCCATGGTCTATAATGCCTTTGACCTTGACCTTCATCGCCGAGTAGCTGTAAAAATCCTCCATCGCCATCTTATGCATAACTCCCATTTCGTAGAGCGCTTTAAGAGAGAAGCCCGAGCTGCAGCCAATTTGGTTCATCCAAATATAGTGAGCATCTACGATACTGGATATTCTGCTGGCACCTATTTTATTGTTATGGAGCATGCGCGGGGTAAGACTTTGAAGCAAATCATAAGCGAGAGAGCACCAATTCCAGTTAATGAGGCAGTCGATATTGTAAGACAAATAGCAAACGCGCTTGGCCATGCCCATAGTAAAGGCGTAATCCACAGAGACATAAAGCCTCAAAATATATTAGTTAACGAGGAAGGTATTGTTAAAGTAACTGATTTTGGTATAGCAAGAGCTCTTGACCTGCCATCTATGACCCTGACAGGAAAAGTTTTGGGTACCGCTCGATATATATCTCCTGAGCAGGCAAAAGGCCAACCTGCCGATCGAAGATCAGATATCTATTCCCTTGGAATAATTTTTTATGAGTTGTTAACAGGATATGCGCCGTTTGAAGGGGATAGTTCGATTGATTTGATGGAAAAACATATAGCAAAAAGCCCGGCAAGACCGCGTAGTCTAAATCCAAATATACCTCCTGCCCTTGAAATAGTTATCGACAAGTTGTTAAAAAAAGATCCAAATGCAAGATTTCAAGATATTGAAAGCCTTATAGACACCCTCTCTCTCTGGGATTCGCTAGAAAAGCAAGACCTCTTGCTCTCTAGCCTTCCATCAAGAACTGAGTTAAGACATAGGAGAATGGCAAAAGCCAGCAAAAGTACAACAGATAAATCAAATCCTAAGAGGCAGGCAAAAGAAGGTAAAGTTGGGTTCAAGAAAGCAGTAGAGCAAAGATATGCCTCTTTTATCTTAAAGATGGCGATAAGAGCAGTAGTAAGAGCGGCGGCGTGTGCCGGAATAGTAATTGCAATTTTAGCCTCTTATCCGTTACATCTTGATGAATGGGATGTTAAAACATTCTTACAGAAATATGGCGGCAGAGTGGCAGGGTTAGGTATTTTTGCAGGGGAGCAAGTTGGCTTGTTGAGCCCAGTTGAAGCAATTGACTATGACCCGGACGGGAATGGGGACGAGAGCCCGGATTTGGTGGGTTACGCTATTGATGGCGATAAGAATACAGCATGGTCGACCGAAAGCTATAAATCATCTATTTTTGGTGGCTTGAAAAGCGGTGTGGGGATATATATCAATTACGGCAAGCCTGTTTATGTAATGAGAATGTTTATTAGCTCATCCGGCGGTTGGGAGGGGGCAATTAAAGGCTCTAATGATGTTCTAAACTGGAAAACAATAAAGAATATAAAGAATGCTGCCAAAGAAATGTCGCTTGAGATAAATGAAGGTAGGTACAAGTATTACTTAATCTGGCTCAGTAGGTTGCCAGATACAGAAAGCGGTATACACAGATGTAGGATTTATGAAGTAAAAGCTTATGGAGCGGTTTATTAGGAGCTTGTTTGGCAGAATAAGCGAGGTCTGAAGTCTATTTGTTTTAGCAAAATTGATTGTTTTTTGGTATAATTTCATCAAAGTTTTGTAGATGGGCAGGGTTAGTTGTTGCCGACTAGTTGTTAATTAAGTTGGTAACAAAAGGAAAGATTTTGATGGACTGTGGTGTTTATGGCGCAGACACTAATACTAAATGCAAGCACCGAGCCTCTTACTTTTGTATCAGCAAGAAGAGCCCTAGTTCTTGTTCTTAAAGAAAAAGCAGAAATAGTTGAAGCGCATGTGAGCATGCGAATTAGAAGCGAAAAAAGGGAATTTCCTTACCCACTTGTAATTAGGCTGGTGCAGTACGTAGAAATTCCAAGACGTTTTCGTTCAGTTGTTAGCAATGCTGTTCTCTTTGCCCGCGATCATTATACCTGTCAGTATTGCGGAAGACATAAGAGAGAGCTTAAGAAAAAGGAACGCCTAACAAGAGAGCATGTGAAGCCAATTTCAAGGGGTGGAACGGACACTTGGGATAATGTGACTACAGCTTGCTCAACATGCAACCATAAGAAGGGCGATAAGCTGCCGTATGAGGCCAAGATGTATCCAAGAACAACACCCTTTGAACCGCGCTATATTGCACTTATTCTACTTAGCGAATCTGTACATGAAAAGCAGCGCCCGTATATTGAGCCGTTCATTAAAGGTGCTCTACAGGCAGGTTAAAGTTGGCTTTCAAGGGTTAATCTCTTATTAGGCTGGGGCTTTTATCTCCAGCCTAATTTTGCGTATCAGGAGGGGTTTAATTGACAACAAAGCGCGCACACCTCCTTATTAAAGGACGTGTTCAGGGAGTATTTTTTCGCTCTAGCATGAAGGAAATGGCCGATCTCTATCACGTTAAAGGATGGGTTAAAAACACCCTTTCTGGAGATGTCGAGGCTGTGGTTGAGGGCGAAGGCCGTGATGTCGATGATTTAATAGAGTGGTGTAGGCAGGGGTCTCCAGCTGCAGCGGTTGATCGCGTGGAAATTAGCTGGCAAGAGCCCAAAGGGGATTTTAAGTGGTTCTCAATTAAAAGGTAGCCATAAGGTCTTTGAAACTAGAATTGGAAGGAAAATAAAATGGAGCTTGATGATATTAATAGTAAGATAAGAGAGAATCTTGAAGCAAAAAATAAAGCAAGAGAGATAGCGCTTTCCAAGTCGAGGCAAACCATAAGGTCTTCGAGTGTGGCGATAAGAGCCATTCATAGAGAAAAGTATGATGAGGCAGAAAAATATTTGGGTGAGGCGAAAGTAGCCTTAGTTGAAGCGCAGGAGGCGCTTCAAGATTTTCCGGATATATATTATGCAGGTTTTCTACAGGATGCAGAGAAGGAATATAGCGAAGGTATGGCTACGCTTGCGCTTGTAACAGGCAGTCTTCTTCCCGACCCGGATGAAATTGGGGTAGGTTATGCTCCATACTTGTCAGGGTTAGGAGAAGCGATGGGCGAGCTAAGACGGCATATTCTTGATATTATCAGGCAAGGGAAACTCACCGAAGGTGAGCGATTTTTAACAATTATGGATGATGTATATTATTTCCTAATATCGTTTGATTTTCCTGATGCGCTTGTGCCTGGTTTGCGAAGAATTACTGATCTAGCGCGCTCTATAATAGAAAAGACGCGTGGCGATCTTACAACAGCAATGCGTCAGCATGTATTGCACAACTCGCTCGAGCGTCTAGAAATGAAAATTAATTCGGAAAAGTAAAGGATGTAAAGGATATACCTTGCGTTATAAAGCGGTATTTTTCGATGCTGGAAATACACTTCTTTATCCGCATCCTTCAGTTGAGCAAGTTTGTATAGAGGTATTTAGCCGCAATGGATACAAGGTTGATCCTGACCAGCTCAGGGATGCGATAGCAGATGGCGATCGGTATTACGAGGAGAGATACTGGTCGGATGATACGTTTTGGTGCTCAGAAAGCGGGGCATCATCGCTTTGGATTGAGCTTTATACCCGAGTTGCTCAGGCAGTGGGTATAAATGGTGATTGTCAAAAGCTGGCAAGAGAGATATATCATGAGTTTGGTCATCACCATCGCTGGGAGCTCTTCCCCGATGTTCGATCGACGTTTGAAGAGCTAAAAGAGCTTGGCCTGAAAATCGGTATCGTATCGAACTGGGATAGTAGGCTAACGAGCCTTTGCTTTGGTATCGGCATAACGGATTATCTTGATTTTGTCATGTGCTCGGCTGTGGTTGGGAGAATAAAGCCGCAACCAGAGATCTTTCAGATGGCTCTTGATAGGGCTAAAGTTAAACCAGAAGAGACGATCCATGTTGGAGACCACTATTATGCTGATGTACTGGGTGCAAGAAGTGTAGGGATAACCCCTGTTTTAATCAACCGCACAGGCAGGCAATTAAAAGCCGATTGCAATACCATAGATAACCTTAAATCTCTGCTGCAAATTGTTAAACAGTTTTGAAGAAGCACGCTTTTGCCCATCCCCCGTCCTTTACCCTGGACCCTGGCTCCTGAATCCCGCCTTTGATGCCAGCGCTTATCTACAGAGAAACTAGAGTCTTTAGTTTATTTATCTTTGAAATCGGGTAGCAGAATTAAAGGGATGGGAGTATGGCTATGGATCTAATGAAAAGAACCTTATTAATGGGAATAGGGGCTATCTCTCTTAGTGCTGAACGAGCCCGGGAATTTGTGAACGATCTTGTTGAGCGAGGGGAGATAACTAAAGAGCAAGGGTCAGCTATGGTTAAGGAGCTAGCAAAACGCGGCGTAGAAACGCGCGAACGCCTTCGTGGGATTATCAAGGCTGAAGTTAAAAAAGCCATCCGCGAGGCAGATATTCCCTCGGTAGCAGACCTAAAGAGGCTAGAGGAAAAGATTGATAAACTTATTCAGATGCAGCAAGGCAAGATAAGTGAAAAGAAAGAAATAAGTGAGAAGGCAGAAGAATCACCCTCTCAATAGAGTAGATTAAGATTTGGCTCCATGGCGTAATTGTATCCGCCATTTTTATATTTTCAGCGAGATCTAAGAAACTAATGTTTATTTACCGAAAAATATAGGAGGTGTTCTGCTGTGAGCGCAGAGCATGAGTTAACCGAAAGCTGGAAGCTAATACCGGAACTTCAGCAGCAGGTTGCTCTGCAGGGTAAAACTATCGAGGAGCAGGTGACTTGGCTTAATTCTAAGATCAACAAGCTTATAAATCGGAACAAGAATGGCTGGGAATACAATCGCAAAATGGAAGCACTGGCAGGCCTTTCGCTCTTATCAGAGATGTATGCGATTCTAGACTTTGATAAAATGGTAGAAGTCCGAGAAAAATTCCAGAGCTTATTCCCGGATCATTTTAGCGCATATTTAGGCCGTTTAGAATCTCTCTCATGGCAGATTTTTTGGCCGGGGTGTCTTGAGTGCCGGTATTTCGAAAAGAGGTGCTCGCTAGGTATTTCGCCAACTATATTATCGGGTGGATGGCGTAGCTCTGAGAGAATGTGCAGATCGAAAGAGAAGAGAACAGAAAAAACCTAATCTCTTCTTCTCTTCCACCCGGCGCATGTAGCTTAAGCGCGTTTAGCTGGAATACTTAAGGAGAAGGTTATGGAAAAGGCAAAGGGTGGAAAAACATTAATTGAATCTATTTTACGACTAATCGATCTGGCCTCTTTATATATACGCCAGCAGTTAAAAAATATTGTTGAGCAGGGCATATCAGTCCCAATCAAATCAGCCGGAAGAACTGCGGCATTTTTTATACTTGCCTTTAGCTTGTTCTCGCTAGCTTCAATCTTCATAGCCATAGGGTTTTTTCTACTGCTTGCCTCTTTTGTTGGCCACATCATAGCCTATCTCGTCGTCGGGGCATTGCTCGCAATCGCAGGGGCAATTGTGTTAGCAATAATTAAGCATAGATAAATTGTTTGAAGACAACGCACTTCAGAAAGGGGTAGATGAATCCGATAGTATTAAGTATCGAATACTGCTGCCCAATCAGCTAGCCGATATAAAGCTTTGCTTTATTTTTATTGCGATTGGGTAGAACAAAAAATAATTCTTATTTTGTAACAGGAGGAGTTGCAGGTGTTTAGAACTAATGCCGAGCTTATGAAGCGGGCACGCGAAGGCGGTTATGCTATCGGTGCATTCAACACGAACAATTTGGAGATTACAAAGTCAATTTTTCGAGCTGCAAGTGAGGAGAAATCGCCCATTATATTGGCAATTTCTCCATCGGCTGCAAAATACGCAGGAATTGATAACCTAGTAGCTATGGCTAGGATAGGAACAGAAGAAACAGGTGTCCCAGTCTCAGTGCATCTTGACCACGGGACAGAATTTGAGCATATCATCCAAGCAATACGCGCTGGTTTTTCCTCGATCATGTTTGATGGCTCCAAATACCCTTATGAAAAAAATGTTGAGCTTACCAAAGAAGCTGTAAAGATCGGCCATGCAGCTGGCATAACAGTTGAGGGTGAGCTAGGAAGGCTTGTTGGGGTAGAGGAGCAGATTTCTGTATCTGAGCGAGAGGCATCGATGACTGACCCCGATCAGGCGCTAGATTTTGTTGAGCGCACTGGTGTTGATGCCCTGGCAGTATCCATTGGAAATGCTCATGGTTGGTATAAAGGAAAACCATTGCTAGATTTTGCAAGACTTGAAGCAATCAGTAAAAAAATTGGGGATAAAGCACTGATTGTTCTGCATGGAGCATCAGGTATTCCAGACGAGGATATCAGAAGAGCTATATCACTTGGCATAACCAAGATCAACATTGATACAGAAACTCGCGATGCTTTCAAGAGGGGCGTTGCTCAGTTTATGCAGGAAAACCCAGATGTAATTGATCCAAGAAAGATAATGAAGCCGGCTATGGAAGAGATGTTTAAGATTGTAAGCAAAAAAATCCGGCTCTTTGGTTCTTCTGGCAGGGCGTCTGAAAGTATTGCTTACGTAACTGGGAGGGTTGCGTAATGAGGATAGGCTTATTAACAGGTGGCGGCGATTCAAGTGCTATTAATGCTGCAATTAGAGCAGTTGTTAGAAGAGGCATTGAGGGCGGGCATGAGATTATAGGTTTTAGGAATGGCTGGGCTGGCCCTATAAATGGAGAATACATTAAGTTAACGGCTGAATCTGTTTCCGGAATTTTACCAAGAGGTGGAACGATTCTTGGCACATCCAGAACCAACCCGTTTAAACTAAACGGGGCAGTCGAAAAGATGAGGGATAATATAAAGAAGATCGGTATTGATGCAATGGTTTGTATTGGCGGGGATGATACGCTAGGTGTTGCGCATAAGATTAGCAATCTGGAGGAGCCAATCCCTGCTGTTGGCATTCCGCAGACTATTGATAATGATATTAATGGAACTGATTACGCAATTGGATTTCAATCGGCAGTTGCTGTTGCAACCGATGCGCTAGATAAGCTTCACACAACAGCTGAGTCTCATCAAAGAATAATAGTTGTTGAAGTTATGGGGCGAGATGCAGGCCATGTTGCACTTTACGCTGGAATTGCTGGTGGGGCCGATGCCATCTTGGTCCCAGAGCATGATTTTAATATCGATGAGGTTATTGAGAGAATTAAAAAGCGCCGTGAGGCTGGTAAGACATTTAGTATCATTGTAGTAGCCGAGGGAGCAAAACCAGAGGGCAGGCAAATAGCCTACGGGGAAAAGACCGATGCCTTTGGTCATGTAAGGCTTGGTGGGGTTGGAGAGTATCTTGCCAACACTATTGAAGAGAAGACAGGCTACGAGACAAGGTTTATGAATCTTGGGCATTTGCAAAGAGGCGGCATAGCATCGCCTTTTGATCGCATTGTAGCAACCCAGTTTGGAGTAGCCGCTGTCGAGATGGTTGAAAAGGGAGAATTTGACAAGATGGTTGCTATCCGGTGCAACACAGTTACTTCTATCCCGCTTGAGGAGGCTCTTAAGGTTAGGCCTGTCGATGAGCAAATCCTTAACATGGCCAAGATTTTCTATTAAGCTGCCATTAGCTTTTGTTTCTCAGCTCCCAAGAATGTCAAGAAACGCCTTGCCTCATCAGACATCGGCAGGTCGGTATTGTATATAACGTAGAGATTACCCATGAGTGGCGAGATTTCCTTTATTTTTACCTCCTTTACTCTGCCAGCCTTTATAGAATCCATTGCAGCTTTTTTAAGGACAAAGCTTATACCAGAGCCGCTCTCAACAGCTCTAATGATTGCAGGGTAGGTATCAAGCTCAGCCACAATATTAAGATTCTCCGGCGTTATCCCGTGTCTTGCAAGAACCTCACGGTACCACATGCGCGTGGCAGAGCCTGGCTCTCTAAATATGAAATCCTGATTCTTAAGGTCTTCTACCGATATCTCGCCTCTGTTTGCAAATGGGTGATCGGGTGGGCATATTAGAATGAGCTCGTCAAAATTGTTTAAAAACGTCTCGGCCTTTACTTGGTCGTTTTCAAGCGACATACCAATGACACCTAGTTCAACGTCCCCGTTTAGGACTTGCTCGAATATCTCTGAGCTATCGGAAATATTTAGTTTAAGCTCGGTATCTGGATTTTGCTTTTCCCAGTCGGCAATAAGCTGTGGCAGTAGAAATTCGCCAGTATAACTACTTGCGCCAACATTTACTACACTTTTCATTATCTTCTCCCCCCAATGCCTTCTCGATTTGCTGTAAATGTTTTTCCCAACGGCACGTAATGCAAACTTTTGAAACAGACTATTTTAAGTATTTTTCCAATCTGTCGCATGCCTCAGCTATATTTTCGAGGGAGTTGGCGTAGGAAAAGCGCAAGTATCCTTCAGCGTTACTTCCAAAATCAATTCCCGGCGTAAGGGCGACAAGGGCATTTTCCAATATATCGATGGCAAGCTTATATGAGTTGCCGCCGAAATTTTTGGCATTGGCAAATATGTAGAATGCTCCTGTTGGCTCAACGGTTATACCAAACCCTATTCCTTTTAATCTAGGAATGAGAAATTTTCGCCGCTCATTGTAGGTTGCAACCATTTTGGCTATGTGCTCGCCTGTTTCTTTTAAGGCCGCTATACCTGCCCACTGAACAAAGCTATTTGCCGATATGAAAAGGTTTTGCTGTATCTTTTGCATGGACCTAATAAACTCTTTAGGTGCAATTGCATATCCAAGCCGCCAACCAGTCATTGCATAAAGCTTTGAGAAGCCATTAAGAACAAACGCTCTGTCAGTAAATTCAAGGATAGAGTGCTCTTTGCCCTCATAGGCCAGGCCGTGGTAGATCTCATCCGAGACGATATAAAGGCTATCTGCAGCCATATCGGCAATTTCCTTCATGGTGGCTTCGCTAAGAATGTTGCCGGTAGGATTGGATGGGGAATTTATCATGATTGCTTTTACCTTTTTATCAAGGGCTTTTTTTATATCCTCGGGGCGATATTGAAAGCCGTCTTCTTCATAAACGTTAATGAATGAAGGCTGCCCTTCAGCAAATCTGACAAAGTTGGGATAACAGGCATAGCCGGGGTTTGATAAAATGACTTTATCACCTGGGTTTAGCAAAGCTGCAAAGACTAGAAGCATTGCAGGTGACGTCCCGGATGTTATGATTACTTGCTCGGCAGATACCTTCACTCCATATTTTTCAAAATAATGATCAACGATTGCATCTACTAACGCATACGCGAGATAATCA
>JASEIR010000013.1:13689-24201 GCA_030017355.1 Actinomycetota bacterium
ATCAACGATTGCCTCCCGCAGTTCAATTAGACCCAAACTATGGGTATATTGCGTTTTCCCTTCCATTATAGCCCGGCATCCAGCATCCCTGATTGGCTGTGGGGTGCTGAAATCAGGCTCCCCAATTTCCAGGTGTATCACGTTCTTTCCCTGCCTCTCCATTGCTTGGGCTCGCTCAAGTATTTCCATGACAATGAAAGGAGGCATCTCAAGAGCTCTTTTAGATATCATTAGAACTCCTCTTAGATTGGCCTTTGACTTCATATTTTAGCTCTATATCGGCTAGCTTGCTAGGCTGAAATGCCACTGGTGAGGAACATGAAACATCAAAGCTGACCAAACCGTTTTGTCTTGGAAGTGCCGGGTAAATAGTATTTACATACAGGTGGAGGTGATAAGCATGGCGGAACGCAGGTGGGACCCCTGGCGCGAATTTATTAGAATACAGGATGAATTAAGCAGAATGTTCCAGAGGGTATTTGGCGCAGGGAAAGAAATGGCCGTTCCTTGGACACCCCTTGTGGACGTTTACGAGAAGGATGATAGATATATCGTGTCGGTGGAGCTTCCTGATGTAAGACCCGAAGACATTGATGTTTCTGTTATCGATAATACGTTGCGGATTAAAGGCGAGCGCAAGCATGTCTATGAGGCTAAGCCTGAAAACTATGTACGCTCTGAGAGGTTCTATGGTCCGTTTGAGCGCACAATTGAGCTACCAATGTCTGTAAAAACTGAAGAGGTCGAAGCAACTTATAAGGATGGATTGCTGCAAATAAATCTTCCAAAGGTTGAAGTAAAGAAGGGCAAAGAAATAAAAGTTAAGGCTGCTTGATATTAACTCTGGTTATGGGATGTTTAATCCAAACGGACTCCAAAAGGAGTCCGTTTTCTTTTCTTATGGCAAGCATCTGTTTGCTTATACCTAAAATAAGGCATTATTCATAGATGCCGATATCTTCGGCGTGACATCTTAAACAAATCTGATCAATGTGCTCAAAACTCTTGTCATATGCGGTTGTAACGGAAGCAGATGTCCAAAGGCCAGCTGCTTCAAGAGATGCAGTATAATTGTACGGCGTGTTAGTTTCAACTAAAGTGCCGCCACCTGTCCCAAATCCAGATGCTTGACCGTCATAGTAAACGTAAGCATTACCTCCTAGTGTGTCTGGCATATCACCAAGCAATTTAGTAGAGCCTTCATCGCCAGAATGCGGGTAATCAGATTTTCCTTTGATTAGGCTGTAGCCCATCGGAGTTATATGGCAGGTCTCGCCGCAACCGCCTCCGGTCTCAGGATACATATCTGTTACATGGCAGCTCTCGCATTGCGGTGCATTAGATGCTAGCAGTATACCAAACGTGCTATCTGATGCACTTTGCATGTATGGTACTGGATGGGTACGCGCTGTATGCGAATTCTGACCAAAATTAGACCCCAGATCTTTTCTAGGATAGCCAATGTTAAGATTATGGCAATCAGCGCACCACACAGCTAAGAAATTTCCGTTTTTAACACCTGTGTCAGGTCCTTGCCATCTGGTCCAAATGGTATATCTAGAGCCATTTGGCTGCAGGCCGGTATTGGTAGAAGTAATTGTTGTCTCTGGTACTGTTATTAATACGGCGTTTGGTGGAGAACCACGGTATGTATCAAAAATAATGTCTTGATTATCAGCTGTCTTATCGGTTCTGTTCTCCATAATAGCTTGGCTGTCAACTGAACCTGACGGTGCATTTCTAAGCAGCATATAGCCAGCTGAATCATCCCCAGGTTTCCAAGTCAGCATTGTCGCATTATGTACCTGGTGGCAGGTTTGACACTGCAAGCGATATGGTCCAGTGCGCTTTCTTGCTCCATGACCACCAATCTTAAAAATTTGATTTTCAGTTGCACTATACTGGCGCACCTGGACAGTTATGGTGTTATCGTCTGCGTCATATATAGTTGCTGTCTCTTCCCATTGCCAAACTGAGCTGTCTGGGATTTCTGGTCCTGAACCGATTGTGTGGCCGTTGCTAGTATATTTACCCTCGGTTGAACGATAGTATGCTACTCTGTTACTATGCGGGGCACTCCCAACGTGGCAGAAGTCGCACGCACTATCCGAATCATCAGCCCTCAATAGATAGTAAATTCCCTGAGCCCTATGGACTGCATGACAAGCTTTGCACTTATTGGTGGCCGAAATATAACCACCATGTGGGCCGGAGATCGCTTCATTTATGGATGTTAAGGTATTATCTGCCATCTCATATACGAGGATATCCGTGTTGTTGATCTGGTAGGAGCCACCAATGCTATTTATGATTAGGGTACCAGTCTGGTCAAATTGCCTGTACGAACCCTCGTGTTTTTCGCCAACAACTCCAGTTGGTGTCACAGTATCGTATTTGTCGCCAAAATGCCATCTTGATGCGCCAGTTGAATCAAATGTTGTTGGTGTTAATGCTATATCTAACCTAGCAAAGGCGATATTTGCTGCACTAAGTATAAATACTATGGCTAAAAGTATGATTAAAGCTTTTTTCACGCAGATTGCCTCCTTCCGCAACTGGAAAATATATCAAGTCATATATATCTATATCGCTTTTTGTAGGGAAATCTTGAGCTTTAATTTCTTGCTAAAATCTTTGCGGCCTATTTGGTGGTCATGTGCATGAAAATTTTGCGCACAGGAGGAAGTCAAATATCATACTTCATACTAGATATTGCAAATCGATGAAAGTTTCGAAAAAGAGAACATCCTAGAATTAAAAAAAATGAAAAGCTATGGGTATTTATATAGATAAGGTGCATAAAAGAAAGCGATAAAAAGGCCCAATTAAAATCTTTTATGTAATTTTTGCTATAGAACCTAAACCTCGTTTTTTTATAACCTCAATGCGTGAAGGGAATAGTTCCTTTAAATCATCAAGGTGCGTTATGACAATTATTTTTTTGAAGTCGTTTTGGACAGCGCTTATTGCTTCGATGAGGCGCTCTTTCCCCTCCTCGTCCTGTGTGCCAAAACCCTCATCAATAATCAGAGTTTCAAGCCTTGCTCCGGCTCGGCGTGCAAGAAGTTTTGAAAGGGCAATACGAACTGCAAAATTAATTCTAAATGCTTCACCGCCTGAGAACAGTTCATATTTTCGTTCACCAAGCTCTCCATCAGTTATGATGAGGTCGAGCGTTTCAACTACACCGCCTGTTTTCTGATCTTTCTGGGTAACAAATCGAAGGCTCATCTGGCCTCCGGTAAGTTTGTGAAGAAGAAGGTTTGCTTCCTCCTCTATCTCAGGGATGGTGTTTTCAATTATAAGTGCCTGTATTCCTCTCTTGCTAAAGATAAAAGCAAGCTTGTCATAAATTTCGGCTTCTTTTGCTGCCCCTTTTCTGTTCTTGTTAAGCTTATCCTTTTGCTTTGCGAGTTCTTTACAATTATTAATCTTAACTTGCGCGGTTGATCGTTGGTCAATTATAGTAGCCTCGCTTTTACGTTTCTGGGCAAGCAATTCTTCGATATGTCTGATTTCCTCAGTAGCGCTTTTCAAGGCTTTAATTTCTTTTGTTAGGGCTTCAATTTTTTTCTTGTCCTCATCTAATAATTTAAGTTTTGCCTCTTTTTGGTTGAATAGCGCTTCTGAGGTGGATTTTATCATTTCAATATTTGTCTCAGCGTTATCAAGATTTGCTTTTAACTGCTCATATTTTAGAAGTTTCTTAAGCTTTTCTCTAATCTTCTGATGCTCATCAGCTTGGTAGTTTAAATCCCTTAATTTGGATGAGAGCTGTTCAAGTTCAAAATGCTCGTCAACTGCAAAAGCATCTTGGGCAAGTTTTAGATTTAGCTCATTTACCTGCCTATTTATCATGGCCAGTTCCTCTGACATTTTATCAATTGCCTTTAGTTTTTCAATAAGCGATCCTTCTTTAGCTTGAAAGACACTCTTTTCCTTGATCTTTTCGCTTAATTCTTTTCCGCTAGCTCTTAGCTTATCAAGCTCTCTTGCAAGGTTAGCTAACTCTGTTTTGCAGCTGCCAATTTGCCTCTTAGCTAAGCTGATCTCGTTGCTAAATTCTTCGCTTATTTTGGTTTTCTCATGGTCTGCCAATGGTTTTTTACAAAGAGGGCAGGTATCATCATCTGAGAGAAGAGAGCGCCTTCTCTCAAGGTCAAATACTTTTTCTTCAAGTGCCTTTTTTGATGCATCAAGCTCAGCAATCTTCTTTTGAAGCTCACTATATCTCTCACGCATTTCATTTAGCTCTTGCTCAGCTTGCTCAAATTCAATAAGTTTTGCTTTGTTTTGATTAAGTGCTAATTCTATGGCAGACCTTTGATTAATCTCTTTCTCAAGCTCTGTTTTTCTCTGCAAAAGGTGATTTATACCGGATTCCAGGTTGTTTTTAGCTTGAGCAATTATATGTTTTAAGTTATTAGCTTTTGCCTCAAGCATCCGAAATGTTTGCTCATCTCTTGAGAGCTGCTCCTCTTTTTTTCGAAGCTCCGAAAGTTCAAGATATGCCAAATCTATTGCTTCTTTTTCAGCAAGCAGCTTGTTTGCCTGGACCTCGTTTTCCTTAAGCCTCTTTAACTGAGCCTCCATTTCTTCGATTTCTATTTTGGTCTGGTTGCACCTTGCGTTAAGTTCGGTTATTTGCATTGCTTTAACGTCAAAAATTGCTTTTTTCTCCCTAAGATTTGCAAGAGCCTCCTCATCTTCTTTTATCTCATCTTGAATTTTTGCAAGAGCTTCCTGTGCCTTTTCAAGCTCTCTCTCATATATAGAAAGCTGTTCAAGCTCCTGATCAATGTGTATTAATCTATCATCAATTAGCCTTAAATGCTCGTTTGCCTCTTTTCGCTTCTCCTTTGCAAGCTCTTCCAGCTCGTCATAGATGGAGAGACCAAGTATTTGTGAAAGGATTTCTTTCCGTTCATTTGCTGTTTTCTTCATGAAATTATCAGCGCGTCCTTGCATGATAAGAGCCGAATTTATAAAAGTCTCATAATCCATCCTCAACGTTCTATTGATGACCTCCTGAGTCGCGTTTATTGACTCACCAGTAAGCGATCGAGGCACTCCGCTATCGATAATCTGGAACTCAAGACGCGTTAAGCCAATTTTTCCTTTTCGCTGGCGCGAGCGGATTACCCTGTAAAGTTGCCCTTCAAGTTCAAAAGTAAATTCTACCTGCATGTGTGGTTCCTTGTGGTGAATAAGGTCATCAGTTCCCGTACCGCGTTTGTCCACGCCGCGTGCCTGTCCCCAGAGTGCCCAGGTGATGGCATCAAGAAGAGTGCTTTTGCCATGGCCGTTAGGGCCACACAGAACAGCAGTATGGATGGACGAGAAATCAAGCGGCTCATCCATATATTTATAGCTCATGAAATTGGTTAGTTTGAGTTCAACTGGAATCATTTATATCTTTCTCTGCATTAATTCATCCATTAGTTTTTGTCCGTACGCTAGAAGTTCTTCTTTTCGCTCTAATAGGTCCTCGCGGGTTTTTATATACTCGGAAAGTGCTCCGATAGGCGTTTGGCTTTCAGTTAAGTTTGGATTTCTTGTCCGTACCTGCTCACCTACCGCCTCAATGTTAATGTAAGCGACGTAATACGCATGGGAGAGGGCACCTAGTATCTCGGTTTTTCTTATCTGGTCCTTCATGCGTGCTGGTATACGTGCTCTCACCCGCACCACGCTGTCCTCAAGGTTGGTTTTTTCACAGATCGAGCAAATTTCTGCCGTTGGGTCTTCTGATTTGCACTCAATATCAATAGTGACAAACCGGCGTGCCGGTGTTTGTATAAATTTGTATGTAGTTTTGCCTCGTGCCAGACTTACCAAACAAAACCCCTTTTCCTCTTTCTCTTCGCTAAAATCAACTCGGTCGATGCTTCCTGAGTAAACAAGGTGTGGATAGTTGCCATTGCTTAAATCCTGAAACTTATGGATATGCCCAAGAGCTACATAATCAAATTCCGGCTGCTGGAGTACGCTTGGCAGAACGGTTAATTCATTCCCCATCAAAATGCTTCTTGCCTCGTTTCCCACAGTAGCAGAAGATACGCTTATATGGGCAACCAGTATTGCAGGCAGGCTTTTATCCACCCTGGAAGCTAAGCCCTTAACAAAGCCCTCAACTGTTCTTTCCATAAGGTCATTAAGTTCGCTTAAGGTTTTGCCTTTGCTTTCGATATCATGCTCTTTTAAATATGCAGTGATCTGGCTTCTTGAAAAGTGAGGAAGAGTTGCAACCTGAACTGGACCATGTTTGGTTTCAATTAAAAGGAGGTCTGCTTTGTTTGCAACGTAGACTCCATCGATCTCCAGGGCGCTGTATACTGCCATTGAGTTAGCATGTTTATCCATATTTGGAAGGTCGTGGTTGCCAACAAGCAAGAGCACCTTGATATCTTCTTTAAGCAGGCGCCTTATTATTCTGGCAAATTCACGCTGAAGGGTTGGGTTTGGTTTCTGGTTTCGGAAGGCATCGCCGGCAAAAACAACCAGGGCTACGTTTTCCTCAATTGCCTTGCTTGCTAGAAAATTAAAAGATTTTAGGAAATCAACTACGCGCTGGTTTAGACCAGTTTTAGAATCAATCCGACCGTAGTTTTCCATGCCTAAATGCAGGTCAGCAAAGTGTATTACTTTAACCGGGTTGTTGTGTGGTTTATTTAAGACCGTTGTCCTTTTCACTATTTCACTGGTAAAATGGTTTTGCCCGTCCCCGGTCCCCGGTCCCCGGTCTGTTTTTCCCTGACCCCTAGATACTGTCCCCTGGACCCTATTTTTGACGGCGGTCAGCGGTCGGCGGTCAGCGGTCGTTTTTTCCCTGGACCCTGAATTAGACCCTGACTTAGTCAAAGATGATCTGGTCATCGCCATACACCTTTGTATTTAGATCATCGAAGACTTTCTTTTGCTTAACTGCATCTAGGATTATCCCTGAGCCGATTGAAACTTCATCACAGAAACTGCTGTAGTTTTTAGCGTCGATGACCACCGGCATAGGCAGCGCAAATCCAGTTAGCAAAAATTGCCTTGGCTCCAGATTGTTTATTAAGATTTTAAGAGTCCCCTGATTAGGCAGCCCTGTTAAAACTGCATTAATATCTCGCTCGTCACCGAGCTCGCCGACAATTCGTGTTCCTACCTGGGAGAGCACCTCGTCATCAATGCCGCTTGGCCTCTGATCAATCAAAAGCAGAACCATATTATACTTTCTCATCTCGCGGGCAATTGTACCAAAGGTGGTTTGACGAGCTACCTGAGGGTCCAGAAACTTATGCGCTTCTTCAATGGTAATAATTAAAGGTTTTGGCCCCTCGATGCCCTCTGCCCGAGCAAAGTCTGTCTTATCTATATATAGCTTATGCAGCCTACGCGTTAAGATATTTGCAACAAGGATGTAGGCAAGCATTGAGTTGTAACGGCCAAATTGGAAGACGATGTGTCTGCCGGCCTGAATTTCCCCCATGATCCGTTCAACTGTGTCATCAGCCACTTCCTTTCTGATAAAGGGAAGCTTCTTTAAGCGGATCAGGCAGCGGTGAAGTTTGCCCAATGCTTGCTCATTTACTTTCAAATCCTCAACAACTGCGGGAAAATCATCTGTATCCATTTCAAGGAACCGCGAAAGCCATTTTTCCTCGCCCCATTTATCAGACATACGATACATGGTTTCAATCCCAGCTTGCGTTAGTCCAAGCTCGCCTGCTGCTAGCTCGAGGTCAGCTATCTCAATTGCACTGTAAGGTATCTGGACGTCATAATCTGGGCGAACTCTGCGGTAGAGCGGCGAATCGCCATCAACTGTAAAAATAGCCACCTTGCTTCCCAAGAGCTGCCTTAAACTTGGATCATCAATACCTGTGCTCTCATTTGTTGCACTCCAGCCGTACTCGCCATGCATGTCGAAGATCAAGTTTACCGCCAGGTCGCTCTTTATAAGATATCCAAGGACCATACGGGTAAGCACACTTTTACCAGAGCCGCTTTTGCCAAATATAGCGTTGCTTCTTTTGCAGAACTTCTCAAGATTTAAGCAAACTGGAACATCCATAAAGATTGGTGAGCCAATCTCTGGGCTGTTTTTGTCAGGCTTTCCAAATATTAAAGAGACATCTTTTTCTGTTGCCTCGCACACGTTTGAAAAATGAGGTGGTACGGTAGTCGATGGACGCGGCCTATCGTCTTCCATGGGATTTTGTGGCATAACAAGCATTGGCTGTATTGAAAGCTTGTAGAAGGTATTTATTCCTGCATGGACTTGTTTTGCAAAATCATCGCTTGGCGGATTTAACAGAATATCCTCGTTTGTAGCTTGAAGCGAGACATCTTTAAGAAGGCAAAAAAACTTATTTTCTTTTCCATCAACAACGACAAGCCTGCCAACCGATATGTCTTCTACATTAACGTCCTCAGAGAGCTTTGCTTCAAGGCCAGACAGCAGCGAACCAGATATAAGCTTGCCAATTCTTTTCTGTCTATCTACCATCGCTTATCCTCCTGATGATGCTTCTTGCCTTCTCATATTCGTCTTTAAGAAGTTGTGCTATCTCCTGGCCCGCCCTCACTAGGAAGTTACGGTCGCTACCACGCTCTCTGTATGCAAGGCGGATTGATGCAGCCACCAGCTCTTCCACAGGAAGCCCGGGAAGTGAGTTTATGCTGCGTATAAACTCCAAATCTTCAGTTAAATCCAGTACCTCCTGCTTGCTACATGGGTAGACGAAACTATGTATTCTTGGCGGGAAAGGTGGAAGGTAAGCTCTTATACGGCCGGCGTCGTTAAAGCCAATGACGGCTGCCTCGAACTCAACCTTTAAAAACTCAGCGATTTGTGGCTGTTGCTTAAGCAATTCTTCGCGCTCAATACCAAAAGCCATGGCCCTTCGGTTTGGGTCAATGCTTGTTTCGTAGACGTTAAAAACAAGTCCATAGATACTCATACCTTGGCTCTCAGCACGGACAAAGCTTCCAAAATAGGGTGGGTTTAACAAGTTATCACTTTGCGCTAAGAATCTAGTTGTATATACCTGAATTACTTCACCAATTCGATCTGTCATTTATATAAAGCCTCCCCTTTTACGAAGAGCCTTTTGGGATTCTTTTATTGGAGCACTTTGCCTTATTAATGATTGCAAAACAAGTTGATCAAACATGCTTTTATCAGAAGATTTTACAACTGCCTGCTCATGTGCTTCAGCTACTACTATTGGATAGCCCATTCCTTTATTTGCCTGGTCAAGGCATATTGCATGTAGAAGATTAAGAGCTTCCTTATTGCGAGCAACCCACCCTGGCACCTCAATTCTAGCGATCTCCCTTCCAACGTTTAAGTAGAAGAAAAATACCTTCTCATCGCCATAAGCTTTAAGAATCTCTGAGCTGCTTTCAAAAAGAGAAGAGCGCTCACCATCTTTTAGTAAGCAGCGGAAAAGCTGGGCATCTGTAACTCCGTTTATCTTATCACAGGGCAGAGAACCATCAAAGCCCGAGGTTTTATAGGCACATTTATCGCAATCTACTATCTTGCTTGGACAAAGACTTACTTTTAATGCATTTACTGCATCGTTACTACCCGGCAAGCTAATATATCCGCCAACCGGCACACCTAGCTCCTTGCTATCAGATATTAGCCTCATAAAAGATAAAAAGGATTGAAGTTTTAAGTCATCTGTGCCTAGCCTTTGCAGCCGCTCTGGGTCAGTTTCAATGCTCCACAGTATAAGAGTGCCATCAACAAAGGCAACAGCTGGTCTGTTGCTGCATGATTTTATTGCGGCTAAGAGGGCTTCCGATTCCATCTTCTGCCTAAGAACTGCCAAGACTTGGCCTTCTATTGAGCGCTCCTCCCCGCCAAAGCGGCACTTAATATCATTCTCTTCAAAGAAAAGATATGGCTCACTTTTAAGTTTGTAAGGTTTGCTGTCCTGGAATCTACCGTAGTTTAATTCAGCAAAACCTATATTTATAAGAAATGCGCTGTGTGGACTGTGCCTGTTGGGGCTTATCTGTGAGCCATCTGCTGAGAGAGCGCTGTAGGATTTAGGACAATCAATTGGGGGATGTGATTTAAAGGGACTCTCATCAGTTGGTATGGCAACCAGCCATGACGTGGTTGCACGTGCTAGCTTATGCCTAAATGCATCGATATTGCCTAAGATCATTTTGACTTGGTCTTTTGCAATCCCAAGAGCTTGCTCTAGATAGTGGGCACGGCCTTGCTGATAACTGCTAAGCGCTGCTATTTGTACATATAGTTTGCTTAAATCCAGCAAGACAACCACCCCCAAACAGTCGTTCGGTATTATTTTATCAGAAGGATAAGCGGATGGGTAGGGGAAGTGGTAGACAATTATCATCCGTAAGAGCGGTCACATCTTGAATTTTAGTGTATCACCAAAGCTACGGCCTATAATCCTTTCCACCAAGAACAAAAGAGAAAGGATACAGGGAAGCATCCTTTACCAGATTACACCTAACTGGATTCTCATAGATAAAAAGAGCACA
>JASEIR010000140.1:0-2994 GCA_030017355.1 Actinomycetota bacterium
AAGCACTTTAGAGCTATATATCAATTTTTAATTTTGAATTGCAATTTTTAATTTTTAATTTTTAATTTTGAATTGCTTTAGCGGCGGTCGGCGGTCGGCGGTCGGCGGTCGGGCTCTGAAGGAGCCTATAGCAGCGGATGGTGGATAAGAAGCAGGCGATTGCATTGATATGGGAGGAAGAGTTGAAAGCAGCAAGCGATATTATAAGCAAAAACACAGATGAGTTAATAAAAGAAACCCTTGAGAAATATGCGAAATATGTAAATGCCGGAACAGCGCAGTTAATCGGGTTTCTTGGTTCTCTAATGGAGGACAGAACTGAGGGCGTTTACATGTATGATGTGAACGGCCACAAATATCTTGATTTCTTCTCCGGCCATGGAGTTTATAATTTAGGTTACGCTAATCCAAAAGTGGTTAAAGCGGTAGAAGAGCAACTAAAACGCTCTCCTCAACCAAGTACAAGATTTGCCATGAATAAACCAATGGCAGATTTGTGTGAAAGGTTAGCTAGAATTACACCTGGCAAGCTTACATACTCGTTTATCTGTAATACTGGGACTGAAGCTGTTGAAGGTGCTCTTAAGTTAGCGCGAGCTGCAACCGGCAAGTCGCGAATCATATCAACAATAAATGCGTTTCACGGAAAGTCAATGGGGTCGCTAAGTGTAAGTGGCAGAGAGATGTATAAAGAGCCCTTTGAACCGCTTGTACCAGATATATACCATGTTCCATATGGCGACATTGACGCAATGAAAGAGGCGGTAAACAGCGAAACAGCTGCTGTAATCCTCGAGCCCATTCAAGGAGAAGGCGGTGTGATTTGCCCACCAGATGGATATCTAAGCGCGGTCAGAGAGTTATGTAATGAAAAAGGAGTTCTTCTTATACTAGATGAAATACAGACTGGCATGGGTAGAACTGGCAAAATGTTTGCATGCGAGCATGAAAATGTAGCTCCGGATATTATGACTTTAGCAAAGGCGCTTGGCGGTGGCGTGATGCCGATAGGGGCGTTTATAGCAACTCCGGAAGTCTTCAAACCATTTGAGGAAGCGCCATTCATTCACTCTTCAACGTTTGGTGGAAATCAGCTGGCGTGTGCGGCTGCAAACGCTGCTATAGATGCCATAATTGAGGAAGACCTTCCGAGGCAGGCAGCAGAGAAAGGCGAATATCTAATGGCAAAACTAAGGGATCTGCAGAGTAGATATCCTGAAATTCTAAGAGATGTTCGCGGTAAAGGGCTTATGATAGGAATCGAGTTTCTAGATGATGGAATAGCTGGAAGCATCATATACGAGCTTGAAGCGCAAGGAATCCTTGTTCTTCATATGTTAAACAATGCTAAGGTAATTCGTTTGGAACCGCCTCTAATAATTGATTACGATCAGATAGATTACATGTTGAATGCTCTTAATACGGCGCTTGAGAAAAGCATGCTGCTATTAGAATAGGAGGGTTGAAATGCCTTTGGTCGAGGAAACTATTGAGATAAGCGGTGCGCCCGAAAAGCTCTTTCCGATCATTTCAGATTTTGAGAGATACCCGGACATAATGGAAAATGTGACTGCCGTAAATATTCTTGAAAAGGGCGAAGGATATACGATTTCTGAATGGATCACAAATGTTGACGGAAGGGTTATAAGGTGGGTGGAGAAAGATTATATAAAGCCGTTAGAGAACCGTGTGGATTTTGAACTAGTTAAAGGTGATCTTAAGACATTTAATGGCTACTGGCAGCTAGAAGAAAGTGGTGATACCACAAAGGTGATATTTAGTATACAATTTGAATTAGGAATTCCTATGTTTTCGGCAATGGTGCATCCGATACTTGCAAGAAAGCTTCGCGAAAACATGAAACAAATGCTCTCAGATATGAAGCATAAGATAGAAAATCAATGAAATGCTAAACATACCAAATTCACTAACAGCGCTAAGGCTTCTCTTGATAATTTTATTTATGTACGCAGCACTGGCTGAAAGCTTCCAATTGCGATGGGTTGCAGCTATTGCGTTAGGCATTGCAGCAATCACAGATTGGTTGGATGGCTATGCTGCTAGAGCGTTAGGCCAGGTAACAGAATTTGGGAAAGTATTTGACCCCTTGGTTGATCGCTTGCTTATTGCATCAGCACTTATAGTTCTTTATATGAAGATAGGTGAACTCATGCCCCTGTGGGCAGTACTGATTGTTATAGGCAGGGATGTAATTATGGTTTCGGGCTGGCTGTATATGAATCACATTGGCAAGCGAATGAGGGTGAAAAATGAAGGAAAGCTTGCAACAGCTATGCTGATGTTATCTGTTTTCCTATTAATGCTCAGCCTCCAGTTCAATAGCTATGCCCTGCAAATAATAGGTGTTCTAATTTTTTATGCTGGCCTTATAGGCTCAGTTACATCGGCATGTAATTATGTAAAAACCGGGATAACTACAATAAAAAGCAACCACTTATAAAACCAACCATATTCAACTCGGAGGTTTAAATGAAAAGGCGTATGTTTATAAACTCTTGTATTCTGGCAATAAATATAATGGGATTAAGCGCTCTTATGCCCGAAAAGCAAGGTAGTGCGGAAAATGTAACAATAACCTGGTTTGGTCATGCTATGTTTTTACTTGAAGATAGCCAGGGAACAAGGATTATCATCGACCCCTGTAGTGAAAAAGTTGGCTATAAACCTGGGAAGGTCAAAGCAGATGCAGTATTGGTTAGCCATCATCATTACGACCATGATGATGTATCCTTGGTAGATGGCAAACCAGAGGTTGTCGATACTATTGGAAGACATACTATAAAGAACGTCACTATCGATGGGATAGCATCATATCATGACGAGGTTAAAGGACAGAAAAGAGGCAGCAATATTATATTTAAGCTTTTTGTTGACGGGTTGCAAATCGCGCATATGGGAGATTTTGGCCAACCCATAACGGAAGAACAAATAGCCGAGCTAAAAGGCATAGATGTTCTCTTTATACCGGTTGGT
>JASEIR010000140.1:3004-5943 GCA_030017355.1 Actinomycetota bacterium
ACCTACACAATTGATCATAAACAAGCAGCGGAGATCGTTAAGATAGTCGAACCAAAGATAGCAGTTCCTATGCATTTTAAGACAAAAGACTGCAAAATAGATATCGAAACTGTTGAGCCGTTTCTAAGAGAAATGGCTTTTGTAACCAAGAAAGGTGCGACAATCAAGATATCAAAAGCTACAATCCCCAAAAAGACCGAGGTATGGTTGATGGATTATATCCGCTAAGTAATAACTTGAAACCGGTATAAATTTAAAATCGCAGGCTAAAGTTGTTGACCGATTAGTCATAACAATATTGATCAGGAGGAAGCTATGAAGGCAGTCGTTATGGCCGGTGGCGAAGGCACTAGGCTTAGACCACTGACTAGCAATCAACCAAAGCCAATGGTGCCGATTTTAAATAAGCCGGTTATGGGTTATATTCTAGAACTACTACGCGAGCACGAAATTGTAGATATAGTTGCAACGCTGCAATTTCTGCCACAGATAATAAAAAACTATTTTGGGAAAGGCACCGATTTTGGCGTCCATCTTCATTATTCAATAGAAGATTATCCGCTAGGAACCGCTGGAAGCGTAAAAGAAGCAGAAGATTTTCTTGATGATACTTTTATTGTAATAAGCGGAGATGCGTTAACCGATTTTGATTTAACACAACTAATTGATTTCCACAAGAAAAAAGGTGCCTTGGCAACAATTGCTCTTAAGAGGGTCGAGAATCCCTTAGAATTTGGTGTTGTCATAACCGAAGAATCAGGAAAAATTGAAAGATTCCTTGAGAAGCCATCATGGGGCCAGGTTTTTAGCGACACTGTAAATACGGGTGTTTATGTGCTGGAACCCGAAATATTAAAGCATATTCCGAAGGCGCAAGCCTATGATTTTAGCAAAGACTTATTTCCTTTACTGCTTGAGAAGGGAGCGCCATTATATGGCTGCATAATGGATGGTTATTGGTGCGACATAGGAAATTACGAACAATACATGCAGGCACATCGTGATGTACTTGATTTAAAAGCAAAAATACAACCACCAGGCGTAAGGATGAGGGAAAACGTCTGGATTGGTGATGGAGCGGATGTTGATCTATCAGTAGATATCACTGGACCAGTTGTTATAGGACAGAATGCAAAGGTTGAGCCAGGAGCCGAGCTTGATGAATATTCAGTGATAGGAAATAACGTCATTATAAAAAGCAAGGCACATATACATAGAAGCGTGGTCTGGGATAACGCTTACATTGGAACCCAATGTCATGTACATGGTGCTCTGATTGGAAAAAACTGCGATCTTAAAAGTGGTGTTCGGGTTGAAGAAGGTGTTGTAGTAGGCGATGACTCAGTAATTGGCGATAATGCAGTCATAAGCCATGACGTTAAAATATACCCATTTAAGAGAGTTGATGAAGGTGCTGTTGTTAACCGCAATCTAATTTGGGAATCTAGAGGTATCAGGAAGCTATTTGGATCAAAGGGTGTAAGCGGATTAATAAACATAGACATAACAGTTGACCTTGCTTTGAGGCTTGCCATGGCATATGGCACAACCTTAAAAAAGGATGCATCAGTAGTTATTAGTCAGGATGCAAGTAGAGCGTCTAAAATGATAAAACCTGCAATGGTTGCAGGATTAAAATCAACCGGTGTAAATTGTAGCGATTTAAGGATAGCACCTGCTTCTCTAAACAGGTTTTTAATTCAAACAGGAAATGAAATGGGCGGCATTCATATAAGGACCTCACCTCTTGATCAGCAGTCGCTTGAAATAAATTTCTTTGATTCATACGGTATTGATATAAATGAAAGCGTTCAAAGAGACATTGAGAAATATTTCTATCGCCAGGATTACAGGCGAGTTTTCTTTAACGAAATTGGCGATACAAAGTTTCCACAAAAAGCAATTGAGATATATCGAGATTCACTACTGAAGGCAATTGATGTTGCAAAGGTTAGACAAAGAAGATTTAAAGTTGTGATAGATTATGCCTTTGGAAGTGTCTCTTTATTAATGCCCCACCTTCTTCAAGACCTTAATTGCGATGTTATAGGTCTAAGTGGATATGCGGATGAAGACAAAACAAGTATGACACCAGAGCAATATAACGAAGCCACGCATCATCTAGCAAGAATTGTTAATACCTTCAAAGCTGATTTCGGATTAATGATTGATAGCGGAGGAGAGAAGGTAACCATTGTTGACAACAGAGGTCGAGTTATTGATGAGAATAGCGCACTCCACCTCTTTGTATACCTTACTTGCAAATATGAAGAAAAAGAAGGAAATATAACAGTACCCCTTACTGCTGCAACAGCGGTTGAGAAGATTGCAAATTCATTCGGTCGCGATGTGATAAGGACAAAAGTAAGTTCTAGGGCAATGATGGAGGCAGCTCTTGATGGTAAGACAATATTTGTGGGGGCGCAAGATGGTGGATACATCTTTCCAAGATTCCTGCCTGCGTTCGATGGAATAGCAACGTTCTTTAAACTTATGGAATATCTCGCACAGGCTGAAAAACCGCTTTCGGAAATTATAGCTAGCTTGCCTTCATACTGCTTGTCACAGGAAAGCACGTTCTGTCCTTGGGATAAAAAAGGGCTAGTAATGAGAAGGATTATGGAAGTTGCAAAAGATTACGATACAGAGATGTTAGATGGCGTAAAAATGTATGGTGACAAAGGATGGGTGCTTGTTTTACCAGATCCCGATGAGCCAACAGTTCGTATATATGCTGAAGGTATTACAGAACATGATGCCGAATTTGAAGTAAGTAGGTTCGTAGATTTCATTAACGATATTATCAAGAATAACGTAGAATAAGATTAGAACCTGCCGCTAAAAGCAGGATCTAGGGGAAAGCAAATGGGAGACCAAACAATTCAAAATTCAAAATTTCAATTCAAAATTATCACCCTCCCCTAGCCCCTCCCCTCAAG
>JASEIR010000141.1 GCA_030017355.1 Actinomycetota bacterium
CGCTCTAGTGCTAAAATTTAGCAAGATGCGTAAATGGGGATTTAAAAAGGCACAACCGACTAAAAAGATAGTTTTAAAAAAACGGTCTTCTCGTTTTAAGTTACCGACCCTAGGAGCCTGGTCTCAAAACCTTAAGCTATCAAAATTAAAAGAATGGTTTTCAAAACCAGAAGCAGAGCCGGAAAGCCGTACTTCACAGGCCAAACCGCCAGAGGAGCACGCTCATGAGCCCGAGGCGCCAAAACTTGATACCAAAAAAGCGCCAGATTCAGCGCCAGATTCTCCTTCTAAGCGCGTAAAGATAAGTTTCAAGCGCGATAAGATAAAGGGGCTTAGAAAGAAAACTTTGCGCGATAAGCTGCCTCGCATAAAAATTCCCCCCAAACTAGTGGTCCCACTTATAGTTGGGCTTGTCGTGCTTCCAGCACTTGTTGCTGCAGGCTACGCATCCTGGTATACTTCGCAGCCAAAATTCTGTGAAAAATGCCATGAGATGCAGCCCGCAATAGATTCATGGAAAAAAGTATCCCTTCACGCCGAAGTAAGTTGCGGCGCTTGCCACTATGTTGGGTGGTTTTCTTTTGTTAAGCAAAAAATAGCTTTAGCTAGCGATACTTACAAGCATTTTACTGGTCGTTTTGATCAGCCTATAAACGCAGATAGTAGTTTAAGCAGAGCGGTGGACAACGATGGTTGTCTAAAGTGCCACACACCAAAAAGAGTGATAACACCAAGAAGAACCCTAATAATGGATCATAATGTCCACCTTAAAAAAGGCATTAATTGCACAACGTGCCACAATCGAGCTGGACACCCCGGCCTTGCCGAATACAAAACATTTATTAGCATGGAAGGATGTTTCCGCTGCCATGGCCTCTCAAAAACAGCTATTGCACCAGGCAGATGCAACGCCTGTCATCCAAAAGATTTCGACCTTGTACCGCAGAGCCACAAAACACCTACTTGGCAAAGGCCAGATCACGGAAAGACTGCCAAGAAAAATATTTCATACTGCACAATGTGCCATCAGACAACCTTCTGCCGTGGCTGCCATGGGGTCGAGGTTCCCCATCCCGATAAGTTCATAAAGAAAGAGCATGGAGACATAGGAAGCAAGAATCCGCAAATATGCCAGAAATGCCATGATCAGCGTGATGCTTGCAATGCTTGCCACCATAAGGGTTACAACCCAAGTCTTGGCGGCTGGGTGCCAACACATAAATATATTGTTGCCAATGTTGGACCAGCCTACTGCTTCAGCTGCCATGGGCCGACTTTTTGCGCTTACTGCCACGTAAGAGGTCAGCTGCTGCCAAAAGAAAGAAGATAATTAATAAAGGAGCACATAGAAGCAGTGGCAAAGAGTAAGATGAAGACTCATATAAAGGAGCAAACTTCACCCAGCTACCTTGAACCCTACCAATCTGATAGCCTCATTTATTATGGGTTAATATTTACAGCTGCAATTATTGCCATTGTTTTTAGCCCAACAGTTGCCGATACATTCGGGGTACCCAAATTTATTACTACATTTGCTGGCTCAACCCTACTACTAACCATTTGGCTTGTTAATATGTTAAGGCAGCAAAAACCTAGAGTCTTAAAAACAGGAGCTAACCTGCCAATTATACTATTTTTAATCATAAATGTTACTTCAACCGTATTTTCGACAAGCTGGACTACTAGCCTTGTAGGCCATTACAGTCGTTTTGATGGCCTACTTAGCATAATTGCGTATGCAATTGTATTTTTCCTAAGCACGCAGGTATTTCCAGGCAAAACAAGCCGGGTGATATTTGCATTAAAAGCGATTACTATAACTGCTACTCTTGTGAGTATCTATGGTCTCCTTCAGTATTTTGGCCTTGATCCTGCACCATGGCAAAGCGGTATTTTTGAGCTTAACCGAAGTTTCTCTACCTTCGGCAATCCTGTTCACTTAGGAAGCTACCTCGTCATGATTCTACCACTAGCACTTTCCCTAGTCTTAACTACTAAAAAACCAGCACAGGCGATCTTGTTTGGACTTTGCTTCTTATTAATAGCAGCCTCCACCATTACAACTTTCTCTAGGGGCGCATGGATTGCTTCAATCATATCCTTGCTTGCTTTTATTTTAATTGGGAAGCAAAGCTTGTCGGGCATACAGAAAAAACGCCTTTTTATTGGCATATCTGGTCTGCTGTTAGCGGTCATAATTATCTCGGTGACAAGCGCAAGTACCGGTGATGTGACTAGTGTTGGTGGAAGGCTTAAATCTTTCCTCGAGCTTGGCGGCCCAAGTGGAATTTCAAGACTTGAAATTTGGAAGGGCGCACTTCATATGGTAGCAGATCGCCCTCTCACTGGTTTTGGAATTGATACATTTAGGAGCGCATTTTTTAAGTATGAGACGCTTAAGTATCTCCAAATGAGGGCGCCAAATGAAACTGCGGGAAACTCCCATAACTATTTCCTGCAAACTGCTGCTACGGTTGGCATTTTTGGCCTTCTTGCATTTCTTTTTCTTGTAATTCAAGTCTTTTTATATGGAGCAAGAACTATTAAGGATAAGGAAAACAAATACCCTCTTATCTATGCAGGGATCTTAGCAGGTCTTTTAGCCTATCTAGTAAGCCTTCTTTTTGGTATAAATATGCAGGCAGGCATGGTTACATTTCTCCTCATGGCAGGCATGGTTACTTCTGCGCCGTTCGCTATAAATATAGCCAGCATTAGAAGAATAGATATCAAGTGGAGGAGACCGAGTGAGTGGAGGCTTGCCGGCATCATAGTCGCAGTGGGTGTAGAAATTATTTTGCTTGCAGTTTGCGCTAGGCTATATTATGCAGATACTGTTTTAGCTTCAGCAAATGATTTTTCCGGCTTAAATAACCTGGTCTCAGCCGTACAAGAGTATAGAAGAGCAAACCAGCTTTTCCCTTACTCAAGCTATTACAATAGCCTAGCAGGAGAAGCACTATATAAGCTTGCCATGGAAACAAAAAATCCCATTACTCTAGATGAATCTGAACAGTATCTAAAAACTGCGATAGCCCTAAACCCACTTGAATTCGATAACTATATAATCCTTTCCCAGGTTTATATGTTTAAGGGTCGAAATTTTGACCAAAGCTATATGCAGACAGCAATTGATGAGCTAAATCTTTCTACAACTATGAGAAGATATCCGGCTCTATCCTACTTTTTCCTTGGTCAAATCTACAGCGAAAAAGGGTCTTACAAACTAGCCTTATATTACTTAAATAAAGTTATTAAAATAGATCCAAAGTTTGAAGATGCGCGGGTTCTAGCTATGAAAGTTAGCAACCTGCTAGCCGCTGGCAATAAGGAGTAAGCTTTATGACCAGGAGTTCAAGCGCGAGGCAAAGTCAGCGCAATACCCAATACAATACTAATCTTAACGCAAACCCTTTGAACCCTGTGGTAACCTGCTTAGCAATAATGCTATTTCTGATACCCATCGTTTGGTTGCCAAACTTTCTTAGCGAGCCATTTCAGCTGCCGAAATTAGTCGTGTTAAGAATTGGCACGGCAGTTGCTCTTGCTCTTTGGTTTCTTAGATGCGTTAAGAATCAAAGCATAACTATATCAAGACGGGCAATTGATATTCCCATTTTGTCATTCCTTCTCATTGCAGTGTTATCAACTGCATTTTCGATATCTTTAGAGACATCGCTCAATGGTTATAAAACATCCTATGAAGGTTTATATACGCTCATCAACTACGGATTAATATACCTTTTAGCATCCCAAAGCATCACTGAAAAGTCTCACGCAAAAATAATCATCCATTGGATGTTAGCTGGCGGTTTAATAGTAGCAGGCTATGGGCTTTTGCAAAAGACTGGTCTTGATTTCGTTAGTTGGGAATCAGCCGCCGATATTGCACGAAGTTTTTCGACCCTTGGCAATCCGATTCATCTTGGCGGCTACTTAAGTCTTCTACTCCCACTAGGGGTCTCACTGGTCTTATCTAATAAAATAAGCCGCAATTTAAAGCTGGCCTTAACTGTAGTCAACCTGATACTAGCAACAGTCCTTTATTTTACTTACACAAGGGCTTCCTGGATTGCTGCATTTACTGGCTTATGCATAATTTTGGTTCTTTCCTGGAGCTATGTGAAAACTGCACTTCGGCCGCTTGTTATTGCATTAATTGCTCTTCTTGGGGGAATATTGATCTTAAGTTTCATAAGCCCAACATCTTCAATTTATCTACCTGCACAGCGTTTACTATCTGCAACTAGCCAAGGTCAAGAAAGGATAGCTATATGGGCTGCTTCCCTTCCATCAATTTCTCAACGCCCAATTCTTGGCCATGGTCCAGCAACAGCCGGTCTACTTAACCCCATAGCTGATATTACACACAACTGGCTCCTTGAGACCGCAGTAAATATGGGAGTGTTTGGCTTTCTTGCTTTATTATGGATTATTATTGCTCTTAGCATGATGCTTTTGGCTAGAATTAAAACAATTGATGATCATGAACACCGGCTAGTTATAGTTGGCCTTTTATCAGCCAGCCTTGCCTATTTTATCCATATGTTTTTCAGCCTAAGTTATGCTGGACCTCCTGCGCTGTGGTGGGCTGGGCTTGGCCTTGCAATATCTTTAGTGCCTCATGCAGCTGGGCGCGATGTTAAAATAAGCCTACCAAAAGGCTTTAATCCAAACGTGGCCCCGGCAGTTTTAACAGTTCTCGTTCTGCTTTATATAGTAAGATTCACCTCCATTTTAATAGCAGAGAAGAATTATACCGAAGGAGCAAGGGCTCTTAGCAACCAGATGTATAGCTTGGCAGAACAGAATTTTAATAGAGCTATCGCTTTAGACCCTAGCAATAGCAGATATCAAATGCAGCTAAGTGAAGCCTACTTCTGGCTAGCCATAAGCACTCAGCAAGAGCAATATTTTAGCGCAGCTGATAATTCACTCCAAAAATCAATAGCAAGAAATCCTTTCGATGAACGGCCATATTTCCTATTAATTCAGCTCTACTTACTCTTTGGTGATAACGATAGGGCTACTCAAGTTTTGAATAACTTGCTTGCTAAAAATCCAATTACTGAAGATAGTTCAACAACTTACAAATCAATAGCATCGATATTTAAGCAAGCAGGTCTTAACGAGCAAGCTGGAGTTGCTCTTAAAAAGGCAGCATCCATCGACCAAATTACAAGAGCATTTAAAAGATAGCACGCATAATACTTTAAAGAGTTTTATTAAGCGGTGAGGGATTTAGAACTTGGCTAAAAGCATTACGCACAAGGAAGGCTATAAGAAAAATCCTACCCAGACCACTCAGGTTAATGCTTACGACCAGTGGGTTTATTTCGTTCTTCTTGCCATAGTGGTTTTGCTCCCTATAACGATATCTCTTATTTCACTAGATAGGTTTGACACCCCAAAGCTTGTCATAATGCGCCTTGCGACCTTCCTTGCTACAGTTTTTTGGTCATTGGCGATTGTTCGCTTAAAGGAAAGAGAAATACGCTGGACTAAACTTGACTTTATACTGCTTGGATTCCTTGCACTCACTGTAGTGTCTACAATTCTTTCAATCAATGTCGGCCTCTCAATAAATGGGAGATATACGCGTTACGAGGGTCTTCTTACCTTTTTGAACTATGCAGGAATTTATTTCTTAGCTCTGCAAACTTTTACCTCTTTTGGCCGCATAAAGGCTCTAGGTCAGTTTCTAGCATTGGTTGGCGGCGCTGTCTCTATCTATGGTTTGCTTCAGT
>JASEIR010000142.1 GCA_030017355.1 Actinomycetota bacterium
TTTTTCTTGATCTCCATCTTTTGTGCTTACCCCTCAATTCTTCTTGAACAGTTAGAGAGAAGTAAGCAAGAAACGATGCAAGCAAAGGATGAGCTTGAACATGCACATAAGGAATTAGAAATGGCCTATAGGCTTGTACCATTATCCGGAAGAGAGATTGATGTACTAAGCCTTATATCTGAGGGAATAAGTAATAAGGACATAGCGAGAACGCTCTTTCTCTCAGAGTCTACAGTCAAGACCCATGTTTCAAGCATTTTTAAAAAGCTAAATCTGCAATCAAGAGCTGAAGCAGCTACATATCTTAACCAGGGGAATGGCTCCAAAAATGACGTCCTCCCCTAGCTTCCCTATATCCCACTCTACCAGCCAATATTAACCAAGTACTAGAAATATTCATACCCCCAATTCTAGGGGTACCAAAAAAATTCATACCTCAATTTGCTTGAAAACCATACTTGTGCCTGATATTTGATATTTATTAATCGGTTGCTTGCTAAAAAACTAGTCATTGGAATTGTTCAATCGGTATTTCACTCTGCAGTGCTGGTTTCTGCAAGGGAACTTACTATTTTCAGCTGGGGTCTTATGATTGAGTGAGGATAGCTAGAGAACCACCGCTTCAGGAGGCCTCTTTTATGCCGATAAACTATTAGGAGGATTAAATGAAAGTTATAAAGAAGCACCTCAAGTTTATAGGTTTCTATTACTTGGTTCATTTCGGCTTGATGTTTACCATAGGAGTGTTGGCTGCCGGAGCTTCATTTTCTGATAGCAACACAATCTCACCTTTTCAAGTCCTAGTCTTTAAAATCTTCAATATCGCTGCCTATGTTCTGTATCTGCCTGTTGCCCTGATCTTTTCAGAGCCCCGACCTCATTTTCCAACTTCTTTTTGGGTTTTGATTGCTTTGACCCCAATATTATATGCCATAGTCCTATTATTGATTCGAGAGATGTGGATTCGAAGAAGGAGAGCTTAGCTCTACATCGATTAAATTCTCACGTAAACTAAAAAATGTTCGAAAAAATAAGTCAGTTGCCCCAACATTATTGGTAGATTATGGTTTTGCGAGGCCATAATCTTTTGTTTTCTTAAATAGATCATTTAGCAAACTATGCTACTACACATCATTACTAATGTTAGGTGACTTGATTTAATTACCTCTCGATCAAGTCCAAACGTCCTCCCCTAGCTTCCCTATATCCCACTCTACCAGCCAATATTAACCAAGTACTAGAAATATTCATACCCCCAATTCTAGGGGTACCAAAAAAATTCATACCTTAATTTGCTTGAAAACCATACTTGTGCCTGATATTTGATATTTATTAATCGGTTGATTGCTTAAAAATATTGGAATTGTTCATTTAGGTTTCAGGAGGATGCGTATGAAAGAAAGGCTTTTTGTAAATCGCGGAATAACTCGAATCGGTATTTCACTCTTGCTTGCTATCTCTATGTTATTGGCGCCCCTTGCACCGATCTTTCAGAATAGTGTAGGCCAAGCTATGGAGAGACCAAAGCAGGCGCGCACAAAATCGGCAAGTAAGGTAAAGGCAGCTTCGAGTATAACGAATAACAAATCAACTAAACAAAAAGACAAGGAAATAATTATTGACAAGGTTTCTAAAACGGGGACGGCCTTTATAAAGAACGAAGGCCAGATAGAAAACCAATCTGTAAAATACTATATCAATACTTTTGTCGGTAATGTCTTTATCGATAATGATGGTGAGCTAACTTATTTACTATTAAAGCGCAAGGACAAGAAAAAGGATAAAGCTGCTAATGAACAAAGCGATGTTAAAGACGAAGATAAAGACGCAGAGCCGGAGGCTGTAGAAGGGTGGGCTCTAAAAGAGCGCCTCATCGGAGCCAAAGACATAGATCCCAAAGGTATCGATAAGGCAAAAACCAAAATCAATTACCTAATTGGCAATAAAGAATCCTGGAAAACAGGACTGGCAGCTTATAATCATATAGAATTAGGCGAAGTTTACAGCGGAATAGACCTAAATCTGAGAGCGCATGAAAACAATTTTGAGAAGGTTTTTGTTGTACAGCCAGGTGCTGAAGTTAAAGACATACAAGTATCAATAGAAGGCGCGAGCTCCCTTGCTGTAAACAACAAAGGAGAGCTTGAAGTAAAAACAGGACTCGGAGACATAAGCTTCACCAAGCCAATCGCCTATCAGGAAAAAGATGGCATCAGGCATTATGTAAGGGTCACATATCTCGTTGATCAGAGTACCTATGGTTTTGATATCGGCAATTATGACAAAACTCAACCCCTCATTATTGATCCCATGCTAGCATCAACTACCCTCGGTAGTGGTGGTTATAATTACGGTCGTTCGATCGTTAAAGATAGTGCGGGCAATATCTATGTAACGGGCACAGCTGACTCAAGGGCTAACTTCCCCACAACACCCGGTGCGTATGATATAGCGCACAATGGTGGATACGACGATGCCTTTATTTCAAAGCTTGACAGCAATCTCAACCTAGTTTCCTCAACGTTTCTTGGAGGGAGTTCATATGATCGGGCATATTCTCTTGCTGTAGATAGCTCGGGTAATATATGTGTTGTTGGACAAACATATTCCTCTAATTTCCCCACCACAAGTGGGGTATATGATACTTCGCACAACGGTAATTGGGACGCGTTCATTTCAGTTCTTGATTCTAGCCTTAGCAATTTACTGTACTCTACATTTTTAGGTGGCAGTAATGAGGATAAAGCAAGGTCTGTTTGCCGGGATGGTGATGGAAATATCTACGTAGTTGGGGAGACTAAATCGTCCGGTTTTCCAACCACTAGCGGTGCTTATGATACGTCGCAAAATGGTACCGATTACACCGATATATTTGTCTCTAAAATCAACTCCAGCCTTACCAGTCTTCTTACATCTACTTTTGTTGGAAGTTCTCGCGATGATTACGTAAACTCGGTTATTATAGATCCCTTTGGCAATGTGTGCTTTGCCGGGGAGAGTTACGGAAGTTATCCAATCACACCAGGTGCATTTAAATCAACCAGCAGAGGTTATAGTGATGCCATTGTTTCCAAGCTAAACCCTAGCCTAACTAGTCTTCTCGCCTCTACCTATATCGGTGGCTATACAGTGGGTATTAATGACTGGGATAGAGCGAAGTTGATTGTTGCCGATAGCGAGGGAAACTATTATATAGCTGGATTAACCTACTCTAGCGATTTTCCAACTACTGAGGGCGCATATGATAGAACATTTAATGGCAGCCCTGATGCCTTTGTCTTAGAATTCAATTCTGATCTTAGTAATTTACTGTGTTCCACTTTTATCGGCGGGGCTACTACCGATGATGCATATGCGCTCATTAAGAGTAGCTCAGGCGACATATTTGTCGGCGGGTCTACTCAATCTAGCGATTTTCCAACTACTGAGGGCGCATATGATAGAACATTTAATGGCGCAAGCGATATCTTTATATCAAGACTAAACGCCAATCTTTCCAGTCTTCTAGCCTCTACTTATATTGGAGGAAGCGGTAATGATGATGCTATGGCGATGGTTGGAGATAACCAAGGCAACATCTACGTAACCGGATATACTGGCAGTGTATTCGTATATAAGATGACGGGAGATCTGTCAAAAACTAATAAACCAGTTGCTTCGTTTACCTACAGTCCGTCAAACCCAGAGCCGCTAACAAGTGTTAACTTCGACGCATCAGCATCCCATGATTCAGATGGGCAGATCGTATCTTATCAATGGGATTTTGGCGATAACACAACTGGCAATGGAGTGAGCCCTGGCCATTCTTATTCAGCTACCGGGATATACCACGTAGTTCTAACGGTTACGGATAACGACGGTGCTTCATCCAGTTTCAGCCAAGACTTATATGTTAACCCTAAAGAATGCCAGCCTGCATGGACCAATCCTAACCCGGATCCTCTGGACAATGGGCCTAAAAGCACACAGCGTCCAATATTAATATTAATAGCTGGGCTTTATTCAAACGCTAGCAATGAGTCAGGTAAAGGTGATATTTGGGAATGGCTAAGGACTAATGCCGATGAGATTTTACCTGATGTTGACACTGTCTATATCGCACCTACTCAAAAGGGCGCAAATAGCTCGATAGTCATAGATTCTCTAGGTCATCTCAGTACAAATGCAGAACGACTTGCAAATTATATTCAGCAAATCAAATCCTTTATTCAAGGGCATCCTGTTATTTTGGTCGGGCACTCTATGGGTGGGATTGTTGCCCGAGGCTTTATTGACGACCCTAAACTAGTTGAGAAAGCTGGAATCGGCAAAGAATTGGCCGGTCTTATTCAGATCGGTAGTCCTAACAAAGGCTCCAATCTAAGTGTTGTAGCGAACAACATCCGATTATTAAGTTGGTATTATGAATGCGATGCTACCCATGATCTCTCACCAATCCAGATGTGGATTTGGAATAAGTTCCATACGAATCCCAAGGGAGTTACTATTTACCAGCATGGTGGTAATTATTTACCCGATAACCCCGGTGGCTATTATCTTAGCCCATATGAGCAGATCGTGGGTGTGCTTCTTTCAGGCGCTTTTCTTGGAGAGCCAAATGACGGAGCTGTTAGTTTTAGTAGTCTAGAAGGGCCTAGCAGCTTGAAGGGTATTCGGTTAACTACGCCTTACAATTACCGCCACTCTTTGTCGGCACCTGGTAGACAAGTACCTGTACTAGTTCCACAAGGGATACAGGGCATCCCTGAAGATGGGTTGGATTCGGTTTTGCTATATTTTTTGCGAGATCAGATAAACGAACTTACCTCTAACTGGGATATATCGTCTCAAGGCAGCCAATCTATGCAAATGAGTATTGCGGCTTACATCATGGGTATGGCAACGTTCACCATGAGCAGCTCTTCTTCCAATGAAGCAACACCTGGATCACCATTTTTACCAACCCATAACCTAATCGTTCCCGCTGGCAGTAACGCGGTAGATAATATCAGGATAGGCGAGAAGACGATAATTTCTCTAACGAGCACAGAGGGCACACCAACTGTGAGCATTTCTGACTCAGGCGGGCCTCTAGTTATCAACCCAGTAAGTATAGCAAACAGTGATGGTACCATTCAGACTTTGGCAGAAGTTATGCCAACCAATCCAGGTCTCCACTCTGTTACTGTTGCTTTAGAAGGGGGTGCGGGAGGCAATGTTACCCTAAGCGGAGTGGCAGAGTCTGGTCCATGTGTTACACTGTCGGCAGATGATGTGAATTACCTTGCAGGAGACGAGGTAACAGTAACTGCTACAATCGAGAGCTCTTCATCACCAGTTCAAGGTGCAACAGTATCGGTTGTTGCTAACTACTCAGGAGGACAATCAAATATTACACTCGCAGATAACGGCGTATCCCCAGATGCAACTGCTAATGATGGTATTTATACAGGCAAATTACTATTAATGGGGCCAACTGGTGATTGGATTCTCTCAGCCACAGCAATTGGGGATACCTTTGAGCGAGCAGCATCCGCAGTATTATCAGTTGGTTCTTCTTCCTGGGCTTCATTCTCGGGCTCATTAGCCGAGACGACTACCCCAGGCACAGGCTCAACCCTTGCTTCATGGGGTCT
>JASEIR010000143.1 GCA_030017355.1 Actinomycetota bacterium
CGAGGAGATTGCCACGGCACTTTCAGTGCCTCGCAACAGGCTTTGGCAATCTCAATGTTAGCGGATAGTAATTTAGAGGGACTTCGGAGAAAGGAGAAAAAAAGTGAACGTTATCTTACTAGGGCCTCCTGGAGCAGGTAAGGGTACCCAGGCAGAAGGAATTGTAAAAGAGTTTGGCTTAGTTCACATCTCGACAGGCGATATGCTGAGGGCAGCAGTTAAAGCTGGAACTGAGATGGGCCTTAAGGCGCAAGAATATATGACAAAAGGCGCTCTTGTTCCTGATGAGGTTGTCATCGGCATTGTGCGCGATCGGATTGCAGAGCCAGATTGTGAAAAGGGATTTTTGCTAGACGGTTTTCCAAGAACTGTAAATCAGGCTATTGAGCTAGACAAAGTGCTTGCCTCGATGGGTAAGAACATCGATGCAGTTGTAAATATTGTTGTTCCTGATGAAGAGCTACTGAATAGGTTGACTGGACGTCGTATATGCAAGACTTGCCAGCGCCCGTATCATATAATGTTCAAGCCACCAAAGGTTGAGGGGATTTGTGAGTGTGGTGGTGAACTGTATCAAAGAGCTGATGATACGGTTGAGACGGTAAAAAATCGGCTAGATGTATATCACAGCCAGACAGCGCCGCTGATTGACTATTATAAGGAAAAAGGCGTTCTTATCGATATCGATGGAACTAAGACAGTTGAGGGAGTTTTTGAGGACATTAGTAACTCTCTTAAGGCAAAGGTATAATGGCTGATTCTCTCGAGGCGAGAGCATGATAATTCGCAAAAGTAGAGATGAGATAGCTACTATGCGCCAGGCAGGGCGCATAGTAGCGCAAACCTTGGAGCTCATTGAAAAAGAGATAAAACCAGGTGTTGAAACTATTATTTTGAATAATATTGCTGAAAGATTTATTCGCAAGTCGGGTTCAAGGCCGGCTTTTAAGGGATACAAGGGCTTCCCAGCTTCTATATGCACTTCACTAAACGAAGTGGTTGTTCATGGGATCCCAGGTTCTCAAAAGCTGAAAGATGGCGATATTATCAGCATTGATATCGGTGTTGAGCTTAAAGGTTATTATGCTGATGCCGCCGCAACGTATCCTGTAGGGGAAATCTCAAAGGAAGCCCAACGGTTGATTGAGACAACTAGGTTGGCTCTTGAGAAAGGTATATCCAAGTGCATTGATGGTAATCACTTGTACGATATATCCCATGCAATCCAAATTACTGCAGAATCAGCAGGCTATTCTGTTGTTAGGGAGTTTGTAGGTCACGGCATTGGCCGAGAGATGCACGAGGATCCGCAGATACCGAATTTTGGTTTACCTGGGCGAGGCCCAGTGATTAAAGAGGGAATGGTTTTTGCTATAGAGCCCATGGTCAACATAGGAGGATATAAGGTCAATATTCTGCCTGATCACTGGACTGTTGTTACTGCTGATGGGAGCTTATCAGCTCATTTTGAGCATACAGTGGCAGTTACTAAAGATGGGCCAGAGATATTGACGGTTCTGTAGACGCTTAATTTATATTTTGGTATAATGTAACTTTGTGATTCTAATCTGCGGGGGATTATAAGCGGTGCCTAAAAAAGAGGAAGCCATAGAGGTAGAGGGGACAGTTATAGAACCTTTACCAAATGCCATGTTTAGAGTTGAATTGGACAACGGCCATAAGGTTCTGGCTCATATATCAGGTAAAATGCGGATGCATTACATTCGTATCTTACCTGGTGATCGGGTTGTCGTGGAGCTTTCTCCATACGATTTAAGCAGGGGCCGCATTGTGTATAGATTTAAGTAAAGCCGGTGAATAGGTGAGTCGGTGAGCAGGTGAATCGGTTAACGACCACAGATCACAGACCACCGCAGGAAGAAAGTGACCGGAGACGGGAGACCGGCAAAAGATTAGGTGTCATTGCGAAGAGTCCGAAGGATTCTGTGGCAATCTCAAAATAGAATGGGAAATAGATAGGTTGGAGATAAAAATGAAGGTTAGGCCGTCAGTAAAAAAGATTTGTGAGAAGTGCAAAATAATAAAAAGGCATGGCAGGGTTCTGGTAATTTGCGAAAACCCGCGCCACAAGCAGCGCCAAGGATAGATGTTTTATTAGCTTAAGGAGGTACTGTAAATTTGGCACGTATAGCCGGTGTTGATTTGCCCAGGGAGAAAAGGGTAGAGGTAGCTTTAACCTATATTTACGGCATAGGTTTATCAAAATCACAAGAGATATTAAAAGCAACGGGTGTAAGTCCTGATACGCGGGTTCGCAATCTTACTGAAGAAGAAGTTGTAAAACTAAGGGATTACATTGATAAAAATATCAAAGTTGAAGGTGACCTTAGAAGAGAGGTGTCTCAAAACATCAAGCGTCTCATGGAGATTGGATGTTATCGTGGGTTAAGACACCGTCGAGGTCTGCCAGTACGCGGACAGCGTACCCATACGAACGCTCGCACTAGAAAGGGTCCACGCAGGGCCGTAGGTGCAAAGCGTAAGAAATAAAATTTCGCCTATTAAGTTGCGCCTGTTAGAGCTTAAATGTTTTTGGTAGTGATTTTAGAGATATATGCAGTTGCGGCTGCTTAAGTATTTGATATTTGTGGAGAATTAGAAAGCAAAATTAAAGAGCAAGATTAAAGGAGGTAGCTATTTGGCTAAGAAAGCTAAAGCCACTAGAGTAAAGCGCAGAGAGCGGAAAAATGTTGTTCATGGCGCTGCTCATATCAGGAGTACATTTAACAATACAATAATTACAATTTCTGATCTGCAGGGCAACACTATAGCGTGGGAAAGTGCCGGGACTGCAGGTTTTAAAGGTTCACGTAAAAGCACACCGTTTGCAGCGCAAGTTGCAGCGGAAGCGGTAGCCAAAAAGGCTCAGGAACATGGGATGAAAAGAGTGGATGTTTTTGTAAAAGGCCCAGGTGCAGGCCGCGAGACAGCCATAAGGACTTTGCAGGCTAATGGCCTAGAAGTTGTAGGAATAACCGATGTTACACCTGTGCCACACAATGGTTGTCGTCCTAGGAAAAGGAGAAGGGTGTAAGAGATGGCAAGATATACAGGACCTGTTTGCAAATTATGCAGAAGAGAAGCTCAAAAGCTTTTCCTTAAGGGCGATAAATGCCTAACTGATAAGTGTCCGGTTGAGAGAAGGCCTTATCCTCCAGGTGAGCACGGCCGCTCGCGCCGCAAAGAATCTGAATACTATATCCAGCTGCGCGAAAAGCAAAAAGCAAAGCGCATTTATGGTGTACTTGAGAGACAGTTTCGAAATTATTACGAATTAGCTGCAAAAAGAAAAGGTGTTACCGGCGAGAACCTGCTCCAGATTCTTGAAAGTCGCCTAGACAATACTATATACAGGATAGGTTTTGCCTCTTCGCGGGCAATGGCAAGGCAGGATGTTCGCCATGGACACATAGCTGTTAATGGCAGAAGAGTAGACATACCTTCATTTCGTGTAAAACCGGGCGATATTATCACCGTCATTGGTGATGTAGCTAGAATAAAAGAAGCAGCTGAGTCAGTAAATAAAGCTGCTGTTCCCTCATGGCTTGATGTGGATTATGAAAATCTAACCGCAAAAGTAGTCGGTGTCCCATCGCGCCAGGATATTGATGTGCCGGTTCAAGAGAAATTGATTGTCGAGCTTTACTCAAAGTAATAATTTTGGTAATTAAAATCCCTGAGATTGGAGTATACCGGCTCTTTAACCCCCAATCTCTGAGTTTGGATTATAAGGAGGAGTATATTAATGCTAGATATCCGCAAGCCGACTATCTCCGTGGAGGAGACGCATGATTCTTCGGCTCGTTTCAAGGTCGAGCCGCTAGAGAGAGGCTTCGGTTACACATTAGGTAATTCGCTAAGGCGTGTATTATTGTCATCTTTACCAGGTGCTGCTGTAACTTCGGTGAAGATTGAAAGAGTGCCGCATGAATTTACCACAATTCCAGGAGTCAAAGAGGATGTAGTTGATATCATTCTTAATATTAAGGAACTTGTTTTGAGATTGCATGGCGACGAGCCAGCAACAATGAGGATCTCGGCAAAAGGTCCAAAAGAAGTCACAGCTGCCGATATTGAGTATCCAGCAGAGGTAGAAATTGTAAATCCAAACCTGCATATTGCAACTTTAAACGAAGATGGAGAGCTCGAGATGGAGATGACTGTAGAATCTGGCCGAGGCTACGTCTCCGCAGAGCGAAATAAGAGGCCGGCAGCGGCAATTGGGGTTATACCTGTTGATTCTCTGTTTAGCCCAATAAAGCAGGTAACTTATACTGTTGAGAACACGCGTGTTGGTCAAAGGACCGACTTTGATAGACTAATTCTTGATGTTACAACAAACGGTAGCATAACACCCTTTGAAGCTGTAAGTATTGGCGCAAAAATTATAAATGAGCATATGAGTTTGTTCATGGAGCAAGCAAGCGATTTTGCCGCTACTCCAGTTTTTGCATCCGATCCAAGTGAGCGAAACAGATCTCTCGATCTACCGATTGAGGATTTAGAGCTTTCAGTTCGCTCTTATAATTGCCTAAAACGCGAAGGGATTAATACTGTCCAGCAGCTAATCGAGCAAAATGAGGGCGATCTTATGAAGATTAGGAACTTTGGCGCCAAGTCAATTGAAGAGGTAAAAGATAAGTTAGCACAGCTTGGGCTTTCGCTTAAATCTGGTTAATAGGAGATGGAAATGAGGCACGCAAAGAAGGGCAGAAAAATTGGAACTAGTGCCAGCCATCGGAAAGCAATTCTAGAAGGATTGGCACGTCAGCTCATGACATATGAGAGGGTTCAAACTACAGAGGCCAAGGCAAAAGAGTTAAGGCCAATGGTTGAAAAGGTTATCACGCTTGGCAAAAAAGGGGACCTGCATTCACGCAGGCAGGCTCTAGCTATTCTGCGCGATAGGGACACCGTTCATAAGCTTTTTGCAGAAATCGGTCCTCGCTATGCTGAGCGCGATGGCGGTTATACGAGGATATTAAAACTTGGCCCGCGCCAAGGAGATGCTGCTCCAATGGTACTAATTGAATTGGTTTAGCAAGGACTTATTATATTATAAACTCTTACCCTGCGTATTAATCTAATATGTTTGTTTAGAGGCAAAAGCTATACTGAGCTTTTGCCTTTGCTATCGGCAGAATAGATCTACGATCTATTCTGCCTGAATTAAAAATCAAAATTAAAAATGCAATTCATGTCCCGAGCAACGCCGAGGGATTGCAAAAATGACCGCAGACCGCCGCTTTAAAAGCAGACCGGAGACCGGGGAAGGAAGACCGGCAAAAGATAGGGCAAGGGGCAAGAGGCCAGGGTAAAAACGACCGCTGACCGCCGTCAAAAATAGGGTCCGGGGACAGGAATTAGGAAAGCCTGTCATTGCGAGGAGATTGCCGCGCTCCTTACAGTTGCTCGCAATGACAGAGGCGGTTAGAATTCATCACGAGGGGCCCCGTAGGAATAAGAGACCGGCTCACCTTCCTCTCAAGGAAGGGGAACAAAAAATTGTCATTGCAAGGCTCACAGGGATGAGGGACCGGCAAAAATCCCC
>JASEIR010000144.1 GCA_030017355.1 Actinomycetota bacterium
GTGTTTATCATGTTATAAACAAATACAATTGCAATTGCTACAGCAATCACTGACACTGCCATTATGATATTTTTTTTATTGATCATTTAAGAAATCACTTTCCTTTCCAACCAAGCATATGGCTACATTTATTATACCTGGAAATACTTTGCAAATACAATCACAAAGTTTAGCAGCTCGAGAAAACAAAGGCTAACCATTGACCACGCCCTTGCAAGCTGGTATTTTTAAATTAGTTCCAATATAGAAATTTAGTTCTTAGTAACCCATACGTAACAAGAAAGCATCGGGAGGAAGTTTCATAATGAGGAAAAGTTTCACGAAGTTATTATTATGCCTTATTTTTCTGGCTGTAGTTCTGTTTGCGGTTGGCTGCCAAGAATCGTCATCTCTTACTGAGATATTAGGACAAAAGGAAGAAACTAGGTTGAGCGCTAAGCAGCTAAATGATATAAAGGGCCAAATAGGTGCTGAAATCTATGGTTTCTATCCAAATAACTATGGACAAAATCGTGTGTATGGTGTTGTAATAAACGGTAGCAAGCAAGATTTAAAGAAAGTTACTTTCACGGTCAGGTTTGGGAAAAGAGGCTTGGGCTCGAAATGTGGAGAGATTACAGTAAAAGATCTGCCTGCCGGAAAGAAGAAAAGTTTTGATGTTGCAACTTCGATAAGTGTCGACCAAAAAGGCGAATATAATCTTGTGTTGGACAGCGCCTGGAAGTAGTCTAGTAACTATACGCTATTTTATCTTTAACGTATCATTGGCGCCTGAAAAGAGGTAGAAACCATCATAGCTGCTTTAGCTCAGGCAAAGCAACGGGTTTATATAGCTGAGCTACTGCTGATAAGCTTTGTGGCCATATATCCCATTGTTATTAACCCTTTCTTTTCACCTATTTTCGGCCTTCCCAAGCTTACCATGCTAAGATTGGCTTCTCTGGCATTTCTAGGAATCTGGCTGCTCCAATATGCTAGTAATGGGTTCTTTAATATAAGCAGGTCTAATCTACGTTTGCCCCTCATAGCTTTTTTCTTTGTTGCAGTTCTTTCGAGCCTCCAATCAATTCATCCACTTACATCGATTCTTGGCCAATACGGGCGCTGGGAGGGCCTATTAACAATCTCGTGCTATCTTATTCTTTATTTAACTGCTCACAAGTTAGCTGAACGGAAAGAGCTCTTGAATTCGCTTCATCTTTCGCTTCTTGCCTCTTCTCTTACCATCTCAACTATCGCAATTATTGAACACTTTTGGACTAACCCATTCCTGCTCTTTGCTAAAACTTACTGCCCTGTAGAATTTAGCCAACCAAACGCATACGATACAAGCCGCAGTATCGCAACATTCGGCAACGCTACATTTCTAGCTGCTTATTTGGCTATAGTTTTGCCAATTATCTTTTCTTATTCAATGTTTATGGGAAAAACTGCTAGACTTAGGGTGCTTTCTTATTTATCGCTCTTTTTTACATTGATTTCGCTTCTTCTAACACTTGGAAGAGCTGCCTGGTTGGGGGCATTTGCTGGGATTGTTCTTATTCTTTGGCTTAGTTGGAGTAGGGCTAAAAGGTTTTATAAGCACGCAACCGCTGTAGCTATAATTTTTGCACTTGCTTTTGCCATAATGAGTATGGCTGGCTATGCTCATCCATTAAAAGACCGGTTTGCTTCCATTTTTAAAGTCGAGGGTAGCACGCTGACAAGGATTCAAATATGGCGCTCGTCTCTGCCTTTAATTTCAGAAAATCCACTTCTTGGCTCAGGTCCCGATACGTTTAAATACGTTTTTGGAAAATATAAGCCAGAGGGCTGGGTTCAGCATTTATCCGACCCTCAGATTGATAGGGCTCACAGCGACATCCTACAGACAACTATCACTCAGGGCATTTTAGGTCTGCTGGTATACCTATGGCTTTCAATATTGATCTTTTGGTTAGGGATTAAAAAGGCAAAACCCTGGAAAAATTCCGATGAATTTTGGATAGTTGCCGGCATGCTTGGTTCGGCCTTTGCTTATATTACCCAGTTGCAATTTAATTTTAGTCACTTTTCTACTGCTCCTCTTTTTTGGATTATTCTGGGTATTGTCACCCGGCTTCTGTTTACTAGCAGCAATAGCAAAATAATTGCAACTGGAATATCCAGACGGCAAAGGCCTGCCGCAATCGCTCTTATCTCTATTATGATTGTTGTCTTGGCCACATGGAGCATCCTTCCTTTGGAAGCTGATATTCATTTTGAAAGGGGACGCTCCCTTGAAGCTAAAGGGAAACTTAAAGATGCAATTACTGAATACACGCTGGCTACCACAATAAATGGTTATGAACCTATTTACAAAGTTTCGCTCGCAAAGGCTCTTATACAATCAGGGATAAAAACCAAAAACAAAGAAAGCATAGACCTCGGCTCTCAAGTCTTCTCTCAGGCTAAGCAATTGAACCCCTTTGATGAGCATATCTATTTCAGCGAAGGTGACGCTTATCTTAATGCAGGACGCAGCGGGTGGCCCTCCTTTTTTGAAAAATCTATAGAAAGTCTTTACCGCGGGCTTGAATTAAATCCAGTAATGGTCGATGCCTATATTGACATAGGGATAGCATACGCATATCTAAGAAACTACGATGAAGCCATTAACGCTTGGAACGACGCGCTTGCAATTGAGCCAAACAACGATAAGGTGTATTTTAACCTTGGCTGGGTTTATGAGCAAAAAGGTGAGCAAAAACTTGCAAAGAAGGCTTACTTAAAAGCCTTCCGCTTAAACCCCCAGATGATAGAGGCGAGGGTTGCGTCTGACCGCTTGTAAAACACGTAAAATTACTATAATCTTTCCTTAAGGTGCCAAATGACACTAGATGACTACTCGGATTACACGAAAGAATTAAAAATAAGCCCAAGTACGGGAGCAGGCTCGGGGGGAACCCGGTCGGAAAATGGAATTAGCCTATGGCTTGCTGGTTTAATAGTATGCTCTCTTATCCTCATATTTGTAATTGCAGGTTTAATAGTGCGCACCGTATATTTTCAGCCGCCTAAAATCCGCACTGCTGTTGAAAGAGAACTTTATAAGTATAGAGATGCAATCAATAAAAACCCAAACGATTCTGATGCCTACATAGGCCTTGCAGGCGTTTACCTTGAGATTAACCAGCCACAAAAAGCAATTGATATGTTAAATAAAGCGATAAAGATAAGCCCAAATTCATGGAGTGCTGAGTTTGAGTTCGGCCTAGCCTACGATGCCTTAGGCAAGACAGATGATGCCATCAGCCATTTCTGGCAAGCTGCAAATATTAATCCAGGTAGCGAGTTGGCATTTTATCAACTAGGAAAACTTTATATGAGAAAGAAGCTATATGGGCAAGCAATTCAGGCTTTCAAAAAAACTATTAGGATAAATCCAACGCTTGCTGATGCCCACTATTACCTGGGCTATTGCTATGAAAAAACCAACAAAATAGAGCTTGCCAAAAATGAGTACCGCGAAGCGCTTAAATATATTACTGATTACCCCGAAGCAAAAAAAGCGCTTAAAAGACTGGAATAGATTTAGAGGAAGACTATGCAACAAATTAGTTCAAGAAACTTTCTTATCATACTGCTAGTAATACTAATAGTGATGGCCCTCATCCTTCTTTATTTGTATTTTCTGCTAAATCAGCCACCAGGTCTGCCAGCAGTTCAGAGCCAACAAATGCAATACCTTTTTAGTATATACGGCTATGGGACGTCAGAAGATGAGTTGCTGTACCGGCCAACAGATGTTGCGTTTGATGAAGATGGCAACATCTTCATTACTGATACAGGCCATGCGCGAGTGCTTAAATTTGACTCTTCAGGTAAATTCTTAAGGAAATTTGGTAAAAAAGGTTTTGGAAAAGGCGACCTTATGGAGCCAGTTGGCATATCTGTATCTAAGGATGGGCAAATATTTGTTGCCGATAAAGCGCTTAGCAAGATTGTTGTGTTTGACGACGAAAGCGGAAATGTTCAAAGCGAATTCCAAGTTATGATGCCAATTAAACCTCAGATAGCAAATGGCAAATTATATCTTACAACATACGCGCACGTAATGATTTTTAATCTGAATTGCGAAAAATTGGATGAATGGGGTAGGAGGGGCAAGCAGGTTGGTGAATTTGATTCCCCGGCAGGTATTGCCGTAGACGAAGACGACAACGTTTACGTGTCAGACACGCTGAACTTAAGATTTCAGGCTTTCTCAAAACGCAATAAGTTGCTATGGGTCAGAGGTAAGCCAGCAAAGGATATCAAAGCTGAGGATAGAAAATTTGGGCTTCCCTATGGTGTTGCTATAGATGATAAAAATCTTTTATATGTGGTGGATGCATTTGATAGCTCAATAAGAGTTTTAGATAAGAAGGGCAACCAAATCGTGGTTCTAGGCGGTAAAGAAGGTTCTCGAGAAGGACAGTTTTACCAGCCAACTGGAATTGCTTATGACCAAAACGGTGTTTTTGCTATTGCTGATAAATTTAACGACCGCGTGCAGGTTGTAAGAATTACTGTTGATGCTAACCAACCAAGAAAGTGATATTTAAATAAACCTATGATGAGAAAAGACATCATAAAGGGGTCAATAAAAATCAACAAACGCTATTTCATCTTGACCATCCTTCTTGTATCAATTATTGGCTCCGTTGGATTAATTAGCTATATCTACTCAATACTTGGGGATGAATTTGCTTTAGACCGCTCAACTGATATCATGGGCCGGCCAAAATATATTCACCCGATAGGTGACCGCGGAAAAGGCCAGCTATCTGGGCCCCTCTCGGTTGCTGTTTTCGGTAAATATGTCTATATTGCGGATTCATTGCATGGAAAGCTGGCTATTTTTACAAAGCGGGGGGCCCACGTAACATCAATAAAGATTACTGGAAAGACGAAAGTCTACCCTATCGGAATTGCTATCGACGATCAGCGCCGTATTTATTTAACAATTGAAAGTCAAGGCTCATACCGTATTATTGTTGTTGACTCTGACGGTCATTTTCAATACGTGTTCCCAGCAAATCCTGGTACTAATGATGGCAATGTGCCAATTCTCAACCGTCCGACAGGGCTTTTTTACCAGGATGACAAGCTTTATGTGACGGATGCAGGTGATCATGATATAAAGATATTTACTACTGATGGCAGGCTATTAAAAAAGTTTGGACGCCCAGGATATAAACCTGGCGAATTTATGTTTCCGCACGGTATTACTGCTGATGAGAATGGCGAAATCTTTGTTGCTGATTCTAACAACAGCAGGGTGCAGGTCTTTGATAAAAACGGGCGCTTTAAATACCTTTTTAAACCAAATCCCAAAGAGCCGCTGCTGCTTCCAAGGGGAATTGCTATTGACAGTTTAGGGCGCGTGCACGTCGTTGATCTTGCCAGGCAAAAAGTCTTTGTTTTCACAAAAGAAGGCAAGTTTCTTTTAAGCTATGGTTCAGGCCGCGGAATTGAAGAGCCGCTTTCATACCCAAA
>JASEIR010000145.1 GCA_030017355.1 Actinomycetota bacterium
GGCATGACGGGATTTTGCAGTTTTATTCCAGCAAGATTAACGCTCAAGTTTATGTCCATACTTTGCTCCACATGCTAGTTATTCTTTAATTTACTAAGGCCAAATTATATCCTGCGCATCAAACACCGGGCCATGCTGGCATACCATTTTATGGCCTTGTTTTGTGTTGTATGCACAACCTAAACATGCCCCTACACCACACGCAAACTTAGCCTCTACCGAAACTTGACATTTAACTCCAAAATCATCCGCGGTCTCGGCTACTTTCTTTAGCATAGGTTCGGGACCGCACGCATAGATGATTTCCGGGCGCAGCTGATGAATTGTGCGGTTTAAAAGATCAACTACCGTTCCGTCATGCCCAAAGCTTCCGTCATCTGTGGCCGCATAGGTCATCTTCCCCATGCGCTTGAAATCAATATAGCGCAACAGTTCAGTTTTTGTCCGAGCACCAATCATTGTAAAAAACTTAACGTGCTTGTTCGTAAGCTCTTCTGCAAGATAAAGAAGTGGAGCAACACCAAGGCCGCCAGCAACAAGCAGCGCTGATCTGATCTGCTCTGAATATTCAAACCCATGGCCCAAGGGACCTATCACATCCAGAGTATCATGCAGCTTCATTTTAGACAGCGCAGCTGTCCCTCTCCCAACAACCTTAAAAATAATTTCAAACGTTCGCCCAGGCATAACACGATGAATGCTAAACGGCCTTCGAAGTATAAAATCCTCGTGTTCTCCGCAAAGGATATGAACAAACTGGCCAGGTTTTGCATGTTTAGAGATTTCAGGAGAAACTATTGTCAAACTAACAACCCCTGGTATTACTTCTTCTCTTGCGATTATGTCTGCTTTTACCTGGAACATGGTACTCTCCAATTCTAATCTAGACTGACGTTGGCCTCAAGTTCTTCAACTTGAGAGGCCAAGTTTTGTGTATGGTAATCCTGAATAGCTCTTATATCCAGTTCTCCCTGCTTTAAGGCTTCAATGCCCTGAACTACAGCTGTTGCAGCAGCTATTGTGGTTATGCACGGAACACCATATGCGGCCGCTGTGGTTCGTATCTCATATCCGTCAATTCTTGTACCCTTGCCCCAAGGTGTGTTTATTACTAAGCCCACCGTCTTATTTATTATAAGGTCGATAACGTTTGGCCGGCCTTCTTGAACTTTTTTAAGTCCTTCGGCTTCAACACCGTTTCTTAGCAGCATATTTGCTGTTCCTTTTGTTGCATATATTTTAAAGCCAAGCTCCTGGAGCCTTTTTGCCATAAATATTATCGATCTTTTATCACGATTGCGAACACTTATAAAAACACTTCCACTAGTTGGAAGGTCAAGGCCGGCACTTAACTGAGCTTTTGCAAACGCCTTACCAAAGGACTTATCAATTCCCATAACTTCGCCTGTAGATTTCATCTCTGGCCCAAGTACTGTATCAACTCCAGGAAATCGGCCAAATGGCAAAACAGCTTCTTTAATCGAGATATGGTTAATTGGTGGGACCTCTAGATACCCCATATCTTCAAGCTTTTTGCCTACCATTACCTTTGCGGCAATTTTAGCAAGGGGCAAGCCTATTGATTTGCTCACGAACGGCACTGTCCTTGATGCGCGAGGGTTAACTTCTAAGACATACACAATTTCATCCTGCACAGCGTATTGGATATTAAGAAGCCCTTTTACCTTTAGCTCTTTTGCTAGAAGAACCGTATAGTCTTTTATCTGATTTATAATGTCTTCGCTTAATGTATAGGGTGGTATAACACAGGCACTATCACCTGAGTGTACTCCTGCCTCCTCAATATGCTCCATAATAGCGCCAATTAAAACATCCTTCCCATCGCAAATTGCATCAACATCAACCTCTATAGCACCCTCTAAGAATTTATCGATCAAAATCGGATGATCAGGCGATGCTTTTACTGCTTTTGCAATGTAAGATTCAAGCATTTCCTCAGAATAGACTATCTCCATTGCCCGGCCACCAAGGACATATGATGGTCTTACTAAAACAGGAAAGCCTATCCTTCTTGCAACCTCAAGGGCCTCTTCATATGAGGTAGCAGTACCATTTGGCGGCTGGTTAATATTTAGGTTTCTTAGTAGTATCTCAAACCTTTTTCTATCCTCAGCCAAATCAATGCTATCTGGGGACGTCCCGATAATTGGAACACCAGCTTTACCAAGCGCTCCAGCCAGTTTCAACGGCGTCTGCCCGCCAAACTGTACAATAACACCAACTGGCTTTTCACGCTCCACTACGTTCATAACGTCTTCAAAGGTTAACGGTTCAAAATAAAGCCGATCGGATGTATCATAGTCGGTTGACACCGTCTCGGGATTGCAGTTTACCATTATCGTCTCATAGCCCTCCTCTTTGAGGGCAAACGACGCATGAACACAGCAATAATCAAACTCTATACCTTGGCCTATTCTGTTTGGGCCACTACCAAGAATCATGATCTTGGGTTTGTCCGATTGTTTTACTTCGCATTCCGATTCATATGTTGAGTAGTAATAAGGCGTATATGCCTCAAACTCGGCTCCACATGTATCAACGGTTTTAAATGTTGCTACTATCCCTGCTTTAGCCCGTCGCTCACGAATTGAAAGTTCGTCTGATCCCATAAGATAGGCCAGCTGGCGATCAGAGTAACCGTTCCTTTTCGCCTCCCTTAAAAGCTCATCTGGTATATCAGAAATCGTATACCTGGTTATCTCCTTCTCTAACTCAACTAGCTGCCGAATTTGATCAATAAACCAGGGGTCAATCTTTGTAAGTTCGTTGATTTTTTCTATGTCAATGCCATTTTCAAGCGCATATTTTATATAAAAAAGTCTGTCTTGATTTGGGACTGCAAGTTTATTATTAAGCTGCTCAGGGTCAATCTCATCCTTGCCATCCGCTCCTAATCCATAACGGTCTATCTCAAGTGATCTCATTGCTTTCTGCAATGATTCTTTAAATGTGCGTCCAATTGCCATTACTTCGCCAACTGACTTCATCTTTGTTGTAAGCGTTGGGTCTGCTTCTGGGAACTTCTCAAATGCCCATCTCGGTACCTTGGTTACAACATAATCTATTGTTGGCTCAAAGGATGCAGGCGTTTCTTTGGTAATATCATTTGCTATCTCATCAAGAGTATAGCCAACTGCAAGTTTTGCTGCCATCTTTGCAATTGGAAATCCTGTTGCTTTTGACGCTAGCGCTGAGCTTCGACTTACCCTGGGATTCATCTCTATAACAACCATTCGCCCATCCTCAGGATTAACGGCAAATTGGATATTCGACCCTCCAGTTTCAACGCCAATTTCGCGCATTATAGCAATTGAAGCATCGCGAAGCTGCTGATATTCAACATCGGTAAGGGTTTGGGCAGGAGCAACCGTTATGCTATCGCCTGTATGAACACCCATTGGGTCAAAATTCTCAATCGAGCATATAATAACAACGTTATCATTAAGGTCGCGCATTACCTCAAGCTCGTACTCTTTCCAACCAATAACCGATTCCTCAATAAGAAGCTCTGAAACCGGGCTAAGCAAAAGGCCGTTTGAGGCAATGCTTATGTATTCTTCTTTGTTAAAAGCTATACCGCCACCAGTACCGCCTAAAGTAAAGCTTGGACGAATTACCAACGGAAATCCAAACTTATCAGCAAGCTCAAGTGCATCGTTTAGGTTGTATGCAAAACCGCTTCTAGGAACCTCAAGGCCAATCCTTTCCATTGCTGCTTTAAACTCACTTCTATCCTCGGCTTTTCTGATAGCCTTAAGCTTAGCTCCAATTAGCTCAACGCCATACCTATCGAGCACCCCGCTTTCAGCAAGCTCAACAGCAACATTTAAGCCGGTCTGACCACCAAGGGTTGGAAGAAGCGCCTGCGGCCTTTCTTTGGCAATAATTCTTTCAACAACCTCGGGTATGATCGGTTCGATATAGGTCCGATCAGCAAACTCGGGATCGGTCATAATAGTTGCCGGGTTACTGTTTACCAGCACAACTTCAAAACCATCTTCTTTTAATACCTTGCATGCCTGTGTTCCTGAATAATCGAACTCGCACGCTTGACCAATCACTATTGGCCCTGAGCCAATTATTAGAATTTTTTTGATATCGTCCCGTCTTGGCATAACCTCTACTTCTCCATCATTTCTATAAACTGGTCAAATAAATATCTTGCGTCGTGCGGTCCAGGAGCAGCTTCTGGATGATATTGCACTGAAAAAGCTGGGATTTCAAGACAACGCAATCCCTCAACCGTGCCGTCGTTTAAGTTGATATGCGTAACCTCAATCTTTCCAAAATCACTATTTCCTGCCCAGCCACCCAGCGGGATGCTTTGCCCCACCTGCCATGGTTTTTCCTTGATATTTAAAGAGGCCGGGTCAACAGCAAACCCGTGATTCTGGCTTGTTATCTCAACCTTTCCATTCAAGAGATTCTTAACTGGTTGATTCCCGCCGCGATGCCCAAATTTCAGCTTGTAGGTCTTCCCGCCTATTGCAAGAGAGAGCAGCTGGTGACCAAGACAAATCCCGAAAATTGGTTTTTTACCAAGAAGTTTGCGAATGGTTTTAATTGCGTATGTTACTGCTGCCGGATCTCCAGGTCCGTTAGATAAAAAGATGCCGTCAGGCTTCATTGCCATAACTTCATCTGCAGATGTATTTGCTGGCACTACATCAACTCTACAGCCAGCATTTGCTAGGCAGCGCAAAATGTTCTTTTTTATACCATAATCAAAAGCAATAACTCTATATTTACCTTTCTCGGCCCAGGTGTATGGCCTATCTACAGTAACGCCCTTCACTAAATCAATTCCAACTATGGAGGGAATATTCTTGGCTTTCTCTATTACTGCCGCTTCACTATCACCATCAACTGAAATCACGCCCCTCATTGCACCAACACTGCGGATGCGCCTTGTAAGGGCCCTGGTATCAACCCCCTCAATCCCAACAATCCCATTCTCACTTAAGAATTCCTGCAGCGACCCCTCAGACCGCCAGTTACTGTAAATTGCTGAAGCCTCTCTAACTACAAAGCCTTCAACAAAGGGCTTTCTCGACTCATGATCAGCCTGGTTTATGCCATAATTTCCAATAAGTGGATAGGTCATTGTAACAATTTGCCCTGCGTATGATGGATCGGTCAAAATTTCTTGATAGCCAGTCATGCTGGTATTAAAAACAACCTCCCCACTTGTTTCACCAACCGCACCAAAGCCATAGCCATAAAATACAGTTCCGTCTTCAAGTGCAAGAATTGCCTTTTTTCTATTTAACATACTCATATCTGTTCCTCGTCTCTTGTGCCCTCGTTCCTCGGAAATCCGACCGACGACCACTACTATGGGCTCCTTCGGAGCCCGACCGCAGACCGCCGCAAAAGAAATTAAAAACTACTATATAGCTTTAACTACT
>JASEIR010000146.1 GCA_030017355.1 Actinomycetota bacterium
GATTGCCAAAGCCTGTTGCGAGGCACTGAAAGTGCCGTGGCAATCTCCTCGCAATAACATTTCTTTTGCCCGTCTCCGGTCCCCGATCCTTTATAGCAGCGGTCGGCGGTCAGTAGTCTTTCTTCCGGTCTCCCGTCCCCGGTCATGCTAAAGACTAGAAACTAGGCCGGGCCTTACGGCCCTTCTAGAAACTAGATAAAACCATCTTTAAGAGATCTTTTAACCTTTAACTCTCATTCTAGACCCACAAATCTAGTTTCTAGTCTCAAGTCTCTAGTTTCAAGAATGGTCTGCGGTCTGCGGTCGTTTTTTCCTGGACCCTGGTCCCTAAATGATCGCTTCTGCCTGCCTAGCAGCACAGCAATTGAACGTAACCGCGGCTGGCAAACAGGCTATGTGAGTTGGCGCCGTCTCTATTTTAACGCCAAGTGCTGTAACTCTTCCACCAAGACCAGCTGGGCCAATCCCGAGTTTGTTGATTTCAGCAAGGATCTCCTCTTCCAAAGAAGCAAGCTTTGGTTTAGGATTTTTATCAGAAAGCGGTCTAAGAAGCGCCTTTTTAGCAAGAAGGCCGACTTTATCAAAACTTCCGCCTATGCCAATACCAACCAACACTGGTGGGCATGACTTTGCAGCATTTTCTGCCGCCTCAAGAACAAATTTCTTGACCGCATCAACGCCCTCAGAGACCGGAAGCATTCTTAGCTGTGAGGCGTTTTCTGTCCCGCCACCTTTTGGCATAACAATAATCTTTACCTTGTCACCGGCTACAAGATCAACATTTATAAAGGCAGGCGTGTTATCTAAGGTGTTTTCCCTCTCAAAAATTGGGGACGCAACCATAGATTTTCTTAAGTAGCCCTCAAGGTAAGCTTGCCTTACCCCTTCATTAACTGCACTTGTTAAATCACCCTTAATTAAAACATTTTGACCAATTTCAAGAAAAACGGTTACATAGCCTGTGTCCTGGCAAAGTGGGAGTTTTTCACGTGCGGCAATTTCGGCGTTTTTAATGATTTGCTCTAGAACCTCTTTCCCGGTTGCCGACAGCTCAGCCGGAAGGCTTCTCTTTACCCCATCAAGAATATCCTGGCGAAGCATAAAGTTTGCCTTAAAACAGAGGTCTTTTACGACGCTGGCTACTTCCGATGCGGATATTTCTCGCAAACTTATCCCCCGATGATTTCTCTCATCTCATTCATGGTATTTTTTATGCCTGCTGCTGATTGATATAAGGCTTCGCGCTCAATCTCGGTCAAAGGTATCTCCACAATTTCCCTAACCCCAATTCGCCCAAGCTTAACTGGCAGACCAATATAGAAATCATCGAAAACATCTCTGCCTTGGACATAGACCGAACATGGAATAATTTCATCACTATCATTTAATATAGCATCAACCATTCTTGCTGCAGCAGCGCCTGGCGCATAGAACGCGCTCCCCGTTTTAAGATACGACACAATCTCAGCTCCGCCGTGTTTTGTCTTTTCGATTATCTCGCGGAGCTGTTCCTGGCTTACAAGGCTAAGCAATGGTTTATCGCCTACCTTTGTCTGGCTTGTAACTGGAATCATGTCATCCCCGTGTATGCCAATAACCATTCCATCAACGCTCGATAAAGGAACGTTAAGCATTTGCGAGATAAAGTATTTGTAGCGCGCGCTATCTAATGCTCCGCTCATACCAATAACTCGATTAGGTTTAAGCCCACTAGTCTTAAGCGCAACATAAGCTAGTATATCAACGGGATTGGTTACAACCACAATGATTGCCTCGGGTTCTTCAGCAACTACACTGGATACAACAGACTTTACAATTCCTGCATTTTTGCTAAGCAGATCGGTCCTTGTCATTCCGGGTTGTCTTGCTAGACCTGCCGTGATAACAACCACATCTGAGCCACCGACTTCCTTATAATCAGTCGTACCTATAACTTTTCTGTCATAACCCTCTATTGCACCGGCCTGCATCATATCAAGAGCTTTGCCTCTAGCAAGGCCCTCAACAACATCAACTAAAACTATATCGGCAACGTTGTTTTTTAGAAGCGTGTACGCGCAGGTTGCACCGACCTGGCCAGCACCAATGATTGAAACTTTTGCCATATTGCCTCCGCATTACCCGCTAACTTCTTCTTTTTTCTCCTTGGCCGGGCACTTAGGATTGATACAAAGTATCCAAGGCTTTCCTTTACCGGAGACAACCTTAATCTTTGGACTTCCGCAAGCATCACATGCCTCGCCAAGTGATATTATCTCCCCATATTGGGGAAGGGGGTAAGAAGTGCTGCAGGTTGGATAACTAGTGCAGCCAACAAATCTCTTGCGGCTTTTCTTTGCTCTGATAATCTTTAAATTTGAGCCACAGTTTGGGCACTGCCCAACTATCTTGTCTTCGCGAATTCCAGCACGAATCTCTTCGCCAAGCTCAGCTTGCTTACTTTTAAGAGATAGCATTATGCTTGCCAGCATCTGCCTTGACCTCTCAACTACTGCATCATGGCTGGTCTCACCCTCAGCAATTGCATCCATATCTTTCTCAAGCTCAGCTGTCATTGTTGGTGTTGCAATACGCTCTGCATATTTTAGGAGGGATTCAGCTACAGCCATACCAGTCTCAGTTGGCTGAATAGGGTCACCATGGATATAGCCACGATCATAGAGACTCTTGATAATCTCATGCCTTGTAGCCTTTGTTCCAAGGCCAAGCTCCTCCATTTTTTGAATTAGCTTCCCTTGACTATATCTTGCTGGCGGCTGCGTTTCCTTATCTTCAATATTTGCTCCCATGAAGGCAACTATATCGCCTTCATTTACGGGTGGAACCTCCTCGTCTTTTTTGCGGCTGTATGGATAATACTTAAGCCAGCCTTCCTCAACTACTCTATTGCCACGTGTAAAGAAGATTTCTCCATTTGTGTCAATATCAATTCGCATGCTCTCCGAGACGGAAATCGGTGCAAGTGTTGCATAGAATCTGCGGACAACAAGCTCATAAATCTTCCACTCTTGCGCATCCAGCTCATCCTTATTAGCAACACCGGTTGGATGTATTGGTGGATGGTCGGTTGCTTGCCTTTTGCCACGCGTTGGCGTTAACTCTTTCTGTTTTAGAAGCTCGGTCGCCATCATTCCAAACTGCGGGCTAGCCATAAGCATTTCCAATATCTCGCGCAAGTTAAGTGACGGTGGGTAAACGGTATTGTCCACCCTTGGATAACTGATAAGGCCCCTCATATAGAGGCTTTCGGCAATCCGCATAGCGTTTGCTGTCGAGATACCAATGCTTGCTGCTGCGCTAAGAAACGCAGTCGTATTAAACGGTGCTGGTGGTGCAGTCTCGCGCTGAGTTTTCGTAGCGGAGATAACCTTACCACTTTTTGCACCATTAATTTTTTCAAGAACTTTTAGCGCTTCTTCCTTATCCCAGAATTTCTCTATCTTATGGCTTGCTAAAAATTTTTCGCCGTCGTGCTCATAGGTAGCCTTTATCTGCCAATACGGCTCGACAACAAAAGCTTCTCTCTCTTTCTCTCTTTGAACAATCAGGGCAAGTGTCGGGCTTTGAACACGCCCAACTGAGAGGAACTGGCGCCCAAGTCTCGATGAGACAAGAGAAATAAACCTGGTCAGAGTCGCGCCCCAGATTAAGTCTATATCTTGGCGAGCCTCCCCCGCCTGCGCAAGGTTAAAGTATAGATTCTCTGGATGTTCGAAGGCTCTACTGATTTCAGTCTTGGTAATAGCAGAGAACCTTGCTCGCCTTGCAGCTACATTAGGATTCACATCTTTTATAAGACTTAGAGCATCAACACCGATAAGCTCACCTTCCCGATCAAAATCGGTCGCAATAATAACCTCATCAGCATCTTTGCCTAATTTCTGTAAGGCCTTAATAATCTGCTTCTGCGTAGGAACCTTTACAATCTTTGCGTCAATCAATGATTCCGGAGAAACACTTTGCCAGTTGTTATACTCCTCTGGGAAATCAGCTTTAAGAATATGGCCCTTAAGGCCAATAACCGAAGTGGGATGGCCATCTTCAGTAAAAGTGTAAATCGGAACGGTGTAGTTTTTCTCTATTTTTACCTTTCCGTTGCCTAAAATCTTCGCTATTCTTTCTGCCGCAATATTCTTCTCAGTTACAATAAGTCTCATTTGCACCTCGATTGATAAAATAAAGTTAGATTTGCGTGACAATTATATGCGTTATATCAGGCTCGTGCAACATGTACACTTTATATCGGGAGAAATTACTTTGGGTTTAATGATAATAATAGCGTTTTTCTCCCAATCGAAACTTATCCGTTAGTCATCTTGGCGTGCTCTTGGCTAGCACACTCTGAGGTCTGCCCTTTAAGAATTTGAAGACCGTGCGGAAGGGCTGGTAAGATGACTTGCATTGATTCTCTAACTGCCTTAGGGCTACCAGGCATATTTACAATAAGGGTTTTTCCGCGTATCCCACTGACAGCTCGGGAGAGCATTGCATGCGGTGTGATTTTTAGACTTTCATGGCGGATTGCCTCTGCAAACCCAGGAGCCTGCCTCTCGATAACAGCTAGAGTTGCCTCGGGCGTGACATCTCGAGGAGAAAAACCCGTGCCACCGGTTGTTAGAATTAGATCGACATCTCTAAAATCGGCTAAGCGAACCAATACTTCTTCGATTTTATACTGCTCGTCTGGAATTACCTCATATGAGATTACTTTTGCACCTTCTGCCTCAACAATCGACTTGGCTTCCAGACCGCTAGTATCTTCTCTCTCGCCCCGCGAACCTTTATCACTGATTGTTAGTATTGCTACTTTTATATCCTTAAGCCTCATTTTTATCACCAATGGTAATTTCGTCACCGGTGTGTATAATTCCACCGTTGATAACTTTGGCAAAAACCCCTTCCTTTGGCATGACGCAATCTCCGGCTTGGCGATAAATAGAGCACTTTGTATGGCATTCCTTCCCAATCTGTGTAATTTCTAAAACAATACCTGTTCCTATCGTAAGCCTTGTGCCAACCGAAAGGGATAGCAAATCAATCCCTAAAGTTGTTAGGTTCTCAGCAAAATCGCCTGGCCCAACTTTAAGACCTCGTCCAACCATTTTATCTATGCTTTCCTTAGCAAGAAGGCTTATTTGCCTATGCCAGCTGGCAGCATGAGCATCTCCACTGATACCATGCTCAGCAAAAACTTCAGCGCTCTCAATGGGCTTTTTCCTAGTACCCTTTTTAGTGCTTGTATTAATAGATACGATTTTCGCGTTTTTTTCTTGCCTAATCACGCAAAATCACTCTCACATCTGATCAGACCGCCGCTTTAGGCTCCTTCGGAGCCTGACCGCCGACCGCTACTATGGGCTCCTTCGGAGCCCGACCGCCGACCGCAGACCGCCGACCGCCGCTAAA
>JASEIR010000147.1:0-1455 GCA_030017355.1 Actinomycetota bacterium
AGTAAACGGTTAATATACAGGGGTCTCGTATGCCTTCATTTGCTACTAAGCTTGAGATTAGCCTTTACCATTTGCTACTAAGCTTGAGATTTACTGTATTTGAATTCCAATGTCTGGTATCTTAAGATATGAAGCATCGGTTGCCAGATGCAAAGGATGAATTTTCGAAGAGTATTTTGCTAGGGAGTATCTTATTTTGAGCCATAGCTTTGACTTTTACCATCCTGATAAACCCGAAGAGGCGTGCGGTGTTTTTGGTGTTTATGCACCTGGGGAAGAGGTGAGCAGGCTCACCTATTTCGGCCTACATGCTCTTCAACACAGAGGTCAGGAAAGCGCAGGTATTGCGGTTGTTGATGATGGCTCGATTATTACATACAAAGACCTGGGTCTTATTCCTCAAGTTTTTGATGAGAGGAATTTAGCTAGTCTTAAAGGTGATATTGCAATTGGCCATGTTCGTTATTCGACAACGGGCTCACCTCTCTGGGAAAATGCTCAGCCAATATATAAAGCATATGAAGGTGGAAGCCTTGCTCTTGCCCACAACGGCAACCTTATAAACACCAAAGAACTCAGAACCATGCTCTCAAAGCGTGGATTTCGTTTTCGGTCAACAAGCGATAGTGAGGTAATAGCCTCGCTTATTGCTTCGCAGGCCGGTGGTGGAATAGAAAACGCTATAGTTGAAGCAATGAAGCAACTTCATGGAGCCTATTCATTGGTAATTCTTACTGAAAACCAGCTTTTTGCAGTCCGCGATCCCTACGGTATAAGACCGTTAGCTATTGGGAAATTGAAAAACAATTTTGTCGTTGCTTCGGAAAGCTGTGCTCTTGATATCATCGGCGCAAAATATTTACGCGATGTGAAGCCGGGTGAGCTTTTAACAATTGATAAAGATGGCCTGAGCAGCTTACAAGCGGTTAAGCCCCAAAAACCATCCCTTTGCATATTCGAATTTATATATTTTGCAAGGCCAGATACAAAGCTCTACAATAGACTTCTCTACAGCGCTCGTGAAGCAGCCGGTATAGAGCTTGCCAAAGAAGCTCCCTGCGATGCGGATATGGTAATTGGTGTCCCTGACTCGGGCGTGCCGTCTGCAATTGGTTTTTCGCAACAATCCGGAATCCCATACAGGGAGGGATTGGTCAAGAACAGGTATGTTGGGCGCACATTTATCCAGCCAACCCAAATTATTCGGCAGGTTGGTATTAAGCTAAAGCTAAATCCACTAACCGAGGTAATAAGTGGTAAAAGAATCGTCGTTGTTGATGATAGCATCGTGCGTGGCAATACCAGCAAAAAGCTTATTAAAATGCTTCGAAATGCCGGCGCAAAAGAGGTTCATATGAGGGTAAGCTCTCCGCCAGTCAAATGGCCGTGTTTTTACGGTATTGATACTGCTGATCAAGGTCAGCTTATTGCTGCAAATAATAGCATTGAGGGGAT
>JASEIR010000147.1:1465-5387 GCA_030017355.1 Actinomycetota bacterium
AAGATCGACAGGAAATGCAGAAGAGAACTTCTGTCTTGCTTGCTTTAACGGGCGATATCCAATCGAGTTGCCAGATGATTTAAAGCTAGCAAAATTAATGCTTGAGGAGGAAGAGGCCAGATAATGGCTTATAAAAATGGCTGATAAAAGGAAAAGTTTAACGTATAAAGAGGCCGGGGTTGATATAGGTGCTGGAGCCGAGGTTGTTGAGCTAATTAAAAAATCGGTTCGCTCAACATTTAGGCCAGAAGTTCTGGCAGATATAGGAGGCTTTGGCGGCCTCTTTTCTCTCGATAAGAACAAATACAAGGAACCGGTGCTTGTTTCAGGGACTGATGGCGTAGGCACCAAGCTAAAAATTGCACATGCACTTGATATTCATAATACGGTTGGCATTGACCTTGTTGCCATGTGCGTGAACGATATCTTGGTCCAGGGTGCAGAGCCGCTGTTTTTCCTAGATTATTTTGCTACTGGGGTGCTTGGGCCAAGGAAGGCAGCAGATGTGATAGAAGGGATTGCAAGAGGGTGTCGAGAGGCTGGCTGTGCTCTTTTGGGTGGAGAGACGGCTGAAATGCCAGGTTTTTATGCCCCCGGGGAGTATGACCTGGCTGGCTTTGCTGTTGGTGTTGTGGATAGAGGCGATATTATCACCGGTGTGAGCATCAAAGAGGGCGATATTATTATTGGCTTAGCCTCTTCTGGTCCGCATAGCAATGGATATTCCCTGATTAGAAAGCTAATTAATGATGCTCATCTTTCGCTTGAGAAGGTCTATTGGGATGGCGGGATGAGTCTAGGCGAAGAATTGCTTAGTCCAACAAAGATTTACGTAAAAAGTGTTCTAAAGCTTATCAAAGCATGTCACATAAAAGGTCTTGCCCATATAACTGGAGGGGGACTGACGCATAACATCCCAAGAATTCTTCCAAAATCAGTTGACGCATTGATAAGGCTTGACTCCTGGCTGGTACCAGATGTATTTAAATTTATCCAGCATGAAGGGAATGTAGAGCAGGCTGAGATGTTTCAAACCTTTAACATGGGAATTGGTATGATAGTGGTTCTTGAGCCTGAGCTGGTAGATAAAGCAGTGGATATCCTCTCTAATGAAGGAGAAAAGGTCTATATAATTGGTGAGATGGTTAAGGGCAAGGGGGAGACTAAATATGCCAAATAATAATATGCCAAATAACGCTGTAAATATGCAACGCAATATTACACGGCTTGGTGTCCTTATCTCCGGGAGTGGAAGCAATTTACAAGCCATCATTGATAACAGTGAAGCCGGGCAACTTCCAGCAAAGGTTGCTGTGGTTATAAGTAATAAAGAAGATGCATATGGGCTAGAAAGGGCAAAGAAACATGGTATCCCAAATATTGCCTTGCGCCGAAAAGATTACCCTGACGAGTCTTCATATAATAATGCGATTTTAAAGATATTAAAAGATCACAGCGTAGACCTTGTTATTATGGCAGGATATATGCGTCTGCTAGGTAAAGAAGTTCTCGATGCTTATCCGAACCGGGTTATGAATATCCACCCTGCGCTCTTACCCTCTTTCCCCGGCGCGCATGGCATAAAGGACGCGCTAGCTTATGGAGTTAAAGTGACTGGAGTAACGGTTCACTTTGCCAATGAAGTATTTGACGAGGGGCCAATTATCCTTCAGGAAGCCGTTCCTGTTTTTGAGGGGGATACGGAAGATACTCTAGCTGAAAGAATACATGCCGTAGAGCATGTTATCTATCCGCATGCCATCAAACTTTACTGCGAGGGTAAACTAGAGATTAGAGGAAGAAAAGTAGTGATTAAAGAATAAAACAATAAATGAAAATGGCCCAATAAATTGGGCAACTACTGGGGTAAAGGTTTCCTTGAGAGGATTTGTGGCATTTGCATGTCAAACTTAAGATAGATTAAAAAGCAAGGTACTGTGCGCGTTTATCCGCACGCTAATAGCATGATAAGTCAGCTTGAAGTATAATCAATAGGGTAATGTTCGGTTTTTGTGTTGAGGAGGCGGTAAATGATCGACAAGATAAAAATTCAGCGGGCAATCATAAGTGTTTCAAATAAAACTGGTGTAGTTGAATTCGCAAAGGCATTAAAAACACACGGGGTTGAAATCCTCTCCACCGGTGGAACGGCAAAAGCTTTAAGAGATGCTGGCATAGATGTCATAGAGGTGTCAGCTTATACAGGCTTTCCCGAGATGATGGAGGGGCGGGTTAAAACCTTGCATCCTAAAATAGCTGGCGGAATTCTTGCTGATAGAAGGAAAGAAGATCATATGCGCCAAATTGCAGAAGCAGGGATAGAACCAATTGACCTTGTTTGTGTAAACCTATATCCATTTGCTGAAACAATAGCCAAGCCAAATGTCACTCTTGATGAGGCAATCGAAAATATTGATATTGGTGGGCCAACAATGATAAGAGCGGCTGCTAAGAATTTCGAGGGTGTTGCTGTTGTTGTTAATCCTTCCTGGTATCAAAAGATTATCGATGAGATGAAGGCTAATGATGGTGCGCTAAGCAGGGATACACGTTTTTTACTCTGTAAAGAAGCATTTAAACACACCGCTCTCTACGACTCAACAATTGCTCAGTATCTATCGGGGGAAGATGATTTCCCAGAAGTAGCTGTTTATACATTTGAGAAGATTATGAATACACGCTATGGAGAAAATCCGCACCAGCGAGCAGCGTATTATCGGCAAGCCGGCGCACCATCAGATGCGTTTGTAAATTTCAAGCAAATACACGGCAAGGAACTCTCATACAACAACATACTTGATACTGATTCGGCATGGAGTCTGGTCTGTGAATTTGATGAGCCAGCCTGCGCCATTATAAAACATAACAACCCATGTGGTTGCGCAATCGGAGTTGATCTTGCCGATGCATATCAGAAGGCCTACGAGTGCGATACCGTTTCAGCCTTTGGCGGGATTGTGGCACTAAACCAAATGGTCGATAAAGCGACAGCAGAAAAAATAGCTCAAATTTTCGTCGAGGTGGTTATTGCACCTGGCTTTGATCAGGAAGCTCTCGATATATTGACTAAAAAGGCTGACTTAAGGCTAATCGATTCTGGTGGCGTCACGCGGAGAAGCTATTTCAACCGTGATATAAGGCGGGTTGATGGCGGCGTTTTGGTCCAGGATTTCGACAATATTGAAGAATCTGTAGCTAACTGGCGTGTAGTAAGTGAAGTGGCACCAACCGAAGCTCAGTGGGTGGATATGGCATTTGCTTGGAAAGTTGCCAAACATGTTAAATCAAACGCCATTATCTACGTAAAGGATCGGGCAACGGTCGGCATTGGTGCTGGTCAAATGAGCCGTGTTGATTCTACTTGGCTTGGCGCGCACAAGGGCGGGGATAAGGTTAAAGGAGCCGTCGTTGCATCAGATGCGTTCTTCCCGTTTAGAGATGGTCTTGATGCAGCTGTTGCCGCAGGTGCGGCTTGTATAGTTGAGCCAGGTGGGTCGATTAGAGATGACGAAGTTATTGCAGCGGCTAATGAACATGGCATACCGCTTGTCTTTACTGGCAAGCGACACTTCAGGCACTAAAACTTGTTACAGGCTTGGCAAACAACGATCATGCGCGTTTGACATCAGGCTTTAGCTGTAGTATCATAACTTTTGCTGTAGCGGTAATGTGCTATGTACCGCTACAATATTTTTGTGCACGATCCGATAAGAGAAGTTAGACGAGCATCATAGGATGTCAAGCGGGCCGTTAGCTCAGTTGGTAGAGCACCGGACTTTTAATCCGGGTGTCGAAGGTTCGAATCCTTCACGGCTCACCCATAAAGCTTGCCCCCATCGTCTAGAGGCCTAGGACGCCCTATAGCAGAACAAAGTTCACTACGGGGTAAACAAGGTTTCCTGCCCCGTATAAAATTTGTGCC
>JASEIR010000148.1 GCA_030017355.1 Actinomycetota bacterium
CGAATTACTTTCCTTCTTCAAAACTCCCAATCGCGCCTTTACCTCACTTACTTTGCTGCCATTTGGAGCTAGCTTTATATAATTTTCATAGGCTTTGATTGCTTCAGCTATCTTGCCTTGAGCATTTAGAAATGTGCCCAAGCTGTAATATGCTAGCGCATAGCCAGAATCTGCCTCAATAGCTTTTTTAGCCTCAGCAGTGGCTGTTTCAATCTGCCCTAGTTTAAAATATGAATCTGCCAGGTCAACGCGTACGTTTACCATTTTGGGATTAATCTCGAGCGCTTTTTTATAACACTCAACTACCCTATCAGGTGCCAGGTCTAGGTCACGATAAGCATTCCCAAGCCTAACCCATGCTTGCGCATCCTTTGGGTTTGCTTGCACAGCCTTCTCAAGCGAAGTTATTTGCTGGGCAGGCTGAGTCTGTTGAACTCTTCCCGAGCCTCCCGTTATCGAGCCGATATACGGGATAAACGTCACTATGAAAGCAAGCGCAACTATAACCGCACCTATCTTTGTAAAATAGCTAACTCTTTTCTTATCTAAGAGCACTCTTTTCTACTCCTAATCTCAGATTTAAAACACCTAGTCACAGGTTTGATATATCACCGAGCATATACCGCTTGGAATATATCACTTGGTTTTTTGCCCTCCTGCAGATGAAGCGCCGCCTTTATTCTCTTGAACCGCCGAGCTACTTGAAGTTGCTGAAGAGCTGCCGGTTTGCGTGCTTGGTTGCGTGCTTTGTCCGGAAGGTTGGCCGCCGATGTCTGGGTGACCTGGCGGTAATTTCCCGCTTTGTACTTGTTCTGGTGTCAGAACTGGAGCACCGCTACTTCCCGAAGCACCTGCTTGCGTGCTATTAAGCAAAGGCGTTGGCGTTGTCTGTGGCGGCGAGAGAAGGCCATGAATGAAAAATCCTAAGACAAAAGCTGCAACAACAAAAGCAATAGTCCAGATTAAGTCCACTTTCTCAGGTAAACCAAGCCCTTCTAGCGGATTAGCGCTTGATTTAGAGCTATCCTTTTTTACGGCCTTATCTGAAGTATTTTTAGTTTTGCCTTTACCTTTGGAATCTTTATTTGCCAATGGGTTAACCTCCCTTCCATTGCTATTATTATTAACGCAATAACCATTTCAAAATGGTTAATCCCGGACTAAATGATATCTCTTTGACATGCGCTTATCAACTATCCATCTTGAGGCGCCTTCTTATCGGCTCTGCCTTCTTAACAATTTCACTCTCGTCTAGAGTGATATACTTGCCATCTTTATATAAAATTTTGCCATCAACCATAGTTAAAACTACATTCTCCTGGTTTGCTGTATAAACAAGCGCTGAGTAAGGATCACGGGTTGGAATTTGGTGGCTGTGTGACATATCGACCACTACAATATCAGCCTTCTTACCAGGATCAAGCGAACCAATCCTATCATGCAAATTTAACGCCTTAGCGCCGCCAAGAGTTGCCATATAAACAAAATCCTCAGCGGTAAAATCGGCTGACCTGGTCATTCCTCTTTGAATAAGAAGGCCGATTCTCATTTCATCAAACATATCCATGGTGTTATTGCTGGCAGGGCTGTCAGTCCCAATGCCAACCTTAAGCTTTCGGTTTAAGAAGTTTGAAAGCGGAGCAACTCCCATCCCTAGCTTGGCACTGCACCGTGCACAATGAGCTATTGACACATTGTATTTTTCAAGGATGTCGATATCTGGCTCGTCTACCTGCACACAGTGAACAGCTAGCATGCCTCCGCCCTCAAATACGCCCCACTCCTCAAGATATTTAACAGGGCTTACACCGGTAGGCTGCCAGAGAATATCACCCCAGCCAACCATATCCCAATACTCATTTGATAGACGCCCTGACCCATACTTAACAAAGTCATATTCTGCTTTTGAGCCTGCCAAATGAGTGCACAGCGGCAATCCTTGCTCTCTAGCCCATTCTGTGGACACTTTATATAAAGGTGGCGAAACTGTATAGGGAGAATGAGGAGCAACGCCAATTATTAGATTAGTGCCTGATGCAGCATCAATCCACTTATCGATGCCTTTTATTGCTTTTGTCATGATATCTGTTACGGCAGCATGGTCCATTCCGGATATTTCATAATAGATGACCCCTCTTAAACCGGCATCTTTGGCAGCTTTTAGGCTTGCACCGCTCTTTGTAATATCGGCAATAGTAGTGATGCCTGATTGTAAAGCCTCAAGTGCACCTAAATATGCCGATTGTATCCAATCAGACTTTTTAAGACTCTCGCTTTTAAGCGTAAGCTGCATTTTCCAATCAGCATAACCAAGGTCATCGCATGCCCCTCTAAACACGCTGTATTCAAGATGGGTGTGTAGGTCAACAAAACCAGGTAGAACTGCTGCTTTGCCAAAATTCAAAACCTCTTTGTTAGGATACTTATTTACCAGTGTCCTAAATCTACCAACATCTTTGATTTTGGACCCTTCTATAACAACTGCACCATCTTCAATAGGTTTTTGGCTTATCGGCAGCACCCATTTTGCAGCTAAAAGCATACCTCACCTCATTTAATGATATCTCTCGATTACAAACCTGCCGATTCCCTCAAAAACAGAAACTGCATCCGGCTTTGATATAATTTTAAGCTCATTTATAGCTAAGTCCACATATGACCTTGCAATATCCTTTGACTTATCAATAGCCCCACAGTTGTAAATAATCTCAAGAGCTGTTTTTACATCTTCATCGCTTGGTTTCTCTAGCGACACAATCTCAGCCAACCTGCTCTTAGGCCCAAGCTGTTCAAGCGCGCAAAGAATGGGCACGGTTACCGTGCCATCCAGTATGTCCACGCCAGCTGCTTTGCCGGTAGCTTCGCCGCCTATGATATCAAGCACATCATCGTATATCTGAAAAGCTATCCCTAGATTTTCTCCATAGCTAGTAAGAGCATTGACCTCATAAGCTTTAGCGCCAGAAAGATATGACCCGGCCTCGCAGCAGGCAGCAAATAAAGCAGCTGTCTTTCTTCTAGCCTTTTGCAGATAATCTGCCAAGGACTGGTCTATAACACGCGCGGTAGCCATTTGATCAAATTCCCCCAAGCTTAAGTCAAGTGCAGCTTTAACCATGACTTCAATCATGTAGGTATCAGTTCGCGATAAAATCTCAAACGCTCTTGAAAAAACAAAATCACCGACGGCTATTGCTGCCTGCTCACCCCACGTAGCATTTATTGTTGCGACACCGCGCCTTGTTAAGGCGTTATCCAACACGTCATCATGTATAAGCGATGCCATATGGATAAGCTCCGATGCTACTGCAATTGGCAAAAGTGTATCCAAATCATAATCACCAACCATACCAGCCATCAAAACAAGCGCTGGGCGGAGCCTTTTCCCGCCAGCCTTTAGCGTGATCAGGCAAGCCTCTGTCAGCAGACCGTTGCTAGACTTTACTGAATTAACCAGCTCTTTTTCTACCTTTTCCAGGTCATGGAGGATATGTTGTGGGATTGGATACGTTATACTCATAGCCTTTTTCTTATTTTGCCCGTTAGCAAAAAAACACACCTGCAATGTTAAACAATCTTCAATAGTATAAATTAGCGCACTGCACAATTGCAATCTTGGTTTTTTACTAAAGCTTAAACTAAATTGCTGCAAGCATGTTTTCAAGCAAGCTGCCCTGCTCTTTTGGTAAGTTTCTTAAGAGCAGGGCAGCTTGGTTTTTTACATCGCCAAGGTGGTCGATCAAGGCAAGATCTTTGTCTTGGGCAGCGTAAACGATGTGATAAATATAACCGAACAATGATGCAAAATTAATCAAGACATCTTCTATATCTAAAGAACAATCACTAATCAACAAACCCAATTTTACTGCTGATCTAAAAAGGCTAAGATGCTTTTCAGTTACAACAGAATTTAAATCGCTGCTCTGAGCGCCTGTTTCTAGCTTGCTTATTTCTGCTTCTGCAATATCCGCAATAGCTTTTACCATAAATTCAATTATGTATCCTTTCTTCAAGGGAGCCGCGATATTTATTGCCCGCGCATAATAATTATCTGCCGTAATCAAAGACAGGTTCCTGGCTGATACATCGCTTGCCCTCCCATCTTCATCCAATCCACGATAATGCGTCTCAGCAGCTAACCGCAGAAGCTCAAGGCCCACAGCAACAGGTATTAGCTCATCAGATTTGTAATTTCCAAAACTTGCTGAGACAAGCAACAGTGAGGCAAGGGGCAAATTCTTGATATCACGCAATTGATCTGCAAGAAGCTTATGGCCTGAAAAAGCATTCGCAAGAAGCTCTTTTTTCGTTTTTGCTAAATCATATTCGATAAGTTCAAGCAGCGAGGAAGATTTGGTTGATTCCATCAGACTATTCTTTCTGCAAATAGTAAGAAAGTATTTGAAGTTCTACAGATAAATCAACCTGCCTTAAAACAACGTCAGCAGGAACATCTATCGTAATTGGTGCGAAATTGATGATAGCTTTAATTCCGGCATTAATCATTTTATTTGCAACGCTCTGAGCTGAAGAGGCTTGCGTTGCTATTATTCCGATATCTATTCCGCCAGGCGTATTTTTTACGAAATCCTCTAGCTCTTCCATTGATCTAACCAATACGCCATCGGTTACCATACCTATCTTTGCAGGATCACGATCAAAAGCCCCAACAATTTTAAAGCCTCTCTGCGAAAAACCTTGATAGCCTACCAATGCTCCACCTAAACGTCCAAGGCCCACAATTATTACTTTTCTGTCTCTAAGAAGCCCAAGCCATTTTGACATCTCATTGATCAGCTGATCTACTTCATAACCAACCCCTCGGGTACCGAATTCGCCAAGGTAGGAAAGGTCTTTTCTGAGCTGTGCAGCGTTTGTTCCAGCAAGTTGCGCAAGAATATCTGAAGAAACTATCTGCTCACCTTTGTTAGCTAGCATAACCAGCGAACGAAGATAGACCGGTAATCTTGCTATGGTTGCCTGTGGAAGTTTGCCTTTTTTAAGTGACTTCTTATTCATACCTTAAATCTACTTTATCACTTTGTGATTTTGAGAACTTTGCTAGATTGTAACTTAAACTACATAACTTTGTCTATAACAGAAAGTGGTAATTTAAACCATGTCTCGCACTACCCGCCTTTTACCGATTTAGTGCATTGTTTGCTATTTGCCACTTACCAATCTGGCCAGTGCATCCTTAGCTTCCTGGTCATCAGGTGTTAGTGCTAGCAGTTTTTCATAATACTCCCTTGCTTTATCGCTGTCGCCAAGCTTTTCATAGCATCGCGCCAGCCCTTTATTGGTTGAAGGGTCTGTGGGGTCCAAGG
>JASEIR010000149.1 GCA_030017355.1 Actinomycetota bacterium
CCTCCCCCTTGAGGGGGGAGGGACAGGGTGGGGGTGAAAAATGGAGGGAGACCGGCAAAAGATAGAGTCTAGGATCCAGGATCCAGGGTCCAGGGTCCAGGTTCCAGGGATAAGGGACTCTGGACCCTGACTTAGTTTGGTACGAACAAAATGGCGTTTGCGATTGCACGCTCTCCAGCCCCACCGTTTGGATTACTGCAGATGGATCCATTAAAGAAAAGGGCTGACGATCCACCACCATCAAGATTCATGGCATTAATTGCGCCCCTATTTTTTAGCTCGTTAGCAAGCTCAGATAGAGTCATTCCTATGCTAAAGAAATTAGCATCACCATCAACCACAACAATAACAAGATTACCGTCCCCGTCTATGCCTATTCCGGTTCTTGGATGGCGGCCGCTAATGGAGCTAAAACTACCCTCACTCTCAACGCGAGCTTCACCGTCTCGCACAAGTCTTGGCCCTCCACCAACTGCACTTGCGCCGTTTTGCCAGTTCGGCTGGAGAGATACATCGATTCTAACCGTATCGCCAAGCTTTATATTTGAAGCAAGAAATGTTTTGCCTGACCCAATACCGGAAAGCACAATGCCATCTGGGGGGATGGTTGCATCGCCAGAGTTGTATAAAATATCGGTTACAGTTCCTATGTAAGCATTGTTTGGCATCAAAGGCCCGCCGCCGACTAATTTTATAACAACCTCTGTTCCACTGTCGTTTGTATTGGTAGATGACCCGTAAATGGGGGTGTAGGCAACAATGGTGTCTGAAAAACTGTCACGGGATTTATTTATCCACGAGATAATACCGCTTCTTCCAGTTGATGCTGTAACTAAAGCATTCATGGAGACCCTATCGATAAATGCTGTCTTATCAGGAAGAAAACCAAAATAAGAGCGGCTATTAATAGGGGAGGATATTATTTGGCCATCAACCATGATCCCGCTGCATTCTCCGGTTTTGGTTGAGAAGAAATCAGCATTGACTGCAGCTAAAGCGCCTTTTCGCCGAGCGATAGAGCTAAGCCGCTCTGTGCCAAGGACTTTGTCTTTTGCTAGAGCAAGCTTCATGGAGACTGGCGCTGATTTTGGGACTTTGAGCACATTTATGTTAAGCGGCCCTAGATCGGTAAAACGACGATATCGCTCATAGGTAATTTGGTTTACGGTTGAGGACTCTGTTAGATAATCTTTCCCTATTAGGGTACGGTAGATAAGGGCTGCTGCCTCGGCTCTTGTAATGGGCACATCAGGTTTAAAAATGCCGCCTGGATATCCACTTAAAAGATTATTTCTAGCTGCAACTTCGATGTAGGGAAAAGCCCAGTGGTCTTTTTGAACGTCTATAAAAGTGCTGGTGATTGTGTTGGTGTCGGGAATAGAATAACCCTTAAGTTTAACTAGAATTGTGGCTACTTGAGACCTGGTGGTTGTATCTTCAGCCCTAAATGTGTTATCTGGAAAGCCCTTCATTAGGTCTCGGGATACAACTGTTGATATAAAGGAGGACGCCCAGTGATTTTCCGGAACGTCTGTGAACCTAAGCACGCTTGAGCTACTTGCAAGCATAAAGGCGCTTGTTAAAAGCTTTGCTAGCTCGGCTCGACGCAGACCATCGGTTGGCCTAAATCTACCGTCTACCCCTCCGCTTATTATTCCGTGGTTGGCAAGGGAGAGAACTTGCTTTTCAGCCCAGTATCCTTTTGGAATATCAGAGAAAGTTTTTTTCTCAAAAGCGTAGGATGGCAAGGCAATAATGGCAACTGCGATGCTAGAAAGTAGGATTGATAAAAGAATGATTTTTGGTTTGCCGGTCTGTCTCATAGCTATAGTTTATCAAACCAACCGGACGACGACAAAAAGATAGTTTTAAGGTAATTTTCAGGTGATTATGATAAAATTACTAATCGTTGGCTAGATTTTGGCATGTAAGCAGACTAGGTGGTTAATTGATGCCCTTACTTCGAAAAAGTGGATTACTAGCAGCAATAGTTGCAGTTATCATGCTTGCCAGCCAGGTGCCTGTAACTGCATTATCAAAAGAACCAAACCAAGGGCGTAACTTCTTTAGTGCTCAAGCAATAAGTCCAATCAACGTTAAGCAGATTCTTGTGCGCCCAAGGCCAGGGATAAGCCCTGATGCATTAAAACCCCTTCATCAAAAGGTTGAAGGAACGCCCGCTTCATCAATCAACAAGCTCGGAGTTGTGCGGGTTAATCTAAAGGAGGGCAGCAATCTTGATGAGGTGCTTGCTTTATATAGAGCAAGCGGCCTTGTGGATTATGCCGAGCCAAATTATACGCGAAGAGCTGCAGCATTTTATCCAAATGATCCGCTTTATTCCGGCCAGTGGGGGCTTTCTAAAATAGGCATGGAGTCTGCCTGGGAAAAAGTAGGAATAGGTAGCGTTAATTTATCTAAGCTAAGTCCTATTAAAGTTGCCGTACTTGATACGGGCGTTGATTTAAATCATGAGGACCTGCAAGGCATCTTTGCTATGGATCCAAACGATCCGACTCGTGTTTTAGGAAAGCATTTTTATACCGATGCATTGGGTCGTCAGAGAACTGATGATAATATAGGCGATGGAGGCGGGCACGGAACTCATCTGATTGGAATTATTGGCGCAGTAATAAACAATAATTTAGGTATTGCCGGTATAGCTCCCGCTGTTAAAATTATGCCGGTTAAGGTGCTGAATGACTCAGGTGCAGGCGAGGATGCTGATATAGCGCGAGGGATAATTTGGGCAGCTGATAACGGAGCTAAAATTATTAACTTAAGCCTGGCTGGACCAGAGCAATCCAACACTCTTGCTGATGCCGTGAAATATGCAATAGGTAAAGGTGTTATTGTTGTTGCTGCTGCCGGCAATAATGGAGATTCTATCCCTAGTTATCCAGCAGCAAATGATGGGGTTATAGGCGTAGGGGCAACCGATAGCAGAGATGCGTGGATGCATAAGTCTAATTTTGGCTCGTACATTGACCTTGTTGCCCCTGGGTCAGCAATTATATCAACAGTTCCTCCATCTGTTAGCGGAAAATCTTATGATACATACAGCGGGACTTCAATGGCAGCGGGCTTTGTAAGCGGTCTAGCTGCGCTGATTCTCTCAATCAATCCCAACCTATCTCGCGAGAGGGTTGAGGCAATCCTTTATGCTAGCGCTGATGACCTTGGTATTTCAGGCTGGGATAAGTATTACGGCTATGGCCGCATAAATGCCTCTCGCGCAGTTGATTTTGTCTCAGACAACACCCCTCCTTATGTAACTATCGTATCCCCAGCTAACGGAGCAAAGATTTACGGTACTAGTTTAACTGCAGTTGCGGCCGTGTCAGACCCTGAAAGCGGGATTGCTTTCGTTGATTTTTACCTAAATGGGGAGAGGATTGCCTCAATTAATTCGGCTCCTTACCAGGTTGATATAGATGCCAGCAGGCTTGCGGGAAAGAATGTCATCAAGGCTGTTGCATACAACAGAAACGGAAACTTTAGCTCTGCTCAGGTGACTTGCTATAGGCAGACTTTTACTGATGTTGAGCCGTCTTTTTGGGCATTTGAAGCTATCGAGGATATGGCAAAGCGGAATATCGTCTCTGGGTTTGGTGATGGTTCTTTTAGGCCAAACGAGCCGGTTAAAAGGGCGCAGTTTGTGAAGATGATAATGGAGGCAAAGAAACTGCCTAGAAAGCCTTTCTATGTTGGCTACTTTAGAGATGTTGATATTAACTACTGGGCTTGGTCATATGTAGAAGGTGCGTTTGAATACAAAATAGTAGGAGGCTATCTAGATAGCTACGGCGAGCTGGTTTTCCGCCCTGAAAATGCTATCAAGAGGGCTGAAATGGCAACTATTCTCTTTAATGCAGGGGCGTTCGATATTGATTATTCAGGAAGTCCCTTTAAGGATGTTCCAATTAGTTATTGGGCCTATGTTTATATCATGTCGGCCCGCAATGCAGGGATAATAAATGGCTATACAGGTAATTACTTTAGACCCGAGAGGGCTATAACTAGGGCAGAGGCCGTCACAGTTATAAAGAGAGCGTTTTTTGATAAATAGCTTTTAGTTTCTGCCTATTGATATATCAACAACCCTAAACTCACTATCCCATTTAACTTCTGCGCCAAAGCTTTCAGCGACAAATCTTAGCGGGATAAATACCTTGCCGTTTTCAAGCATCGGTGCTACATCAAGCACAACTTCTTCGCCATCCACAGTAGCAGTATTATCGCCAATAGCAAAAGCAATATTCCTGCTTGAGCTAATTATGTTTACTTTCTCATTATCGTTGTCTATCTCAACATTTACTTCAAGAATTTCGCCTAACTGCTCGGCCGGGATAAAGATACGTCCCTGATAGATGAAGGCTGATTGGCCAGAATTTACTGGTTTCCCGTTTACAGCAATAAGCAAAGCACCATCAATAGCACTTAGAGCATAAAAATTGTTCTTTGGATAAGCAATAAATTCTTGAACGAATATTTTACCGTAGGGGCCCCCATCCATCACACCAATTCCAACATGCGTATATCTTGAATCAAGCATATTCTCTTTGTGAGATGAGCTATTCATCAGGCCGGTGAAAGCCATCTCCACAGAGGGAGCACCAGCAAGATTTTCGCCAGCAAGCAACCATCCGTCGGGAATACCGGCCTTTATGACTCTATCAAGCAGATTGCCTGAGACAGGTGATTTATGGCTAAAAAAGTTGTTATCAATCATCTCTTTACTATAGGCTCTTGCCATAACCACTAGCTTTGGATCAACCTCAAGCAAGCCAAGTCCGTTTGCTTTTCTTTCTCGGTTTAAAAGCATTAGCATATATTGCTCGTCTGTGCTTAGTGTTATTGCGAAGGCCTCTGTGGTAAACAGAAAAAGTGCGATTAGAAGTGCGACAGCTACTGCTGCGAAGCGAGCCTTATTTCTCATGAGGCATCGTCCTCTTATTTTGATAGGCCAGCGGCTTGAAATTGGACTGGCTTAAATTGCTGGCCTGGCCTGAAATAGGCCTGAAATCTTAATGTCTAGCAGGTAATATCGTCAAGCAGGCCATAAACTTTAGTAGAGTCTATTACTCAGGAAAGGGATCGATAATTCGGGCAGTATTGATTTAATTCTGATAAAATGGATGTGTCTATGAAAAGAACGACCGCCGACCGCCGACCGCCGCTATAAAAGACGGGAGACCGGAGGCCGGAGACAGGAGACGGGCAAAAGATAGGGTCCAGAGACCGGAAGCGGGCTAAAGAGCGGACGGGTG
>JASEIR010000014.1 GCA_030017355.1 Actinomycetota bacterium
ATTGCCACGGCACTTTCAGTGCCTCGCAACAGGCTTAGGCAATCTCAAATAAAGAGCAGACCGGAGACGGGCAAAAGAGCAGACCGGAGGGATTTCAATAAAGCAAGTCGAGGATGTCATAAGGCGAGCTGAAGAGCTAAAGAGCTTGCTTAATTATCATAATTATCGATATTATGTGCTTGATGCGCCGGAGATATCAGATGCTGAATATGATGAATTGATGCAGGAGCTAATCGAGATTGAAGCGGCGCATCCAGAACTAATTACCCCTGACTCCCCAACACAAAGGGTTGGCGGAGAACCGTCTGATGCTTTCAAGCCAGTAAAGCATAGGGCAAAGATGCTTAGTCTTGCCAACGCATTTTCATTTAGTGAACTTACTGCATTTTTTAATCGGATATGTGGCGAGCTGGGTACAAAACAGATAGAGCTTGTCTGCGAGCTAAAAGTCGATGGTGTTGCAGTGTCGCTGGTCTTTGAGCACGGTATGTACGTAAGTGGTGCTACAAGGGGTGATGGGGAGGTTGGCGAAGATATAACTGCAAATGTAAAGACCATTCAATCTCTCCCATTGAGACTTTTTCTTGAAGCAGCGCCAGACATCTTAGAAGTTCGTGGGGAAGTTTATCTTTCAAAAAAGCAGTTTGAACAAATAAATAAAGAACGGGCTGAGTCTGGGCAACCTCTGTTTGCAAATCCAAGGAACGCTGCAGCTGGGTCATTGCGCCAGCTTGACCCAAAAGTTACAGCTACAAGAAACCTCGATATTTTTGTTTATGGCCTTGGCTATGTCACGGGAGTTGAGTTTACAGATCACTGGCAATCACTTCAATATCTAAAAGCAGCTGGGTTGAAGGTAAGCGATCACATTAAAAAAGTTAAGTCAATTGATGAGGCGTACGAGTTTTGTGAAGTCTGGCAAGAAAAACGCCACTTGCTTCCTTTTGAAATAGATGGAGTTGTGATTAAAGTAAACTCATACGAGCAGCAGAAAAAGCTTGGCTTAACAAGCAAGGCTCCACGGTGGGCAATAGCTTATAAATTTCCTGCCGAACAGAAGACAACAAAATTGATTGATATTGAGTTAAATGTAGGACGGACTGGAGCCGTAACACCAACCGCGGTGCTTGAGCCAGTAGTAGTTGCTGGCTCCACAGTAAGCAGGGCAACTTTACACAATGAGGATGAGATAAAACGAAAGGATATTAGAATAGGAGATATTGTCATTGTTCAAAAAGCTGGCGATGTTATCCCGGAGATTGTAGCACCAGTTATAAGCAAGCGAACGGGAAAAGAAAAATCTTTTAAGATGCCCAAAAAGTGCCCATCGTGCGGTGGAGAGGTGGTGCGGCCGCGTGGTGAGGCTGTAGCGCGTTGCGTTAATATGAACTGCCCAGCTGTAATTTACGAGCGTGTGATTCATTTTGCAAGCCGCCAAGCCATGGATATAGAGGGCCTTGGTGAATCAGTTGCAAGGCAGCTTTTGGATAAGAAAATGATCAAGGATGTTGCCGATATTTATTATTTAAATAAGGATCAGCTGCTTGAGATAGAACATTTTGCTGACAAGGCCGCCGATAATTTATACTTGGCTATACAAAAATCTAAGGAAAGGCCCTTGTCAAGACTGCTCTTTGCCCTTGGAATAAGATATGTTGGAGCCCATGTTGCTGAAGTTCTGGCTGATAATTTTACGTCGGTAAATGATTTAGCTAGTGCATCCTTTGACGAGCTAGTTGCAATCCCTGAGATTGGGCCACGGATTGCAGAGAGCATAAACAGCTTCTTCCGTGAAGAGAGAAATCAGGCTGTCATTAAGAAGTTACTTGATGCTGGAGTTAAAATGGAGCAGGAGAAAAAGGTGGAAGGTGAGGTAAGTCCAAATACAAGTAAGCTTAAGGGCTTGACCTTTGTCTTTACGGGGGCACTTTCGCAGTTAACTCGCTCTGAAGCTGAAAATATCGTTAAATCAATGGGGGGTAGGGCGTCCTCAAGTGTTAGTAAAAAAACAGATTACGTTGTGGCGGGTGAGAGCCCAGGCAGCAAGTATGATAAAGCAAAGGAGTTGGGGGTAAAAATCATATCTGAGGATGAATTCAAGAGGTTAGTTAGTGAATAACAAAGAGGTCCCATGGACAATCAGTGATGTGTTGGTCGCTTTGGTTATATTTGTTATAGTGGTAACCGGCGGCTCGTTTGTTCTGGTTAGACTGTTATCAAATATTTTGCCGAAGGGCGGCCCAATAATATCCCTTTTTATTGGGTATTTTATTTTGTTTTTGTTGATAGGATATTTCGTTATCGTGCGAAGACGCTCAAATTGGTCGACTTTAGGTTTTCGGCCCTTTGATTTTTCAAGAAGCCTTGGTTTGGTCTTAGCCTTGTTTATTATCGTTAAAATTATTACTGCAGCTTATGCATCTATTGCTCAAAGATTTGGCTTGGAGCAGGCTCAAGATGCTCTAAGAAGGATTCCTGAGATATTTGGGAAAAATGCCTTAGGCATTTTTCTAGCAATTGTGATTGTTGCTGTAGTTGCGCCTCTGGTTGAGGAGGCATTTTTTAGAGGATTTATATATCCTGTTTTTAGGCGACGGTGGGGGGTGGCAGTTGGGATTGTGGCAAGTGGCTTGCTTTTTGCGCTATTTCATTTTAATCTCTTTTTGTTTTTCCCAATAGCAGTTTTTGGTTTTGTTCTCGCGTATCTGTTTGAGATTACCAACTCGCTGTGGCCGTCGGTTATGTTGCATATGCTTAATAACTTTTTGTCTGTTGTTTTGATATACTATATTGGAGTTTCGGCTTGATGCGGTAAGAAGTTAAATCAGTGAAAAGCAGTTGCCCGATAAATCGGGCCCAGGAGCAGACCGGAGACCGGAGACGGGCAAAAGATAGGGGCAAGGGACCGAGGAAAAATAATTCAAAATTCAAAATTAAAAATTGCATTTTGAATTTTGAATTTCTTTTAGCGGCAGTCTGCAGTCTGCTTTTAAAGCTGCGGTCTGCGGTCAGGCTCCGAAGGAGCCTATAGCGGCGGTCGGCGGTCGTTATACAGGAGGGCAATTATATGGCAATCAGCGAAAAAGATGTAAAACACGTGGCGTGGTTAGCAAGGCTGGCCTTAACTGATGAAGAAGTTCAAAAGTTTACGCAGCAGCTTGACGTCATTCTTGAACATGCAGGAAAAATTGCAGAGCTTGATGTGGAGAATGTTCCTCCCACATCGCACGCTATACCGATAAGGAATGTTTTTCGCGAGGATGAAGTAGGAGTTTGCTTGGCACCTGAAGAGGCTCTGCTTAATGCACCAAAGAAAGAGAATCAATCATTTGTAGTGCCAAGAATTGTTTGATCACTAAAATGGAGGATAAATGGAACTCTATCAAATGACTATTCACGAGCTGCACGAAAAGCTTGTGGCAAAAGAAATAAGTGCAAAAGAAATCACTGAGAGCGTTTTCTCGCGCATAGATAAAGTTGAAGATAAGGTTAAGGCTTATCTTCTGATTACTAGGGATACGGCATTTGAGCAAGCAAAAGACATCGATGAAAAGATTGCAGCAGGTGAGAAAATAAGCCCGCTGGCAGGTATCCCAGCAGCAATCAAGGATGTAATGTGCACGCGCGGAGTTCGCACAACGTGTGGCTCCAAAATACTTGAAAACTATGTCCCAGTATATACATCGACTGCTGTGGAAAACCTTTTACGTGAAGGAATTGTGATGACAGGTAAGACCAACATGGACGAATTTGCCATGGGCTCATCAAATGAGAACTCAAGATTTTTCCCAACGCACAATCCTTGGGATCTAGAAAGAGTTCCAGGGGGGTCGAGTGGAGGTTCGGCAGCTGCGGTTGCAGCCGACGAAGCAATCTTCTCACTTGGATCAGACACCGGTGGCTCTATTAGACAGCCGGCTGCTTTGTGCGGTGTAGTTGGCATGAAACCAACGTATGGCTTGGTTTCAAGATATGGTCTTATTGCTTTTGCATCATCCCTTGACCAAATTGGGCCGTTTACCAAGGATGTTACTGATTGCGCCATTGTCCTAAATTATTTAATTGGGCACGATCCTATGGATTCAACGTCAGTAAAGATAGATAAGCCAGATTACACAAAAGCACTGGTTGGTGACCTTAAAGGGATAAGAATAGGGGTACCTAAAGAACTCATGGCTGAAGGGATTGACTCGCAAGTAAAGTCGGTAGTTGAAAATGCGATTAGGATACTTGCAGAGAATGGTGCGTTGGTTGCTGAAACATCGCTTCCAAATCTTGCCTACGCACTTTCTGCATATTATATAATAGCTCCGGCTGAGGCTAGCTCAAACCTTGCGCGTTTTGATGGTGTAAGATACGGCTACCGAGTACCAGATGCCGAAGACCTCATGGATATGTACATGCGTACCCGTGCGGAAGGTTTTGGAGACGAAGTTAAAAGAAGGATTATGCTTGGAACTTATGCCTTAAGCGCTGGGTATTATGAAGCTTATTATGGTAGGGCTCAAAAGGTAAGAACTTTAATTATTAATGATTTTAATAGAGCATTCGATGAATTTGATGTTTTAGTATCGCCAACATCACCTACCACAGCTTTTAAAATCGGTGAAAGAATTGCCGATCCTTTGCAGATGTACCTTTCAGATATATGCACAATACCGGTAAATCTGGCAGGAATTCCCGGCATATCGGTGCCGTGCGGTATGGTTGATGGACTGCCTGTGGGTTTGCAGATTATAGGTAAATCGCTTGGCGAGGAAATGGTATTAAGAGTTGCTTATAACTTTGAACAACTCTTTGGCTGGAAAGAAAAACCGAATTTATAGGGTATAGGGTTCAGAAAAGCCGATTCATCGGGCTAAGTAGAGGATTAACAATCTTGAATTTGGAGGAAGAATGGAGTTTGAAAGCATAATTGGCTTAGAAATACATGTGGAGCTTGCAACAAAGAGCAAGATGTTCTGCGCTTGCAGCACCCGGTTCGGAGAAGAACCGAACACCCAGACCTGCCCCGTATGTTTGGGCCTCCCAGGGTCATTGCCAGTTGCCAATGAAAAAGCCATTGAATATGTTATAAAATCTGGGCTTGCAGTTGGCTGCGACATTTCCCTGTACAGCGTGTTTCATCGCAAAAATTATTTCTATCCGGATATGCCAAAGAACTATCAAATATCTCAATACGACCTTCCTTTGTGCGTAAACGGCCATATTGATCTTGATATGGAAGGCTACGAGACAAGGATAGGAATTACAAGGATACATCTTGAGGAAGATACCGGAAAGCTAATTCACGTTGGTGGAGCTGGGCGAATTGCTGGTGCTGAATACAGCTTGGTTGATTTTAACCGAGCTGGAGTGCCGCTTATGGAGATTGTTTCTGAACCTGATATAAGAACACCTGAAGAAGCTAAGGCTTACGCGCAGAAACTAAGGTCTATTCTTTTAGCACTTGGAGTCTCAGATGTCAGTATGGAGAAAGGGTCTATGAGGGTAGATGCCAATGTCTCTATTAGGCCAAAAGGATCAACCGAGTTTGGCGTAAAAACGGAATTAAAGAACTTAAATTCTTTTCGCTCTCTTCAAAGAGCTCTTGCATATGAGATTGAGCGTCAGAAAAAAGCAATAGAGGCAGGCGAAGTAATAGTTCAAGAAACCCGTCATTGGGATGAGAATAAAGGGGTGACAAGCACTCTTAGGACAAAAGAATACGCACATGATTATCGTTATTTCCCAGACCCAGACCTAGTACCAATGGAGTTTAAAAGCGATTGGATTGAAAAGCTAAGGGCAGAACTTCCTGAACTTCCTGATGAGCGGAAACAAAGGTTCATGAAAGACTACGGTTTACCTGCTCATGATGCACGGCTGCTTACTGAGGATAAACCAATGGGAGACTTTTTTGAAGAGACCATTGCTTTATATAAAGGTGATCCGAAGTTCGTAAGTAACTGGCTGCTGGGAGATATCTCGTATTATCTAAATACTGAAAATCTAGAGATTGATGAGACTGCTATAACTCCGAGGCATCTTGCTGATTTGCTAAGACTTATAGATCAAGGTGTAATAAGCGGGAAGATAGCTAAAGAAATATTTCCAGAGATATTTGAGACTGGTAAGCTTCCTCAGGTTATTGTTGAGGAAAAAGGCATGACGCAGATAAGCGATGAGTCTGAGATATCAAGCATCGTTGATCTAGTGCTTCAAGAAAATCCTGGTGCTGTTAAGGAATATCGCGAGGGCAAGGAGCGAGCGCTTGGATTTTTAGTTGGACAAGTAATGCGCTTAACCAAAGGGCGAGCAAATCCCCAGCTAGTAAACCGTCTATTAAGAGAAAAACTTTAAACTTTAACCATGTAAGCCAATCCCTTGATCGAGGCCTATTTAAAGTTCCCAGATAAAAATACGTAACCAAAGGAAGAGCATTACTGCTCCATTTGCGCCCGGGAAAACACCAATCACTTCAATGCTTAAAAATTTATTTTGTAATTGCCCAGGAAATAGCAGTGTATCTTGGCAAAAGATGCACTATTTTTGCTTTTTTATGATAGGAGCTAAAGCTTTTGGGTATCAGTCCTTAGCTCTATGGCAGGGAGTGGCATGCCTTGAGAAGGACTGTGATCGCTTTAGCATCAACGGTATTTATCTTAATTACAAGAAATGCGTTTGCTGTTGTCCCACAAACCTATAGTGATGTAACAGGTGCTTCGATCTGGACCTACAGTGACAATTATGGACCAACTAAGCACGAGGGCTCATACAGGCCGTTCGATACAGGCAATAAGTATGAATTTCCAGACAACCCTGGAACAACAGCTAACGAAGCTAATAGTGGACCGCATGGTTCATATATAACGACTTCTAATAAGTGTAAGACTTGCCATGCGATTCACCGGTCAAACGGCGCTTATTATCTTTTAAGAGCTGATAGCCCGGATGATGCATGCACATATTGTCATACTGGAAGCGCTACGCATAGCAATAGGATTGCTTATTACCGCTCAAGTTCGGGCGAACATGCGAGAAATGGTCACACGATTGGTGCAGGGCCTGACATACCCGATAGTTCAACTTGGCAATGGTTAACAAATGTAACTTTGGAAAGCGCTAGTGGTAATACACTTACCGTTGCTGTGCGCGAGTATGATACCGCACGGAATAGGATGTTTAGAATTGATGCATACAATGGCAAAAAACGGATCGGCCCCGTTTTGCTTGAGTGTATGACCTGCCATCAGGTTCATAATGCGAGTGAATTGATATGGAAGCCGGGAACCGACGTAAATGGCTACAAGCTTTTGCGCGCTTCACCTTCTGGCTCTTGTGACGATGTCAATGCAATGAGGAACTATATTAGCAATATCCCTCTTGAAAATTACCCACCGTATCAGACAGCCCAGGCAAATGTGATCGAGGTTCCAAATACTGCCATAAATGCATCCAATACAGGGGGAGATACAACCAGCAACGGAAAGCTATCGCCGCCGCTAACTAAATCGGTTTATACAATCTGGACAAGATGGGATGGACCCACAACGGCTGTAAACGATGGCTCGTATCTATCTGTTTGGTGTGCGGATTGTCATAACTTAAATATTGGCTATTGGGTCGATGTCGGAACACTTTTTGGCGGGCATTTACATACTGGCCGCACCCATCCAGCACCATACATAGTAACCGCCTTCCCTGATGATGCCCCGCAATGTTATTCGTGCCACGTGGCGGATATGTATCCGGCAGGTGGTTCAACCGCATCTTGCGCTAATACATGCCACCTTCTACCTTCTGGTTATAAAAGAATGGCTGCTTATTCTGATTTTCCGCATTCTGGTGATGATGGCTCAACAAAGTTATTAGGCAACACTGTGGGACCATATGTCATGCTTAATGCAAGCAATGACCCGGTTTTAACAGATACTCCTCATCAGTACTCAACTGATTCTGATGGCAACCCTGTTACAACCGTATACGACGGCTCAGCTGAAAACATTGATGGTGTTTGCTTAAGGTGTCATGCCGATATAGGTGTAAGACAATAACATAAATCCTATTTTGGCGCGAGGGTCATTAAGCAGGCTCCATTTGGCCAGCCTACGGTAGATTTAATATCTTCCGCATGTTAAAATCATGTTAAATCTTAGCATGTGCCCATTTATTGCTCATAAAATCGTTAGATAAGAAAGCGTTAATTCTTGCCTTAACACCTGTTTTTACTCTAAAATAGTAATCTATGGTTGAGGTTCATACTCTGGACCTAGCTTTCTTTTAAGATATAGTTTGGGGGTATTGTGTTGCCTGACAAAAAACTTGATAGCTTTGATTTAGTAAGTTCATATGCAGGAATTGATCCGTCAAAGATAAAGATTGACGATACAACATTGCGTGATGGCGAGCAAACAGCTGGCGTTGTCTTTTCTAATCATGAAAAAATAAGGATAGCGCAGCTGCTTGATGAGGTCGGTGTGGCTCAAATTGAGGCCGGCATTCCTGCCATGGGCGGTGATGAAAAGGCTGTAATTAAGGAAATTGCAAGCCTTGGTCTTCGCGCTAGCATTCTTGCCTGGAACAGGCCTGTTGAATCAGACATTCAGCATTCAATTGACTGCGGAGTGGATGCAGTTGCCCTCTCTATTGCAACTTCAGATATCCACATCCAACATAAGCTTAAGAAGGATAGGAAATGGGTTATTGATAGCATAGTAAATGGTGTAAAAATGGCCAAAGAGCATGGTCTGTACGTATCGGTTAACGCCGAAGATGGCTCAAGAGCTGACTTTAACTTTATGGTAGAATTTGGGCTTGCAGCAAAAGAAGCCGGTGCTGACCGCTTGAGATTTTGCGATACAATAGGTGTTCTTGATCCTTTTCAGACCTTTAACGTCATAAAGAGCTTGAAAGAGGCAATAGGTCTTGAAATAGAAATGCACACTCACAATGATTTCGGTATGGCAACAGCCAATGCCTTGGCTGGAGTAAAGGCTGGGGCAACTTGGGTTAACACCACAGTAAATGGTCTTGGAGAAAGGGCTGGCAACGCAGCTCTTGAAGAAGTTGTCATGGCAATGAAATACTTGGGCCATATTGACCTTGGTTTTAAGACAGAAATGTTTCGCGAGCTTTCAGAATATGTGGCAAGAGCCTCAGCAAGGACTATACCGATTTGGAAAGCAATAGTTGGCACGAATGTTTTTGCACATGAATCCGGTATACATGCGGATGGAATAATTAAGAATCCTAAAACGTACGAGGTTTTCTCGCCAGAAGAGGTAGGTCTCCAGCGCCAAATTGTTATCGGTAAACATTCTGGCTCTGCATCTATTATCGCTAAGTTTAAAGAATTTGGCATTGAGCTAGATCGCGAAACGGCTCAAGATTTACTGGCTGAAGTAAGAAAGGCAGCGGTAGAGCTGAAGCGGTCTTTGTTTGAAAAGGAGCTCATGTACATCTACCACGACTACCTTCGCAAGACTGGAAGGGAGCTTGAGCCGGATCGTGGGTAAGACAATAGTAGAGAAAATACTTAGCGAGCACAGTGGAACTGATGCATATGCTGGAGATATTATCATAGCCGAAATAGATGCAGCTCTCGTTCAGGATGGGACTGGCCCTCTTGCAGTTCAGCAACTTCAGAAGTTAGGAATGGTAGAAGCCGCAAAACCAGACCGCACGGTGCTTTTTATTGACCACGCTGCACCTAGTCCAAGAAAAGAACTCTCCAATGCGCACAAAGTATTAAGGGAATTTGCAGCCAAAACAGGAGCAATTATTTCTGACATCAACGAAGGCGTATGTCATCAGCGCATAGTAGAAGACTTTATGAATCCTGGAGAGGTGCTGATAGGCGCTGATTCACATACGTGCACGGCAGGTGCGCTTGGTGCCTTTGCAACGGGCATGGGATCAACCGATGTTGCTATTGGCATTGCATCCGGCAAAACATGGCTAAGAGTGCCTGAAACCTTTAAGGTTCACGTTACAGGCAAATTTAAAAAAGGTGTGTATGCCAAAGACCTGATGCTTCATTTTATAGGGATGATTGGTGCTGATGGAGCTACTTATAAGGCACTTGAATTTAGCGGACCAGCAATTGATGCGATGGATATGTCCGGTAGATTTACATTGGCCAACATGGCTGTTGAGGCTGGAGCAAAAGCAGGTCTTTTTGCTTCAGATGAGATAACCAAAGAATTCCTTGAATCAAGAGGGCGTGGCGATAAGTGGCGTCCGTTAAGTGCAGACGAAGATGCAAATTATGAAAAGGTCTTTGAAATAGATGTTTCTGATCTTGAGCCAACGGTATCTTGTCCGCATACCGTTGATAATATAAAAGTAATTAAAGAAGTCGAGGGAACCAAGATCGATCAAGTATATATTGGCACTTGCACCAATGGTCGGATTGAAGACTTAAGAGTCGCGACTAAGATATTAGAGGGTAGAGAGCGCCATCCAGATACACGGCTTTTAGTTTGTCCGGCTTCAAAAGAAGTGTACTTAAAAGCAATCGAGGAAGGACTGATTGCAAAACTAATTTCTGCTGGTGCAGCAATTATTAACCCAGGGTGTGGCGCTTGTGTTGGAGTTCATGCAGGTATATTAGGTGATGGTGAAGTATGCCTGGCTACACAGAACCGTAATTTTAAAGGTAGGATGGGAAATCCTGAAGCTTTCATATATTTAAGCTCGCCAGCGGTTGCAGCAGCTTCAGCAATTGAAGGCGTTATAGCTGATCCAAGGAAGTATTTGTAGGGTCCAGGGACAAGGGTAAAAACGACCGCTGACCGCCGTTATAGGCTCCTTCGGAGCCTAAAGCGGCGGTCGGTGGTCGGTGGCCGTACATAACGGCGGTTGTTTATGCTGATGTTGCCCGGTCCATACGGCCAGAGATGGATGGGCAGTTTATGAAGCAGATCAATGAAAACGGAGTGTTTATATGCAGATAAAAGGTAAGGCACACAAATTTGGAGATAATATAAGCACAGATCACATAGCTCCTGGAAGGCTTTTTCACTTAAGAACAAACCTGCCGGAGCTAGCTAAACATGTTTTGGAGGATGCTGACCCAGAATTTGCCAAAAAGGTTCAACCTGGCGATTTTGTGGTTGGCGGTAGAAACTTTGGCCTTGGGTCAAGTCGCGAACATGCACCAACCATTATCAAGCTTGCAGGGGTTGGTGCAGTGTTGGCGCAATCGTTTGCTCGCATTTTTTATAGGAACGCAATAAATGTCGGTCTGCCAGTGCTTATATGTGATACTTCCCAAATTGATGCAGGCGATGATCTTGAAGTAGATGTTAGTAAAGGTGAGATTAAGGACATTACAAAAGGTATAACAATTCAGGCAAAGCCGCTGCCGTCTGTCATGATAAGGATCCTTAATGATGGCGGCTTACTTGAGCACTTCCGTAAGCACGGTGGCTTTGCGCTGGATGGATGATAGAAAGGTGGCCGAGGTTGCATACAATTACTTTGATTCCTGGTGATGGGATAGGGCCTGAAATATCTGAGGCAATGCGCCGCGTGGTGGAATCAACAGGCGTAAAAATAGAATGGGATGTACAGGAAGCTGGCGCGGATGTTATGGACAAATACGGCACTCCGTTACCAGATCACGTGCTTGACTCGATTAAAAAGAATAAAGTAGCCATAAAGGGGCCAATTACAACACCTATTGGTAGTGGTTTTAGGAGTGTAAATGTTGCCTTGCGCAAGGAGCTAGACCTCTACGTAAACCTTAGGCCTGCCTATAGCCTAAAGGGCGTAAAAAGCCGTTACGAAGATATCGATCTTATAATTGTTCGCGAAAACACAGAAGACCTCTATGCTGGCATAGAATTTGAACAGGGAAGCAAAGAGGCAAACGAGTTAATCGAATTCTTAAAGACCCGTGGAGCTAGAATGAGGTTTGAAGATGCTGGCATCAGCATAAAGCCAATATCGATTTCTGGCAGTGAGCGCATAGTAAAATTTGCTTACGAGTATGCGCGCCGTGAAGGGAGAAAGAAAGTAACAGCAGTTCATAAGGCAAACATTATGAAATATTCCGATGGGCTGTTCCTGCGTGTCTCAAGAGAGGTTGGAGAGAGGTATCCCGATATCGAAACAGAAGATCGAATAGTAGATAACATGTGCATGCAGCTTGTGCAAAAACCCGAGCTATATGATGTTATAGTTTGCCCAAATCTCTATGGCGATATAATAAGCGACCTATGCTCTGGCTTAATCGGTGGTTTAGGGATGGCACCTGGTGCAAATATTGGTGAGGAGCACGCAGTGTTTGAGCCAGTTCATGGAAGCGCTCCCAAATATGCTGGCCTGAATAAAGTCAATCCAAGCGCACTTATCTTAACCAGTGTCTTAATGCTAAAACATATAGGTGAAAGAGAAGCTGCTGACAGGATATTTAAAGCTACATCCGAGGTTATAGCTGAAGGCAAGCATGTAACATATGACCTTGGTGGAACAGCTGGAACCTCACAGATGGCTGACGCAATAATTGACAAAATTCTGTCATAGGAACAACCACAGGCCATCAGCAGCCACTAGAAGAAAGCAACCAAAGAACGAGCCACATCGTTAAAACAACCCCCCGTAATAAATTTACGCTTAAGATTTCCATGCAAAGAATCCGATTAATAATCGCATGGAAGAATCCGATTAATAATCGCAAGAAAGAATTTTGCCCTAGCCAATCCTTGTTCCTTACTTAAAAGAAAAGGTGAAAATATGGCCAAAGAGAAGCACCTAATAGATTTAACTGAATTTCGCAAATACTATACTAAACCTACGGAAGTGCCAAAGAGCAAGTATGAGTATTCGGAAGAAGCAGTAAAGAATAGCATAGCAAAACTTCAAGAAATCGCTACTGAACTAACGCATATAGGGGAAGTCTTGCAGCACAGTAATATATGCCAGCCATTTCTTGCAGGGTATAATCAAAAGACTAGTGATCAAATAATACCGTTAAGTGCTTGGCTTGAAGTTCAGCAAATAATCGATGCCATACCTTTTTATGTCTTTCTAGTTGACGAAAGACACCACATATTAATGGCTAATGAAGCAATAATGCACAGCCTAAGTCTTAAGCCAGAACAAGTTATAGGAAAGCACTGCCCAAAGGTAATTCATGGGCTTAGCAAACCATTCCCTGGATGTCCTCTTGAAAAATCCGTTCAGATAGACCAAGCTGTGGAAACGGAATTATTTGATTCAAATAACGGTGTGTGGTTACAATCTGTAATCTACCCAACAAGCCTTCGTACTCAGGAAGGGTGGAGGGTTTATCTGCATATGGTTCGTGATATCACAGAGCAAAAGTTGGCCATCAGTGCTATGCGAGAAAACAATCAAACTCTTCTGACTTTAATTCAAGCTTCCCCACTAGCTATATTTGCTCTTGACAAAGAAAATAACGTGACAATATGGAACCATGCTGCAGAACGGATGTTTGGATGGAGTGAATACGAAGTTCTTGGCCAGCCTTTACCGCCCATTGATAAAAGTAATGGTGAGCAAAAAAGAAGAACTGATGCTGCACGCGAACGCATACTTAGGGGCGAGTCATTTACAGACGTTGAGTTAATAGGTCAAAGAAAGGATGGTTCGTTAATCGATGTTAGCGCATCAGCTGCACCTTTGTATGATGGCGATAGCAATATTAGCGGTATTATGGTTATAGCTGCCGATATAACTGAGAAAAAGCGAGCCGATGAAGAATTTAGGCGCAGCCTTGAAACGCTAAAAAGAAACTTTAGTGGCATAGTTGAAGCCTTATCGTCAATAGCTGAAAAAAGAGATCCATATACTGCAGGGCACCAGCGCAGGGTAGCCAAGATTTGCCTAGCTATTGCACGGGAAATGGGTTTACCTGAAGATCAGATTGAAGGTCTTGTAGTAGCGGCGACACTTCACGATATTGGTAAGGTATCTACGCCTGTTGAAATATTAACCAAACCTAGCAAGCTAACAGAGCTAGAGTTTAACCTAATCAAAGGCCATCCTCAGCATGGCTACGATATATTAAAAACAGTCGAATTCCCTTGGCCAGTTGCAAAAATTGTCCTTCAGCATCATGAAAGGATGAATGGCTCTGGATATCCTTCAGGTCTTCAAGGGGAAGATATACTGCTTGAGGCTAGGATACTTGCCGTGGCTGATGTTGTTGAGGCTATGATTTCCCATCGGCCCTATCGGCCTTCTCATGGATTAGAAAAAGCCTTGGCAGAGATTTATCAGAACAAAGGCATTCTATATGATTCCCAAGTGGTAGATGCATGCTTGAGATTGGCATCTGATAGCAACCAAGAGCTGTGGAGGATATAATTAGCTTCTATGATATGAACTAACTCACCTGCAAAAATCATCTTGACACCCCACCATGCGTTCTGTATAATCCCATCTAATATTTATTGGCAGGTAAGAATTACAGAAAGCTTGCAAGGAAAAGGCTATGAAGGGGAGTAGTAGACTTTCTAACTATCAGAGCGAGCCGGGGGTGGTGGGAAGCCCGGTATAGGATGTAAGTCGAACGTCGCCCTGGAGCTGACCATCTGAAAGGCGCATAGGCATGATATAAGCAGAAAAAAGAAGCATGTGCGCTAAGTAGTTTGGTCCGGGAGCCTCCGTTATGGGCAACAAGGGTAGCATAAGCTGACTTCTAATAGGTTAGCTTTGCTAAATTTGGGTGGTACCGCGTGAGAATTCTCTCGTCCCATTTGGGCGAGAGTTTTTTATTTGAGGAGGAATCTATGGCGCGCAGAAGTGATGAGGTTAAAAAGGGAGTTGTAAGGGCACCGCACAGGTCGCTACTTAAAGCTAATGGGCTAACTGATGAGGAGATTAGCAGGCCCTTTATAGGCATCGTAAGCTCGGCCAACGATATAATACCAGGCCACATTCATCTGGATAAAATTGCCGAAGCTGTTAAAACAGGCGTATGTCTTGCTGGCGGGACTCCGCTTCAGTTTTCTACCATTGGCATTTGCGATGGGATTGCTATGAATCATCCAGGAATGAAATATTCGCTTCCAAGCAGGGAAATTATAGCGGATTCAGTTGAGCTAGCAGTTGAGGCACATCGCTTTGATGCGCTTGTTTTTATACCAAATTGCGACAAGATTATACCTGGCATGCTGATGGCAGCTGCTCGAATAAATATCCCAGCAATATTTGTCAGCGGTGGACCGATGCTGACTGGAAGGTATCAAGGAAAAGAGATTGATCTGATCAGCGTCTTTGAAGCTGTTGGCGCTGTTGGCGCTGGCAAGATGACTGAAAATGAGCTTAACAAATTTGAATCATACGCCTGCCCAAGTTGCGGTTCATGTGCTGGTATGTTTACCGCAAATACCATGAACTGTTTGACTGAAGCAATTGGTATGGGTCTGCCAGGAAACGGTACAATTCCAGCGCCTTATTCAGAGAGAATAAGGCTGGCTAAGCAAGCTGGCATGGCAATCATGAACCTACTTGAAAAAAATATCACGCCGGACAAAATTCTTACAAAAGAAGCGTTTAGAAATGCGTTGGCAGTTGATATGGCACTTGGTGGGTCAACAAATACAGTGCTACACTTAGCAGCTATAGCTCACGAAGCTGGTGTTGATTTTAATCTTGACATGGTTGATAAAATCAGCCTAAGTACGCCAAATCTATGTAAGATAAGTCCAGCAGGCAAACATCATCTTGAGGACCTTTATAGGGCTGGCGGCATTATGGCTGTAATGGCTGAACTTAACAAAGGAGGCCATTTAGATACAAGTGTTTTAACGGCGACCGGAAAGACGCTTGCCGACAACCTAAAAGGTATTGAGGCTTTTGATAAAGAGGTTATAAGACCGCTGGATAATCCATACTCAAGGACAGGTGGTCTAGCAATTCTCTTTGGGAATCTTGCCCCCGATGGGGCTGTTGTCAAGCAATCGGCAGTTGCAGAAAATATGCTTGTGCACTCAGGCCCGGCAAGAGTTTTTGATTCAGAGCCTGAGGCAACCGATGCAATTCTTGGCGGCAAGATTAACCCGGGAGATGTTGTAGTTATACGCTACGAAGGACCAAAAGGAGGCCCGGGTATGCGCGAGATGTTAACACCAACTTCAGCTCTTGCTGGTATGGGGCTTGATGATAAAGTTGCTCTTATCACGGACGGGCGTTTCTCAGGGGGCACAAGAGGTGCGGCAATAGGTCATGTCTCGCCCGAGGCCCAAGAGGGGGGACCAATAGCTTCTGTTAGAGAAGGCGACGTCATTGAGATAGACATTCCAAATAGAAAGCTTAATGTGAGGCTTTCCGATAATGAGATAAAAGGAAGATTGAGAGATTGGCGTGCTCCAGAGCTAAAAATCAAAAAGGGATATCTTGCTCTATATGCAAGGATGGTATCATCTGCCGCTAAAGGAGCAATTATTGAGTAAACCAGGAGGTGATGTGGATGCGTATGACTGGAGCTGAAGCATTAATTAAAAGTTTGGAGAAGGAAGGAGTAGAAGTAATCTTTGGCTATCCCGGTGGGGTAGTGTTGCCAATCTACGACGCGCTTTACGACAACAAGAAGATTCGTCACGTTCTGGTTAGACATGAGCAATGTGCAGGCCATGCAGCAGATGCATACGCACGAGCAACTGGAAAAGTAGGCGTTTGCTTGGTTACATCGGGGCCAGGAGCAACCAATCTAGTCACTGGAATTGCAAATGCGTGGATGGATTCTGTCCCAATAGTGGCTATAACAGGCCAGGTAGCAACGCACGTCATTGGAACCGATGCATTTCAAGAGGCTGATATAACCGGTATCACTATGCCGATAACGAAGCACAATTACTTAGTGAAGGATGTTAACCAGCTGCCATCAACAGTCAAGCAGGCTTTTCTGCTTGCTAAAACAGGCAGGCCGGGGCCGGTTTTAATTGACTTACCAGTCGATATATCAAAAGCTGAAATAGATTTTAAGTATCCAGAGGATGCTTCAATTCCAGGATACAAGCCAACATATAAAGGCCATATGAAGCAAATAAAGGAAGCTGCAAAACTGTTAGTCCAGGCTGAGAAGCCCATCATTTATGCAGGTGGCGGCATTATTAAGTCAGAAGCTTGGGATGAGCTGCGCCAGTTGGCAGAGTTAGTGCAGATACCTGTTACAACAACATTAATGGGCAAAGGAGCTTTTCCAGACGATCATCCACTCTCTTTAAGGATGCTTGGTATGCATGGAACACGGTACGCAAACTATGCAATTATGGATAGCGACCTTATCTTCGCGGTGGGAGTTCGATTTGATGATCGTGTAACTGGTAAGATATCGACATTTGCACCCCATGCAACCATCATTCACGTCGATATCGACCCGGCAGAGATAAGCAAAAATATACCAGCCCATCTACCGATTGTTGGTGATGCAAAGATAGTACTGAAAGACCTGGTGGCAGAGATTAAGAAAGGAAAAACGCCTCATTCCGATAAAACCAGATGGCACGAGCTAATTGCGAGCTGGAAGAAAAAGTATCCGCTTCATTACCACCAAGATGGTGCTATAAGGCCGGAATATGTTGTTGAAACAATTAATAAACTCACCAAAGACATGGATGTTATAGTAACTACTGGTGTTGGTCAAAACCAGATGTGGGCTGCTCAGTTCTATAGTGCAAACAAGCCAAGAAGTTTTATTTCTTCCGGCGGCTTGGGAACCATGGGTTTTGGCCTTCCAGCTGCTATTGGTGCGCAAATCGGCCGGCCAGATGCAGTAGTTATTGATATCGATGGCGACGGAAGTATTCAGATGGTGTCGCAAGAACTGGCAACGGTTGCAGCCAATAAACTCCCAATTATAATTGCAATCCTGAATAACGGATATCTTGGAATGGTTCGCCAGTGGCAGGAGCTTTTCTATAAGAAGAGGTATTCACAGGTTGATTTAAATGTTGGCACGCCGGATTTTGTAAAGCTGGCGGAAGCATACGGTATTAAGGGCGTAAGAGTAACCGATATAGGTGATGTCTCAAAGATACTAAAGAAAGCAATTAAAGACAGGAAACCCATCCTAATTGATTTTATGGTTGCAAGAGAAGAAAATGTATTCCCGATGGTTGCGCCTGGTGCCTCAATTGATGAAATGCTTGGCGGAATACCTGGGGCTTCTTTAAGTCAGATGATTGATGAAGAAGAGGAGGAGGTAGGGAGTGAAGCACATCTTATCAGTTCTAGTGGAAAATAAACCAGGTGTCCTAGCGAGGGTCTCCGGCCTCTTTAGCAGGCGCGGGTTTAATATTGAAAGTCTTGCTGTTGGGCCAACAGAAGATCCAAATATCTCACGCATGACGATTGTCATAGATGCAGACGATCTTAAGTTAGAGCAGATAACCAAGCAATTACATAAATTAGTAAATGTATTAAAGATTAGCGATTTAGACCCTAAGGATTCGGTTGAGCGCGAGCTGGTTTTAATTAAAGTAAATGCGCCACCAGACAAACGGGCAGAGGTAGTAGAGACAGCAAACATCTTCAGGGCAAACATCATTGATGTTAGCAAAACCACACTTACAATCGAGATTACTGGAACAGCTACCAAGATACAGGCTCTTGAGGATCTCCTAAGGCCTTATGGGATTAAGGAACTTGTAAGAACTGGAAAAATCGCGCTGGCAAGAGGTAAACTAGCGGAAACATAAGAAGTCTTAGTTAGAGTCCAGAAAGTTGTGATATAATTATAAGATTGATTATTAAACGGTACATGGAGGATTGATATGGCCAGGATTTATTACGATGAGGACGCTGACCTAGGAGTATTAAAGGGAAAGAAGGTTGCAATAATTGGCTTCGGTAGCCAGGGACATGCACATGCGCTTAACCTCCGTGACAGCGGAATAGATGTTGTAGTTGGCTTGCGCAAAGATGGCAAGTCATGGGATAAGGCTGTTAATAGCGGCTTACCTGTTATGGAGACAGGCAAAGCTGCTGAGGCAGCAGATATGATTATGATTCTGGTGCCTGATGAGCTGCAGCCAGCCATGTATGAGAAAGATATAAAGCCCCATATGGCGCAAGGCAAAGCTCTGGCTTTTGCCCATGGTTTTAACATCCATTTTCATCAAATTGTGCCGCCGGAAAATGTAGATGTAGTTATGATTGCACCAAAGGGTCCTGGCCATATCGTTAGGCGTATGTATGAAGAAGGTATAGGGGTGCCGGCTCTTGTTGCAGTTTACCAGGATGCAACTGGCAGCGCAAAAGATATCGCACTAGCATATGCAAAGGGTATTGGTGGCACGAAAGCCGGTGTTATTGAGACAACATTCAGGGAAGAAACTGAGACCGATTTGTTTGGTGAGCAGGCAGTTCTTTGCGGTGGAACATCCGAGCTGATAAGGGCTGGATTTGACACGCTTGTTGAAGCTGGATACCAGCCAGAGATCGCATACTTTGAGTGCCTTCATGAACTAAAATTAATCGTCGATCTTATATACGAACAGGGTATCTCGGGCATGCGCTATTCAATAAGCAATACAGCTGAATATGGAGATATCACTGTTGGTAAGCGCATTATCACTCAGGAAACGCGTCAGGAGATGAAACGCATTTTAGATGATATTCAAACCGGCAGATTTGCACGCGAATGGATACTTGAGAATAGGGCTAACCAGCCAGTTTTGAAAGCCATGAGAAAGAAGGAAGCCGACCACAAAATCGAGCAAGTTGGAAAGCAGCTCCGCGCAATGATGCCGTGGATAAAGAAGAAGGAACTTTTGTAAGTTGGCGGTTTGCGGTTTGCAGTAATACGGAGGTTTATTCATGCGTAAAGAATATATGATGACGCCAGGGCCAACGCCGGTTCCATCAGAGGTTTTACTATCACAGGCAAGGCCGATGTTTCATCATAGAACGCCAAGGTTTACCGAGCTTCTCGTAGCTGTACAAGAGGGTCTGAAATACATCTTTCAGACCAAGAACGATGTCCTGATATTTGCATCTTCCGGTACTGGCGTTATGGAATCATCAGTTGTAAACCTGCTTTCGCCTGGCGATAAAGTCATATGCTGTTCAAACGGGAAGTTTGGCGATCGCCTAGTTAAGATTAATGAGACCTATGGCATTAATGTCATTAAGCTTGAATATCCGTGGGATAAGGTTGTAAATCCGGAGGATATAAAGCGCGAGCTAGATGCAAATCCCGATGTAAAAGCGGTTTTTGTTGTGCAGAGCGAAACGTCAACAGGCGTCTTAAATGATGTAAAAACCATTGGTAGTATTGTTAAGGATTATGATGCTGTCCTGGTAGTTGACTCAATTACTGGTATTGGTGCAGTTGAGTGTAGGACAGACGAGTGGAATCTAGATGTCGTTATGACCGGTTCGCAAAAGGGTCTAATGATGCCACCAGGTCTTGCATGTATATCAGTAAGCGATAAAGCATGGGCAGCTGCTGAGAAATCAAAGCTCCCCAAGTTTTATTTCAGCTGGAAGAAATCGGCTGATTCGCTACGCAAAAGCGACCCAACAACGCCATTTACACCAGCAGTCTCTTTAATAGTTGGGCTTAGCGAGGCCATTAAATTAATGCAGGATGAAGGGCTAGATCATATTATTAAAAGGCATGCTGTACTTGCTGAGGCAACTAGACAGGGTGTTGAGGCAATGGGGTTAAAGCTTTTTGCGCCAGCAGAAGGCAGAGGTAATGCGGTAACTCCTGTTTGGGTGCCAGAAGGTGTTGATGGAGGGAAGCTGGTTAAGATTCTAAAAAGCGAATATGGGATAACAATTGCAGGTGGCCAAGATCATCTGAAAGGCAGGATATTTAGAATAGGCCATCTTGGATATTTTGACAGGTTTGATATTATAACTACACTGGCTGGTATTGAGATGGTGCTCTCAGAGATGGGCTATCCAATTACTTTGGGCACAGGAATGCAAGCAGCTGAAAAAGTTTTTATGGAGAATCCGCTGTAGGAGGCGAGTGATATTAACGTTCTGGTTAAGGAAAAAATTGCACAGGCTGGCATCGATAAATTAAAGGCAGCAGGATTTAAGGTAGACGTAAAAACCGATATGTCTGCTGAGGAGCTGCTCGAAGAAATTGGAAAATACGACGCTTTGATTATTAGAAGTGCGACCAAGGTAACTTCTGAAGTAATAAACCGTGCGGAAAGACTTAAGGTTATCGGTCGTGCTGGTATTGGTGTAGATAATATTGATATAGAGGCAGCAACAAAGAGAGGCATCATAGTTGCAAATGCTCCCCAAAGCAATATAGTGTCGGCAGCCGAGCATACAATTGCACTAATGCTTGCGTGTGCCCGCAATATCGCCCAGGCAAATGCTTCAGTTAAGGCAGGTAAGTGGGAAAGAAGCAAATTTCAGGGCGTTGAGGTTTACGAAAAGGTTCTTGGCATTGTTGGGCTGGGGAGGATAGGAACGCTAGTTGCCCAAAGAGCGCTGGGTCTTGGAATGAAGGTAGTTGGTTATGATCCATACGTTTCAAAAGAAAGATTTGCTCAACTAGGTATTGAGCGCGCAACTACGGTTGATGAAGTACTTAAAGTAGCTGATTTTCTAACTGTTCATCTACCAAAGACAAAAGAAACAATAGGAATGTTTGGTGATAGAGAGTTTGCCATGATGAAAGATGGTGTAAGGCTTATCAATACTGCTCGGGGAGGTATTTATCAGCTCGAATCGCTTGTAAATGCAATAAAGAGTGGTAAGGTTGCAGCAGTTGGTATAGATGTTTTTGATGTGGAGCCGCCAGTAGGTAATCCTTTACTTGAGCTTGATTGTACGGTATGCACGCCTCATCTAGGTGCCTCAACGGTTGAGGCACAAGACAAGGCAGGTATTATGATAGCCGAGCAGGTTATAGCTGGACTAAAGGGTGAATTTGTAACCAACGCAGTTAATATTCCGCTTGTGCCGGTAGAGGCAATGGAGGCAGTTAAACCTTTCCTGCCGCTTGCTGAGAAAATAGGAAAGCTCTTTAACAAGCTTGCAGAGGAAGGCATACATTCAATTGATATTGAATACGTTGGCCCAATTTCTAAGATTGATACAAAGCTGCTGACAATAGCGATCCTTAAAGGAATATTTGATGGGGTCGTTGAAGAGCAGGTTAATTATGTCAATGCACCGATTTTTGCTGAAGAAAGAGGCATAGAAGTAAGGGAAAGTAAGAAGCCGTCCTCTCAGGATTATATTAATGTAATTAGACTAAAAGGAAGAGATGGCGGTGGAGATATAGGGGTTGCTGGAACGCTTGTTGGCAAGAAGAACCAGGAGCGGTTTGTAAATATTTATGAGTTTGATATTGACATGGTTCCATCCAAGTATATGGCCTTTTTTAGGTATGAGGATGTCCCGGGCATGATAGGAAAAGTTGGGACAATTCTAGGCAACCATGGGATCAATATCGCAAACATGCAGGTTGGAAGGAAGAAGATTGGTGGAGAGGCCTTAATGGGCTTAAATGTCGATACTCCAATACCCGATGAAGTCATCGAGGAGATAAAGAGCTCAGCTGGTATAAGCTTTGCTAAGTTCTTGGTCCTATAGAATTAGGGTCCAGGGTCTAAGTAATTCAAAATGCAAAATTAAAAATTCAAAATCAAGGCCCTGAAAGGGCCGCAGTCCTGGTGAGCTGTAGGTCTGAAGGACTGGAACCCTGGGTAGGCCCTTCGCTATTGCTCAGGATAAACTCGGGCCTTAAAACTTAAAATTAAATAAGGGATAACTCTTTCTGTCATTGTTCTGTCATTGCGAGGCACTCCGCAGGGACAAGAGACCGGCAAAAAGCAGACCGGGAACCAGAGATGGGCAAAAGAAAAACTGTCATTGCGAGGAGTCCCACAGGGGCGAGAGGCCGGCAAAAGAAGAAGTGTAAGAGAAGAAGTGTCATTGCGAGGAGCCTGTCAGGGACAAGGGACGGGCAAAAGAACAGACCAGAGACCGGCTCACCCTCCCCTAGCCCCTCCCCTCAAGGGAGGGGAACAA
>JASEIR010000150.1 GCA_030017355.1 Actinomycetota bacterium
TGAAAAATGGACCGGAGACGAGGGATAGGCAAAAGAAGAACTGCCATTGCGAGGAGGCTGCCACAACTTCCCTACGGCTTACAGTCGCCCGCAATGACAAAAATAGCTCAATTGCAAAATCCCTGTGTTTGTTATATGGGTTGCATAGCTAATCCTTGCTACCACCAAATGCATAATCAATAGCCCTGATTATAAACATTAACACTAAGCCAGCAATAACCCCAATTATTAGCCATATAACAACTTCCAAATCCATAAAGAACTCCCTCTTTCTGAATACCTCATGATGTCCTATGTTCACTTTAATAGGAATGATAGGAATGCCAACTTTATGGGCTCAGACTCTATATAACAAGCAATCTTAAAGTTAATAATACTTCAAAGACCTTCTTTTTTAAAGTTGACACCGTCACCGGTTACGCTTATATCTTTACTGATAACCTATTCTTTGCCATTCAAAAAAAGTAAAGAATTATCTGATATCTTTGATAGAGGTGTAAATCATGGCAAAAAATCGACGGTGTCTGCTAGGGGGCAAGTTACAATACCTGCTAAAGTTAGAGAAGCCTTGGGGCTAAAACCTGGCGATAGGGTCATCTATAAAGTAGTCGGCGGCAAGGCAGAAATCATGCCGATCAAAGGTACAATTCTTGATGCTGCAGGTACAGTGAAACCAAAGGCAAAACCTGAGAATTTTCGAAAAATAAGGGCAGAACTAAAGCATGCTGTGGCCAAACGCATAGCGGAGAAAAAACAATGAAAGGCAGTTTTGTCGACACCAATATCTTTATACGGCTCCTTACTGAAGACGACGTTAAGCAAGCCAAAGCTTCTGAGAATTTCGTATCTCGAGTTTATCTCGAGTTACATCTGGAAAAGATCGGGCCTTTTTAACAGTTGCTGTAATATTAGAGCTTATATGGACTCTTGATTCTTACTATGAGCTAAGTAGAGATGATATCTCGGATAAACTCATGCTTCTTCTTAACACCAAAAAGCTAGTGATTGAAAATAGAGATGTTGTTGAAGAAGCCGTTGAGTATTATAAAACTGCACGAATCGACTTTGCCAATTGTTACAACGCAGCCTTTGCCAAGTTAAGAGGAGACGCCATCATCCTATCTTATGACAAGGACTTCGATAGAATAAAAGATATAAAAAGGGTCGAGCCGTAGACATTTTCTATTTTCTATTTTCGATTCTCTGCAAGTAAAAATAGCCGCTTTAATACGGCTATTTTTACTTGCGTGGGCGTTACTGGATTTGAACCAGTGACCTCTGCCGTGTGAAGGCAGCGCTCTCCCGCTGAGCTAAACGCCCCTCTGAATAATTTCTCTTAGTTGCGTTTATGGTTACCTCTCTTATTACCTCTCTTAATTATTATCCCAAATTCAAAGAAAAATTCAAATTCGGGTATACATCAAATATATTAACAAGCCACTAAATGCACAGCTTTAAAGAAGCTGGCATAAAAAGCGATTTAGGACTGGTGGTCTATGCGCAATAGACCAGGCAGAAACAGGAACGTTATCGCGATAATAATGGGTATTTTCGTTAACCTTGTGCTCATTGTTATTCTTGCACTTCAAAATTCACCAATAAATAAAACCTGGCCGATAAGAAGCCCTCAAAAGGCAATTTCCTCAATAATTTTATCTAAGATAAACCTTGTTGAAATACCAGAAGATCAGAAGCTACATTCGGTAGGCAGGCGCTGCTTTACAAAATTTCTAGCGTTGCAGACTGGGAAGTTTCAATTTATAACGGCCTCTCAGATTAGTACGGGCGCCTTTAAAAATACAGCAGGCTCGATGAACAACTTTACCATTGCTGTAATCGAACCATATGACTTGCAGGACAAGAACCCAGCTACACGGAGAAGGATAATCAAGCGGGTAGATGAGCTTGCAATTCAGGGAAAAATCGATGCCATAGTAGAAGCTTCTGCCTCAGATGTCATAAGAGATAGCACGTGGGGAATTAAGCAGGTTCAGCGGTTGCGCCAAGCTGGGGTCATTCGCTGCGTCATATTTGATGGCGGTCATCATGTTCGCTCTCTTGCTCTAAATCCTGATATTCTCCTTATTCCAACTATATACTTTAAAAATAACTTATATGCAAGCCACTGGTTTACCAGAGACTCAGTGCCATTGAAAGACCTAAAGAAAGTATTAAGAGATGAAGGGATTGACTCCATAGTTGCACTCTTCCCCCGTATAGGAATACCAATTAAAAATCCAAATGGCATGGCATGGATTGCAGCCCAAGCAATTAATGAGATAAACAACAAAATTGAGAGCAAAGGTAGCCTGCCAAATTACGGCCAGCTCCCGCTCGTCAAAACTGATTTTAAGAATCATGCGCCAAAAAGAGAGGCAATATTTATATCGCTTGAAGTTGATGAAAAAGCATCCGAGCTTGATATCTTATCAAAACTAAGATTTGAGGTTAAAAGGAAAGAAGCGCAAGATGGAAAAGTCAGGCAAGTTTATGTGGGAATTACCTCTGGCAACAGCATGTTTCCTTTTAAAAGTAAAATGCTTGAATATAATGGTAATGATCTTGAGGTATTTCTTAACAAGAATCTTCCTTACAAGGTAATGGTATTAACAGAGCCTATCAGTACATGGAATATTATTCTCTACCGTTTAGGAATACAGTAGCTAACTGGTGGATAACTACACTCCGTAAGCTAGACGATTAATAAGAGATTGTGGAAGACCTTCTTGTCGCATTTTTTCTTGCGTTGTCTCCACCGGATATTCAACTCGGTGATATGTTAATGTAAATTCTCTTGTATTTAAAACCATATAACTTGCACGTGGGTCGCCATCTCTAGGTTGACCAACACTTCCAGGATTGATGAGATATTTTGTATTTTCCCTGCTAAGGTCTATGGTCACTTCTTCAAACAACGGAGCTATCCGAGCAGCAGCGCTACCAGGCTTCATAAATATAAGTGGAATATGGGAATGGCCCACAAAGGTTATAACAGATTTTGTTTTGGAAAGTATTTCATTAGCCTGCCAAGAAGATATTACATACTCCCAAACATCATCCCGCGGGCTGCCATGGACCAATGCTATACCTGGAAAAGGCTCTGTTGTTCTTGGTAGAGACCTTAGGAAAGATAGATGCTTCTCATCCAGTTTATTTTTGTTTATTAGACAAGCTCTAAGAGCATCCAAATTAAAACTGCCAAAGTCTATTTCCTGCAAAATACACAAATCATGGTTGCCAACAATACATTCAAACCGTGGTGAGTTGACCATATCTATGCAGCGGGCTGGTTCTGGACCATAGCCAACAATATCTCCCAGACACCAAATTTTTTCTACCTCACCCAGCTTCTCAAGAACATTCCTTAGGGCTTCCATGTTACTGTGAATATCTGAGATTACACCGACAATCACCGTAGGCCTTTCTCCTTTGCCCACTTATCAAGCAGGGCATACGCGTCTTCCTTTGTCTCAATTTCTCCTTCAAGCTTTGCGTCTAGCAGCAGATGAAGTGCTTCTCCAACCAACGGGCCTGGACCTATGCCAAGATACTCCATTACCTCATGACCATTAATCGGTGGTCGTATTTTAGCTGCTTCTTCAGCTTCTTCTAAGCGGATTATACGTTCTTCAAGCTCATCAAATACCTGCAAGCTTTGGCGCATCTTTCGAGGGTTTTTCGTGGTGCAATCAGCCCGAATTAAAGCGTTGAGTTTGTCGCGCAGCGTACCTGCATCACGAATGTATTTTCTTACCGCTTTATCAGTCCACCCCATCCTATAGGTATAGACCCTCATGTGAAGGTAGATGAGCTTTGTAACATCCTCAATAATTGCCTTCGGATATTTAAGTGTTCTTAATCTTCTTCTAGTAATAGAAGCCCCAATGGAATCATGATTATAGAAGGTTACTTTCCCTTCAATTATCTCCTTGGTCTCCGGCTTTCCTATATCATGAAATAGTGCTGCAAGGCGCAGCACTAAGTCGGGCTCAACCCGTTCAACTACCGTTAGTGTATGCTCAAATACATCCTTATGATGATACTCTGGGTCTTGAGTTATTTTAAGATTCATAAGCTCAGGAACAAACAGGTCACTTAAGCCTGTGTGCACTAGCAAGCGCAAGGACTTGGCCGGCTCAGCCCCAGTCAACATCTTAGAGAATTCGTCTCTGATTCGTTCACTGGAAACCCTGGCAAGCTCACCTCTATATACAGAAATTGCTTCTTCAACCTCTGGTGAAAGATGCATGCCCATTGTAGATACAAAACGAATTGCCCGCATCATCCTCAATGGGTCATCGATAAAGCTTTGTTCCGGCGTAACTGGCGTGCGAAGAATCCGATTTGTGAGATCGGCTTGCCCATTGAAAGGATCAATCAATCTACCTTGCGGTAACTCAACAGCCATGGCGTTTACAGTGAAATCACGTCTGGAGAGGTCAAAGTAAATATCTGTATCAAAAGCCACGCGTGGGCGTCGGGTTTTATCGACATAAACCTCGCTTCTTAGCGTAGTAATCTCAATTTTTAAATGTCCCTTGCTTAGGCCAACGGTGCCAAACTTTATACCAACAAGCCAAAGATTGTCAGCCCACGGCTTTACTATTTGAATGGTTTCATCAGGCTTTGCATCTGTTGCAAAATCAAGGTCTTCGTGAAACCTTCCAAGCAATGCATCTCGGACCGTTCCCCCAACCAGATACAGCTTTTTGCCTGCATCTGCAAAAATCCGGCTTAGCTCCTGGATTATTGGATGTATATATAAGGGTGTCAGATTATCCGTATCTAATGGCTGTTCTATTTTAAATCCTCCTCGCTTAATTGGTATTGTGTGGATTTTCAACATAACTAATTTACCAGATAAAAGAGGCTTTAAAAACCCTCACCAGCGAATGAAAACCCTCACCAGCAAATGCTTGCTTCTATGCAGCTTTTCCCATATGCCGAAGAAGGCGCCTGCTAAGATTTCTAATCTCGGTTATGAACTCCACCGGCATTACATCTTCGGTTATTTGGTTGGTAACCGCATAGCTAAGCAAGGCAAGCACTCTTTCAGGATACCTTGATATTTTTTTAAGCAAGTAATCCCAATCTAGGTGTTTGCTATTTCTTATAATTAAAAGGGCATCTTGGAAATCCTCCTGCCTTGTCGCTTTCCAGGAAACAAGAAGCTTTGAATGAATCAAGTCCTCCGGTGAG
>JASEIR010000151.1:0-1484 GCA_030017355.1 Actinomycetota bacterium
TGCAAGACCTTAGCTAAAATATTTAGAAGAATTTTTTCATCGGCTGGTTAATGAAACTTTTTATACCTTCAACCAGCATCTGGAATCCGCTATCGATAACCTGATAGTATTGAATGAAATAGCCGATACTTATGGTTGTTCGGTGGTTTTAATTTTAGAAATTGCAGGGGGTCTGCTTAAGAGGGGCCTGGGTTGAAAAACCGAGGCCTATTCGGCATTTTGTTTGATATGAGATTAGAAGAGACGCTTAATATGATTCAAGAGAACAATGATTTTAAAGAGCTAATTACTTCAATTAAGGCTGGCAATAGCGAGACCGTTGCAGTTGGCTCTTCTGCCAGATCGTACTTCCTTGCTTCCTTCTTTAAGAGTGTAAATCGACCGATTCTAGTTATCACCTCGGGCTCTGAGAAGGCCCGAAAGTTGGTAGAAGATCTGAAGGCTTACTCCATTGAGGCTGAGCTTTTTGCCGAGGTAGAAACAATGCCATATGACTCTTTATCGCCAAGTCCTGCCTCAGTTGGCAGGCGATTGGCAGCCTTAAATGATATGGAATCTGGTAAATTATGTATTTGGGTTACATCTATCCAATCGGCCATGCGTGTCATGCCTCCTCCCTCAGCCGCCTTACACTATCCGCTAAAGTTGAGCGTTGGCGAAGAAATCGATCTGCACGATCTAGCTAAGAAATTAACCGCTATAGGTTATACACGAGTTTCTCTTGTTGAAAGCCCGGGGCACTTTAGTTTGCGGGGTGGCATTCTAGATGTCTTCCCGTCACATGCGCAAAAGCCAGTCCGAGTTGAGCTTTTTGGTGATGAGATTGATTCCATTCGTATCTTTAATGTATCTGACCAGAGATCGATTGGATATCTTAGTACTGTTAAAATCTATGGTTGCCGCCAAGTTGCTTTAACAAAAGAGACGATCTCAACCGCGGCCTCTAAGTTCCCGGATTTAAGCTCAGACTGGCTCGAAGAAGAGATAGGTAAGGTTAAAGACGGGCAATACTTTGAAGGAATTGACAAGTACCTACCCTTCCTATACGAGGAAGATGGAACAGTACTGGATTACCTACCCAAGGAAGCTTTGCGTATCATTGATGAGCCCGAGGAAACTAGACAAGCAGCAGTGCAGCATTATAATCAGCAGCTATCATATATAGAACACCTTGTTGATCACCAAACCATACTTAAACCACCGCATCCTTATTTTAAAAGGCCAAAGGATATTTTTACGTCCAGAATAGATATTGAGCTGGTCTCGGTCGGGAAAGTTGAGAGGGCAGGCAAGAGCTTCAAAGCATCTCCAATTCCATATTTTGGTGGAAAAGTAGAGCAGCTTAAGAGTTTAATAGTAGACTATTTGAATCTTGGCTTTAGAATAGCGATTGTTCTACCAGATGAGAATCAGCGAACGCGGATCGAGCAAATTCTCCTTGATAGTAATATTTCAAGCACTAGATCGCTGAGCGCTAGTAAAAG
>JASEIR010000151.1:1494-5033 GCA_030017355.1 Actinomycetota bacterium
AAAAGGCAGGTTTTATTGGCAATTGGTAATCTAAACAGCGGGTTTGTTAGCCATGACCTTAAGATTGCCATCATTTCGTTTGCCGATATTTTTGGCAGAAGAAGTCACTGTCGTGTAAGACGAATTGCCAGTAGAAGATACGCCATCTCGGATATCTCTGATGTAAAAGTAGGAGATTATGTTGTGCATAGCGTCCACGGCATTGCCATATATGGTGGTTTACGGAAAAGGGAAGTCAACGGGGTTGTCCGTGATTATGCGCTACTTGAATATGCAGGTTCAGATCGCCTTTTTGTACCCATAGATCAACTTGATCGCATTACTAAATACATCGGTGCAGCCGGCGAGGTACCCACTATATCAAGACTTGGTAGCGCTGATTGGCTAAAAGCAACTAAGAAGGCTAAGGCATCAGCAAAAAAAGTTGCCTATGACCTACTAACCCTCTATGCTCTAAGAGCAAATGCAAAGGGAATCAGATTCTCGCCTGATACTCCATGGCAGCAAGAACTCGAGGATTCTTTTGCATATGAGGAAACGCCAGATCAACTTGCAGCAGTTGAGGATGTAAAGAGGGATATGGAAAGTAGCAAACCGATGGATAGGCTAATCTGTGGTGATGTTGGCTATGGTAAGACAGAAGTTGCAGTAAGGGCAGCATTTAAAGCAGTTATGGATGGGAAGCAAGTGATGGTCCTTGTGCCAACAACTATTCTAGCGCAACAACACCATATGACATTTACAGATCGACTTTCTCCTTTTCCGGTTACCGTGGAGATGGTAAGCCGGTTTAAATCCAAGCAGCAACAAAATGATATTATCTCTCGCTTTAACGAAGGAAAGGTAGATATTTTAATTGGAACACACAGGCTTCTTCAGGATGACGTAAGACCACTTGACCTAGGTCTTGTCATAATCGATGAAGAGCAGCGCTTCGGTGTAAATCACAAAGAAAAGCTAAGGAATTTTAAAAAGAGTATTGACGTGTTGACGCTAAGCGCTACCCCGATACCGAGAACCCTGCAGATGTCGCTAGCCGGCATTCGTGATATGTCAATAATCGAAACCCCTCCGGGAGGCAGACAGCCAGTTATCACGCATGTTGGCGGGTATGATGAGGAGATGGTGATCCAAGCAATAAGACGCGAACTTGGCAGAGGGGGGCAGGTTTATCTTGTGCATAATCGGGTAGAAACCATTAGCGGGGTAGCTGATCGTGTAAGAGAGCTTGTTCCAGAAGCCAGAGTTGCTGTCGCGCATGGCCAAATGAGCGAGCATCAGTTAGAAAAGGTAATGCTTGGCTTCTTAGATCACAGGTATGATGTTTTGGTCTGCACGACCATTATAGAGTCAGGGATAGATATTCCAAGCGTAAATACACTTATAGTTGATAGGGCTGAGTTGTTGGGGCTGGCACAGCTTTACCAACTTAGAGGAAGGGTGGGAAGGTCTAATCAGCGAGCGTATGCTTACTTTTTCTTCTCATCCCAAAGGTTGCTAACCATGCAGGCTTTTGAAAGACTTAAGACCATTAGCGATTTTACCGAGCGTGGGTCTGGCATAAAAATAGCGATGCGAGATCTAGAGATTAGAGGTGCAGGAAATCTTCTTGGAGCTGAGCAACATGGCCACATGTCGGCAGTTGGCTTTGAGCTGTATTGCCAAATGCTAAGGGATGCTATTGATGAGCTAGAGGGCAAACAAGTAACCGAACTTGCCGAGGTTAAGGTTGATCTTCCAATTAATGCCTACATACCTGATGCATATATAGCAGAGGAAGGTTTAAGAACCGAGATCTACAGGCGAATAATCATGTCTTGTAAATCGACAGAAATCGATCAAATTGCGCTTGAATTAAGAGACCGCTTTGGTCCACTTCCAGAGCCTGTTAAAAACTTACTTGACATAGGGAAGCTCCGATTGCTGGCAAGAAAATTAGGGGTAAGCGAAATAAGTTATCGCAATAACAGAATAAAAGTATCGCCTTTACTACTGACAAAACAGCAGGAAATAGACATTGCAAGCAAACACAATAACCTGATTTTCAACCGAAAACGACAATATTTACTAATTACAAAGCCTAAGATCGATAAAACAATAACTTTCCTGCTGGCTTTGTTTGATGTTATAATAGGTGAGCTCACTACGGGAGTAATGATAAGCCAGAAAGCGAGGTAAATTAATGAGGTTTCTGAAGTATGGATTGGCGGTTGCCTTAATTGCGGTAATCGCCATATATGTTGCTGGGTGTTCCAGAGAACCTCTTGCAGCAACAGTTAACGGCAAGAATATCACGGTTGCAGAGGTAGACGAAAGACTTAAGCAAATGATGGGAAATCATATGGAGCAATTTAAGGGTGAGCAAGGCAAGATATTGGAAGATCAGGTCAAATATGATCTTCTAAATAAGATGATTGAGAGAGAGTTGTTAGTTCAGGAGGCAGACAAGCTAGGCATTAAAGTTTCAAAGAAACAATTGGATGCAAAAATTAAGGAAATGATGAAAGCTTTTAATCTTAAAGATGAGAAAGCACTTTTAGAAGCACTTAAGCAGCAAAGCATGACCTTAGAGCAGTTTAAAGAAGACGTTGAAAAATATGCTAAGGTACAAATGCTAGGCGAAAGGATAACAAAAGATGTAAAGGTTGCACCAAAGGAAGTAGAAGATTATTACAATTTAAATAAGAACGAGTTTTTAACAAAAGACCAAGTGCATGCTGCGCATATTTTGGTAGATAAAGAAGAAGACGCTAAGAAAATTTTAAAAGAACTAAGAAACGGTGCCGATTTTGCCGAGCTTGCAAGGAAATACAGCATTGATACTGGTAGCAAAAGCTCAGGCGGAGATCTCTCCTGGAAAGACAAAGACATGTATGTTAAAGAATTTGCCGATGCTTGCTGGAGTCTAGAGCCAGGCCAGCTTAGCGAACCCGTAAAGACTCAATATGGCTATCATATTATTAAGTTAATCGATAAAAAACCAGCTCGCCAGAAGACGTTTTCAGAAGTGGAATCCCAGATTAAAGAAAAGCTCGTGTTGGCTAAAAAGCAAGAATTATTTAACAAATGGTATAGCGATATTAAGAAAAAGGCTGTTATTAAGATATATCTTAAGCAGCCCCAGCAGACACCAACAGCACCTACCCCAGGTGCACCAAGCGGAAATGGAAATACTCAAGGACAATAGATTTGTCAAAACTGAAAGCTTGATATAGCTTATATATAGATCCTGTGCATCTAAGGGCCCCTGCGGGCCCTTTTTTCAATGGGCGGATATCTTTAAATATTTTTAGTTCGTGTACTTCAACGGCTTTTCATGGTATCTTCTTTGATGTGGAGGTGAGATGCTTGCCCGGCAATGGTTCGTGTGAGCGCCTTGTTGAAATCATGGCAAAACTTCGCAGCCCGCAGGGCTGTCCCTGGGACCTAGAGCAAACTCACGACAGCCTGAGGCGCTATTTAATTGAAGAGGCTTACGAAACAATTGATGCAATAGACAGTAAAAACCCAGAATATCTTAAAGAAGAATTAGGAGACTT
>JASEIR010000152.1 GCA_030017355.1 Actinomycetota bacterium
TGTTGCACGAAAGATATTGGGATATGATTATATAATCGGTATCTCGGCTACCAGCTATGACGAAGCTATTGCCGCAAGTAAAAGCGGTGCTGATTATATTGGTCTTGGCCCAATATTTCCTACTCCAAGCAAAGTCGATGCTGCGCCTCCAATTGGAATTGAAGGATTGGTTGAGGTAAGACAAGATGTGAAGATTCCGATTGTCGCTATAGGTGGAATAACCTCTGAAAATATTGAAGGAGTAGTATTAGCTGGCGCAGATGGCATAGCAGTGATATCAGCGGTAGCATCAGCGCCAAATATGGTCGAGGCCGCAAAGCTTCTAAAGCAGAAGATTAATCATGCTAAAGCCCTGGGAAACTAGTTTGGAGTGAGCAGAAAATAGATGGCTACTATTATTGATAAGCTAAAAAAAGGCTATATAGCAGAAATAATTGACAAAGTTTCTCAAGATGAAAAGATTGATAAGGATACAGTAATAAAAGACCTACTAGATGGAACAATAGTCATTCCAGCAAATAATAATAGAAATATAAAAAAACCGGTTGGTATTGGTAAAGGTCTAAGAACTAAGGTAAATGCCAATATTGGGACATCCGATGAGTACCCGTATATTGATGAGGAGCTGCGTAAGTTAGATACTGCATTAAAAGCGGGCGCTGATACAATAATGGATTTAAGTACTGGCGGACCTTTGGTTGAAATAAGAAAAGAGATGCTAAAAAGAAGCATAGTGCCAATAGGTACTGTTCCGATTTATCAAGCTGCAGTCATTGCTAAGGAGACTTATGGAAGTATTGTAGAAATGACAGCCGATGATATTTTTTCAGTCATCGAAAATCAAGCTAAAGAAGGTGTTGACTTTATTACAGTTCATTCTGGGATAACATGGAAAACTATAGATGCTCTTCGAAAGCAAGGCCGCGTAGCAGATGTTGTAAGCCGTGGCGGCGCATTTACAATTGGATGGATGCTTAAAAATGATAGAGAAAATCCGCTTTATGAGCAATTTGACAGGCTTCTTGAAATAGCAAAAGAACATGATGTAACCTTAAGCCTCGGCGATGGGTTAAGACCTGGTTGCATAGCCGATGCTTCAGATAGAGCTCAATTCCAGGAGTTACTGATTCTTGGTGAATTGGTGGATAGGGCAAGAGAAGCAGGTGTTCAGGTGATGGTTGAGGGTCCTGGACATATGCCATTTGATCACATCAAAGAAAATGTAGAAATTGAAAAGCAGGTATGCAAAGGAGCACCATTTTATGTATTAGGGCCTCTTGTAACAGATATAGCAGCTGGTTATGACCATATAACATCGGCTATTGGAGGAACAATGGCAGCAGCATCAGGAGCTGATTTTATATGCTACGTTACGCCACGTGAACACCTAGGTCTTCCGACCGAGCAAGATGTGCATGATGGAGTTATAGCAGCTAGAATTGCTGCTCATGCTGCCGATATTGTCAAGGGCATAAAGGGTGCTAAAGATTGGGATCTGGCTATGGCAAGAGCTAGAAAAGCACTGGATTGGGACGCTCAGATAAAGATATCTATAGATCCTAAAAAAGCAGAAGCCTCATATAAAGAGAGAAAAATCAAGGATATTGACGGATGTACGATGTGCGGAGATTATTGCGCCATGAAAATCGTTGCCGAATACCTCGGATCGCATGCAGAAACATGCTAATCTTAATTTATGAAAGTTAAAGATCTTGGTGAGTTTGGGCTCATAGAGCGCATTGCAAAAATAGTTGAATATGCAGACGAGCGTGTTATTTTAGCAATAGGTGACGATACAGCTGTTGTTAAGCCAACAAAGCTTGATTACACCCTTTTAACAACTGATCTTCTAGTGGAAAATGTTCATTTCACCCTTAACACAATAACACCCTGGCAGTTGGGATATAAATCAATTTCAGTAAACTTAAGCGATATTGCTGCAATGGGTGGCATACCGAATTACGCGGTTATATCGCTTGCATTAAGTCCGGAAACAGAGGTAAGTCTAGTTGAAGATATGTATAGAGGCATGGCAGATGTTTCTAGAAAATATGGATTAAGAGTTGTGGGTGGAGATATCACAAAGTCTGATAGATTAATAATTAATGTGGCAATGATTGGTGAAGTTGAGGATAGCAGTTTATGCAGAAGAAGCGATGCGAAAGTTGGAGATATCATTATGGTAACAGGGGTGCTTGGAGCGTCTGCGGCAGGTCTTCGAATTGTCTTAAACCCAGCTATCGAGAAAACAGTAAGGGAAGCTCAAGAGCTAAAAAAAGCTCATTTTCTACCAGAGCCACGATTAAAAGAAGGCAGGATTCTAGCGTCGATAGGTATAAATGCAATGGAGGATATAAGTGATGGTCTCGCAAGCGAGATAAAGCATATATGTGAAGCGAGTCTGGTTGGTGCAAGATTATTTATGAACAAGATTCCTATAGCTAAAGGGGTTGAAAGTGTCGCAAGCCTAAATGGGGAGAAAGCAATTGATATTGCTCTCTCTGGCGGTGAAGATTACGAGCTTGTATTTACAGCGCCAAAAGAGCTAGAGCTGGAGATTGTAGAATCTCTTGCTAAAATAGGTACTAAGGTTACGGTGGTTGGTGAGATTGTTAATTCTTCAGAGGGCATATCAATAATAGATTGGTCTGGCAGCAAGAAACCACTCGATATATCCGGCTATACTCATTTTTAGGATGATCGAGAAATGGACGTTAAAAAAGTTTTAGTTATAGGAGGTTCTGACCCAAGTGGAGGGGCAGGGATTCAAGCTGATGTTAAAACGCTTGTAGAGATAGGCGTTTATCCTTATTCTGCAATAACTGCAATAACGGTTCAAAACAGCTCCGGATTAACAGGGTATGAGGTAGTTCCTGCTAGACTCTTAAGAGAACAGATAAATGCAGTTATTTATGAAGGAAATATAAGAAGCATTAAAACTGGCATGCTTGGGAGCTCTGAAAACATACTGGAGATTGCAAGCTTGCTAACCTTAAAAATTATTGAGTATTCTGTAATTGATCCAGTAATAAAAGCAAGTAACAGGGTACCGTTGCTATCAGATGCATCTATAGCTGTTTTGAAAAAGAGATTATTGCCATATTGCTTTATGGTTACTCCAAATGCCGATGAAGCAAAGTGCCTTACGGGTTTAGCAATAAAAACTGAAAAGGATTTGCTTGACGCCGCGATGGCATTAAAAGAGACGGGCGTTAAATGGGTGTTAGTAAAAGGCGGTCATTTAGAAAGCAATTTATCTATAGATCTTCTCTATGATGGAGAGAGGGAGTACTATTTTGAGTCAGAAAAGGTAGGGCATAAGAATGTAAGAGGAACTGGATGCATGCTTGCATCAGCAATAACTGCCTACCTCACCTTAGGGTTTACACCTTGCGATGCAGTAGACAAAGCAAAAGCTTATGTTTTTAATAAAATATGTAACGCTGTTCAGCTAGGAAAAGGCAGCTTGCAAGCGCTTCATTTTAGAAAAGAGGGTGGTTGTACTGAGAATAGGATTGATTAGTGACACGCACGGTGATGTTGATTCGTGGAGGAAAGCGCTAGATATACTTGGTGAATTAGATTTAGCAATTCATACGGGCGATATTTTAAGCAGCGGCCCTTTTAATCCAAGAGGCCCTTCATATAATCCGCTTGAACTCTCAAGAGAAATAAATTTTGCACCCTTTCCAACAATATTTGCAAAGGGAAACTGTGATGCAGATGTTGATACAATTGCTATAGCGTATCCCATCGAGTCACCCTATGCATTTGTATATGCCGAAGGCTTGCGGATTTTAGCAACACATGGACACTTATACAATGAGGACAAATTGGTTGAAATGGGTATGCGTTATATGCTTCATATAATCATAAGCGGCCATACGCACATAAGGGGCATCAAGGTCCGTGAAGGAATTGTTATGGTAAATCCAGGAAGTGCCTCTTTGCCGAAAGATGAAGATGATATACCATCGGTTGGACTGATAGAGAATAGGGTTGTTAAATTGATATCTCTTGAAGATGGCTCAGAGCTTGAAAGAATTGAAGTATAGAAGTAACGAAGTAAAAGCTTAAATGCAAAAGCCCAGGCTTTAAAGCCTGGGCTTTAATTCTATTTAGATGGCTCTAACAACCTTATTGGCCTTTAAGCATTTTGTGCATACATAGATGTTCTTTGGAGAACCATCAATTATTGCGCGAACCTTCTGGACATTGGGATTAAATCTTCTTGGTGTCAGTCTGTGCGAGTGACTTATATGATGGCCAGTCATCGGCCCTTTTCCGCATATAGCGCATTTTCTTGCCATCTTTATCTCCTCTTCCAAAAATAAACTCAACAAGAATGAATGGTAACATTTATTTGGTTGGATGGCAAGGGTATTTGCTTGTCAGAACACTAGATTACAATGCAGTTCAAGGAATCTATAAGGATTTGAACTTGAATCAAGAACAAAATCATTGATGCTTGTTTATCTATACTGGCATAGGGGTAACTTAACCATGGCGTTTTTTTGAAAAGGGGGTGAATAGGTGACAAGGCAAGAGATTATTGACAGGTTAAATCTTTTACGTGCTCAAGAATTATTTGCCATCCAGCAGTACATGAACCATCACTATAGGGTAAAGGGCCAGGATTTTGTAGACATACGCGATTTGGAAAGAAACATAGCATTGGCTGAAATGAGGCATGCAGAAGCTCTGGCAGAGAAAATCAATATGCTTGGTGGACAGCCGATTAGTAATCCGGGCCAAGTTAGCGAAATGAAAGGTGTGGAAATTATAACAGGTGAAACTACAGAGGAGATGTTAAGAGCTGATTTAAATCTCGAGCGCAGTGCTATTACGTCTTACGCAAAAGCAATAAGCGATATTGGGGATACCGACCCAGGAATAAGAAAGCTTCTGGAAGATATATTAATACAGGAGGAAGACCACGCCGATACTTTTGGCTCCTGGCTTGGTGAAGAGCAAGCATACCAAAT
>JASEIR010000153.1 GCA_030017355.1 Actinomycetota bacterium
AACGCATAATGCAATGATACTTAGGGGGTACAACGGTAAATTTCACGTCTCAAAACCAAGCCAGCTGACGATGCTTGATAAACAAGCTGGGTTTTTTATGGCCGCATTCTTTTTAATCATGCTGATAATAACTGTGGGTTGGAGGTAGCCATTGCCTTACCTAGAGATAAAAAACTTATCATATAAATATGAGGACGGGACAAGAGCTCTAGATAACGTTTCGCTATCGGTAGAAAAGGGTGAGTTTGTTGGCTTGCTTGCTTCAAATGGCGGCGGAAAAACAACTCTGCTAAAGGCAATCGTAGGCCTTTTAAAGACAAAGCCAGGATCAATTAAAATCGATGGAAAACCAATAAAAGAAATGAGTCGCATGGAGCTTTCAAGCAAAGTTGGTCTTGTTTTTCAAAATCCTAGCGATCAGCTTTTTGCTCCTACTGTTGAGGATGATGTTGCATTTGGGCCTCGAAATCTAGGTCTTAATGGTGCTAAGGTGCAAGAAAGAGTTAAGAAGTCACTGCAAATGGTTGGCATGGCTGGTTTAGCTAAGAAACCCATACACCATTTAAGTTTTGGTCAACAGAAAAGAGTTTCCATTGCGGGAGTTCTAGCAATGAAGCCCGAGCTCCTACTACTTGATGAGCCAACTGCTGGCTTAGACCCAAAAAGTGAGTCAAGCCTTCTTTACACCCTAGAGCAATTAAACAAAAAAGAAGGGATTACAATTATTATAGCAACGCATATGGTTGACCTAATGCCCTTATTCCTCGATCGAATCTTTGTCCTAAAGGAGGGCAGATTGACAATTGAAGGAGCACCCGAGGAGGTATTCTCTAGTACGCAAGTTATGGAAGGCGTAGATTTAAGATTGCCGTACATAACTTACTTGATAGAAGAGTTAAAACATAAAGATCACCTACCTTTTGATGAATTGCCTTTGACAATTAAAGAGGCAAGGACCAAATTGGTTTCAATTCTTACAGAAAATCTGGTTGGGCTAAAAGAGAATTATCCTGCTAGGTGATACAATCGATAGAAACGTAAAGTTGCACATTGATAATTTGCTGACAACTACTGGCAAAAGCAAGTATAATAAGGTAACTTATATATAATAGAGCAGTGAATATAAAATTAACAAATCAACAAGCCTTTTTAATAAGTTTTAGCCTTATATAAGTTAAAGCCTAGATAACTAGGGAGGGAGTCAGTTGAAGCAAAGAAAAGGGATCTATCAAAACTGGATGGGCATTCTAGTGCTTTTACTTCTTGTGGTGGTAATGGGTATATTGATTGCCGGCTGTGCAGGCGGGGGAGAAAATGCCGGTGAATCTGAAGGTACTCTATCGCCTCAAAGGCAAGCTCAAGAAGAAAACGTAAAAGACATCACCAATCCATCTGAGCTTTACACAAGCAATTGCGGGCCGTGCCACGGACATGACGGCAGCGGTATAGTTGGCCCTTCCATCAAAGGAACGTCTCTATCGGTTGAGGAGATCCAAAAGACAATTGAAAACGGCAAAGGCTCAGAGATGCCGGGCTTTAAGGGCGGAGAACTCTCAGAAGCGCAAATAAAGATGGTTGCAAAGTATGTTAAGGAACAGCTGAAGTAACAGATAAAACAACCATTTAAGTTAAAAAGCAGCGCAAAAAAGAAAAGGCTTCTTGGCCTTTTCTTTTTTGCTTTAGTATTTGATAATGTCAGTCTTGCTATAGTGTTTAATCATGTGATTATGGGAATATTGCAGATGAGGATAAATGGCATATAAGAGCAGTTATTAGGCTGTTTTAAATAATAAGTGGAGTGATCATGCGGTGAAAAAAATTGTAGCTGGTGTAATAGGTCTGCTACCACTTCCACTGACTCTTATTACAGTTGCAAATAAGGAAAATGTTTCGAATGTTTTTACCGCTTCATGGGTTGGTGTACTGTGTCCTGATCCGCTTTATATTGGCGTTGGAATTGATGCCAAGAGTTACTCGCATGAATTGATTGAAGACAACAGTGAATTTACCGTTAATGTTATTCAGGAAGAGTTTCTAAGAGATGCCGACCATATAGGTCAGCTATCAGGCCGTGACGTAGATAAATTTGAGGAGTCAAGGATAACACCGCAACCAGCCAAAGAGGTTAAAGCTCCCATCATACTTGAAGCTGCTATAAGCATTGAATGCAAAGTTCAGGAAGTTCTCAGGCTTGGGACGCACGACTTTTATGTTGGCCGAGCACTAGCTACGCATGTTGATGAGTCCGTTTGGGATGGAGAAAAAATAAATGTTGAAGTACTAAGACCAGTAATGTATGCAGCAGACTCCTATTGGTCCATTGGAAGGAAATTGGGTCGGGTTGGCTATGTAGTACCGGAAACTTAAAAAGACCGAGGACGGTCTCCGGTCGCTTTATCAGCAGTCATTCAAGCAGTAGTTGTTGATTTGCTGCTAGCGATTAATTAGACTATGAGCGTGCATCCTTAAAGCCAATTGTGCTGGCGTTCGAGAAGTGATTTTGTTAAACTAATTAGTATTTTCCGAAAATTTTTGGGAAAATGTCTTGACATTTATACCCCCAGGGGGTATATTATGAGCAATATTTAGTGCTAAAGGAGTGATCAAACAGTGGCTTCAGAAAATATCGTTGAGATAAGCGATGCTCAGTTTGATGCTGAGGTATTAAAGTCCGATAAACCAGTTATTGTCGACTTTTGGGCTCCGTGGTGCGGTCCGTGTAGGATGATTGCGCCAAGGCTTGAGGAAATTGCAAGAGAATATAATGGCGATGTAAAAATCGTCAAGCTAAATGTTGATGAAAATCGTGAATGGGCAACAAGGTTTGGTGTAATGAGCATTCCAACCATCATGTTGTTCAAGGGTGGTAAGAGCGCAGGTCAAATAGTAGGCGCAGTTCCGAAGGATGAGATAATTCGCCAGTTTGGGCTTCAGAAGTAATCAAATAATTAGCCCATTTGGAGAAATACCGGTAAAGAAAGAAAAATGACCTTAAGCCGGTAGAATGGAGGAGAAATGCCAACATATCAATTTGTTTGCGAAGACTGCGGAAAAGATTTCGAGTTCTTTCTAACAAGGCTGCTTCGCGATGCAGATAAAGTATGTCCAAGCTGCGGTAGCACGAGAGTCAAACAAGCGTATCGCGATTTCTTTGGATACAATATCAGCCGTTCATACGGGGGTTATTCTGGTGGAAGCAGCTGCGGCACGGGTGGATTTAGTGGCGGATTTGGTTGAGGATAATAAGTTTAGGCCGGGAGCCTAAGCTAGGCACGCAGGGTTGCTAGATTTTAACCAAAAATAGATTAGCCCTCACTTAAGAGGGCTAATCTATACAGCAAACCTATTAATTAATAAGATAAGTAGACTTATCGGTAGATTATTAGCATGGCAGATAATATTTGCAATATAGATTGTTATGGATTGTTACTTTAAAGAATTTATACGATGCCACGTATTGGTATTCGTGATATACTTGCGTTGTGACTTGCAAATAAGGCAGGCTTGATAGCGAAGGGAGTAATATTGTCACAAAGAAAAATCACGGTTAGAATTCTTGTTATTACATTATTAGTCTTGCTGGTTGCTTATCTTGCTGGTTGCGGTGGTCAAACCCAACAATCAAGCTCATCTGATTCCGGTGGGCAATTAGCAAACGCAGGGAAGGTAATGTTTTTTCATGCTGATTACTGACCATCCTGCCGAGTTATGAAACCTCTAGTTGAGGGGTTGAGAGATAAGTATAGGAATAAAGCAAACTTCGAGTTCTATGATGTAAGCGTTACGTCAAATATTAGCATAGCTGAACAGTTTGGTGTGCAAGCAATTCCCACTCTTGTGTTTATTGACAAGAATGGTAATGAAGTTAATAGATTGATTGGCGAAACCGATAAGAGTGTTGTGGAGCAGTATATACAGCAAATTTCTAATTAGGAAGGTGTGGAGGTAATCCATGTATGATCGCGAAGAAGCGGCCAAGCGAATTATCACTCGCCTTAAAAGGCTCGAAGGTCAGCTAAGGGGTCTCCAGCGATTAGTTGAAATGGGTGAAGACTGCGAGAGCATACTTACCCAATTTGCTGCAACAAAAGGTGCTTTTCAGAGAGTTGGCGAGATAATTTTGGCAAGCGTTATCCGTGATTGCATCCATAAGGAATCAAAGGAAAAGTCGACGGATGATAGTATCGAGTCTGCAATTGCCCTCTTTGAGCAGTATGTAAGACATCTCCAATAGGCTATGGTATTATTTATAAGTTTATTAGTGTATAGATTTAGTGCTCACCAGGATTAGAACCATAAAATAAAATCCCATCATGCGCTAGTTTTAAGTGCGAGCATTATTTGGACAGCTTGTTGGATTACGTAAAATCTGCCCGGCGCCATTCTGTTGCCTAACATAAAAAATCTATCCGAGCCGTTTGCAGAAACGCGAGGGACATGATAAAATTTTTATCGCAGTGCGGATGTAGCTCAGTTGGTAGAGCACAACCTTGCCAAGGTTGGGGTCGCGAGTTCGAGTCTCGTCATCCGCTCAGAAAAAAGCCGCCTACAAGGCGGCTTTTTTCTCGAGAATCGAAAATTCGGTGATTCTCGACTATCGATTTTCATATAGCCTCCGGTTTTTCATATAGCCTCCGGTTCTTATTTTCTCCAACGAAATATGGTGAAATATGATAATATTGTCACATCACATAAGTCTTGCTAAAATTAGGGGGAGTTTATAGATAAAGTTTATATTGGCGACGTGGCCGAGTGGCTTAGGCAATGGTCTGCAAAACCATGTACACCGGTTCGACTCCGGTCGTCGCCTCAAATTGGATGTTAGATACTAGATGCTAGGCTTTGGATAAAATCATCTAATATCCAACATCTGTCATCCAATATCTAGTATGGGCGCTTAGCTCAGGGGGAGAGCGCTTCCTTGACGCGGAAGAGGCCGTAGGTTCAAATCCTACAGCGCCCACAGGTCAGAGGC
>JASEIR010000154.1 GCA_030017355.1 Actinomycetota bacterium
TAATAACGGCCGCCGACCACCGACCGCAGATCGTCGCTAAAAGAATGCGACCGGAGACGGAAGACCGGCAAGAGATTAATTGTCATTGCGAGACACTTGCCACGCTTCGCTCGCAACAGGCTCCGGTGTCGTAGCAATCTCAATGATTCCAACTCTAATTTAGCCCAGAAGTGCAGGCAAATCAATTTTAGATAATCTTTAGCCAAATCGGTTTTGGAGCTCTTTTACCGAATTTATTGCCAGCTCACCCACTGTCTTTTCCTGCAACTCTCCGTTATTGTAGATGTACAATTTGTTGCTATCAACGCTCAGCTTTTTAAGTCGCTCCACTGCTTCTTTGGCACCCATTGCTCCTAAGGCCCACGCTGCATGGCCGCGAGTTGTAGGGTCCGGACTGCCCAGTAGTTCAATAACTTTTGGCACAAAGTTTCTTATTAAATCAGGCCTTTTCTCAGCTATCTTTCGTGCTGACCAAAGCACTCCGCGATGTAGAATTGGGTCATCGATAAAAGATAGAACAATTGGAGCGTAATCGGTAAAAAGGCTTGGGCGGTATGCAACTACTGCTCCTAATGCTTCAGGTGCTGGCCAGGCCGTAGCACCTGACTCTTCCATCAAAGACCAAAGTAGCCTTCGCGGAATGTTACGTCCGCTGTCAGACTTGCTGCCCACTTGTCTTCCAGCAAGCATTCCCAGCGCCTCAGCTGCTCTCCAATGGGTTAAATCATCAGTAGAGTAGAGTAAAGAAAAAAGACTTCGAATGATACTGCTACTGCTGTCTGTCAGCTCGCTAAGTTTTTCAAAATCCTTATTGTCTAGTAGTTTCTTTAATTTGTCCTTTGCTGTCATGCCAAATTGCCTTTCAATTTGCTGTTGTGAAGCATTATTATGATGCTAACTATTATTTTTTAGAACATAGGTAATTTTGTATTTTAGTGTATGCTTGTATATAGATGCAATGATAGGGTCTTGTAAATTGAAAACATTAACGGGGCTGCGAAAGAATAAAATAGCAATGAAGTGAAATGGCAAGAAATAAGATGGAAGGGATTGAAAAGATGGGACAGAAAAACATAGGGCAGCTGCTTAAGGAATATAAGGAGCTTGAGAAAAAAGCTAGTATGCTTAAAGGGGAGCTGCGCTGTCGGCACGATTGTGCTGGTCTATGCGCTACAATTGAAGTAGCTAAGGCAAAGCAGCAGTTGATAGACATAACACTTAAAATGGATGAGATTAACGAGGCTTTAGGAAGGGATAAGAAGGTATCGTATCATTAACAGTTGGCTTTGCAAAACCTCAAATCGGTAGCATCCAGGCTGGTTAATTCTAAGATCTGCGGAAAATTTTCGTAAATCACGGCCGTTTGCCTCTCTGATTGACAAGGAGCTTATCGGTATGTTACTTTTTATGAGATTTTAGGCTTGTTCTGGCGTGTCCAATAAGTACTTATAGCCGGCTTAAAGAAGGTGATTTAAATATTTAGGCTTGTATTGCGAAGTATCCAGCGGCGCCCTTTCCATACAATACTCACCTTATCAACAGTCGCGATTGCTGTTACCGCTCTTTTTACTTCGCTTTGGCTTGGCAAAGGTTTGGAGCGCGGGTTAAAGCTGGGTATGGAGAAGCTTGGGGCTGACATATTAGTTTTGCCTAAGCAGGCGGAGGCAAAGCCTGAACAGGTGCTATTTACAGGATTGCCTCTAAATATCTATATGGATAAATCACTTCTTTACGACATCAGAAAAATGCCGGGGGTTAAACAAGCCACCCCCGAATTATTTACAAGAACAGCGGATGCCATGTGCTGTAATCTATATTCGGCAGGTAGAGTTGTAGGAATAGATTACAAGACAGATTTTATTATAAAACCCTGGATGAAGAATATTCCCAAAACGCTTGGAAAAGATAAGGTAATTGTTGGCAGCAAACTTGAAGCAGAAGTTGATGAGTTTGTTCTAATTCGAGGGCAACTATTTAGAGTTATCGAGCAACTTCCACCCACCGGCACGGGAATTGATGATACGGCATACATTTCTATTGATGTGGCGGCTCGTATTGCCAAGGAAAGCCCAGACCTCGCAAAGTATTGGACGAAAAAGGGTCCCGATCAACTGGTCTCGTCGATTTTGGTTCGGGTTGACGATCCAAACAGCATTAACGCAATTGTTGATAAAATTTCAAAGCTGACAGGTGCCAACGCAATTCCAGCCTCGCAGATTGTGTATGAAACAAAACAACGCATGAGCACCTTTACTGGGTTGCTTTATACTCTAACCGCTGTGCTTTGGCTGGTTTCATTGGTCTCACTAATAGGGCGTTTTGCTGGTCTGGTGGTTGAAAGAAAAACAGAGATTGGAATTCTGCGTGCTCTAGGTGCAATGCGCTGGAGCGTATTTCGTTTGATTCTGTGGGAAGCCGGTTGCCTGGCAATAGCAAGTAGTTTGATAGGGCTTGGGTTAGGTTGGTTTGTTTCGCGCTTTGCAGTTGGCTGGGTAACCTCAGGATCGGCAGTACCATTTCTTTCGTTGCCAATTGGTCAAATTGCAATTCTTTCTCTCTGGTGTTTATTAGCTGCGGTTGGAACAGTGCTGTTATCGGCGCTGTTTCCAGCATATTACTCGGCATCGCTTGATCCAGCTCGCGCTATTGCTCAAGGAGAGTTGGAGTAGATGGAGTGTAAGGGGGCTAGAAATTGATTCAGCTAAAAGATGTTAGACACTCATATCAACGGCCAGGCGGTGAGACTTTAACAGTTCTTGATGGTGTAGACCTTACAATAGAGAAGGGCGATCTGGTATCTATAGTGGGCCCCTCAGGGGGAGGGAAGACTACTCTGCTAAACATCATAGGTTGTCTGTTAAGGCCGACCTCTGGCGAGGTTATAATAGATGGCAAACCAGTTCAGTCCATGACTGAGAAGGAGCTAGCTCATACTCGCAACCTAAAGATCGGGTTCATTTTTCAAGGCTCTCACCTTATCCCAACATTAACAGTGCTTGAAAACATTATGCTTCCAGTTTGGCTTGGAAAGGGAGTTCAAGGTAGGGGTCATGCAGTGCGGGCTCGGGAGTTAGCTGAGCGCTTTGGTTTATCAGATCGCCTAAATCATCTACCCCACGAAATCAGTTTAGGGCAGAGAAGGCGAGTTGCAATAGCCCGTGCACTGATTAATGGGCCAACTATATTGTTGGCTGACGAGCCAACCAACGATCTTGACCCTCCTCGTGCAAAGCAGATTGGCGACATACTGTTCTCACTTAATCAGGAAGGTCTAACTCTTTTGCTTGTTACGCATAGGTGGGACCTTGCTAAGCAGGCAAAACGCTGCTATGAGACAAAAGACGGTAAACTCCAGCCCGCTGAACTTTCGCATCTTTAATTATCCGCATTTATTTTCTTTGCTACCTAATTTTCTTTGCTACCTAATAGTGAATGATTTTCTTAGGCATTAATGAAAAGCTTAAAACTGTTGCGAGTAAACGGTATTAATATTAAGCGGGTAATTGCTTAGCGTGCGTATTTTTTCATGTTCAAAGCTTGACAGCTTTTCAAAATAGGTTATAAAATGCTGTAAAACACCTAGATAACCTAGGGAATTACTAGGCTATGTAGTAGATAACCGTCTTGAGAGATAGTTTACAAGAATAAATTAGATTGCGCAATATATGCGGGAGAACCGCTTATCATAATATCATTAAAAGCTAATAAATATAAGAGGGGGAAGGCATATGGGAAGCGATAAGTTGTGGAAGGCGATAGGGGTCATAGGGATAATCATCGGCATCGTAATTGCTTTGACACCATTTAATCTGGTGCATGTTTGTTCGGCTGAAAAAATGGCGATGAACAGCGGAATGATGATGACTCCTATGAGTGCAGCACCAACTCCAAGATGCAACTATATGGGAACGTCTGAGGTATTTCTTGGTTTACTGGTTGCTTTAAGCGGCCTATTGGTTTTATTAGCAAAAGCTGGACAGCGTAACCTGTCCATCTTACTTGGTTTTTTGGGTATAGTTGTGATATTGATGCCAACAAACATAGGCATTGGCATATGCGCGAAGACTACCATGGCATGCCATAATACCCAAGCAGTTCTTTCAATCCTTGGCGCGGCATTAATTTTGACTGCGCTGGTAGGCATATTTGCTAGGCAAAAAGCATAAGTTAAGTTATAAAGCATAATTTAAGCTCTGCTATCAAATCTTGAAGACGGGGAAGATTTGATAAAAACATGTATTGATAAAAATATGTAATTAGACAGAGAGTGTTTCCTTAGAAGACCTAGACTGCTGGTAAAGTTCGGCCCTGCAAGCTTTACCAGCAGTCTTTTGCTTCAGCTTTCCAGTCTTTTACTTGACTATATTCTCACGGAGCTTTTTATCTGCTTATGCTATAATTACAGCACTCATAAAAAAGCGCCTTTATTGCAGAAAGGTTGCGAGATATAGAAAGGCTCTAGGCAGCGTGTCTTTTTATGGAAAAGCGCATCTCGGTCATAATTCCGAATTTCAATAAAAGTTATGTAATAGACGAGTGTTTAAAGGCAGCGTTGGCTTCGCATTACAAAAACTTTGAAATAATAGTGGTAGATGATTGCTCGTCAGATAACTCGGTTGATTTAATTAGGCGGTTTTCTTGTAAGCTTATCGAGCTGGATAAGCGTTCAGGAGCATCAAGGGCTAGAAATGCGGGCGCAGAAAATAGCACTGGAGAAATACTTTTTTTTATTGATTCGGATTGCCTGTTGCAGGAAAACACCCTGGCTGCAGTAAATAAGGCTATGGCAGATTGTGCAGATCATACTGATGATTCCATTATCGTTGGCGGCACATACACTCCAGCGCCGTTTGATAATACTTTCTTCTCCATCTTTCAGTCTGTCTTTATAAATTATTTTGAGACAAAGAGAAAGCAGCCAGATTACATTGCAACGCATGCAATGGCTATAAGCGCTCGTCGTTTCA
>JASEIR010000155.1 GCA_030017355.1 Actinomycetota bacterium
TAGGCAGGCTATCGACAGGTATCTTGAAAATCCATCCGAATTTTTTATCTTGGATAGCGAGGTAGATGAACTAAAAGAAGCGTTTAATAGAGGCTTTACAGAAGGATATATGAAAGGAATTAGAGATAACCGTTTGATGAGCTTTGAAAGACCAAACGATCGAGGTTTATTGATCGGGAGGGTTACTTATATCGATGTCTATACTGGAAAGCTTGGAATGCAAGCTAGACGTGAAATTTGTCAAGGTGACGAGATTGAGATTTGGGTAAGCCGTGGCGGCCGCGTAAAGGTTAAGGTTGAAGAACTACTGGTGAACGGCAAGCGTGTGCAATGCGCCCCAGCAGGTTCAAAAGTAGTTGCAGTTGTCAAAGAAAAGAGGCACAGAATAAAAGCAGGTGATAGAGTCTTTCGAGTTCATAACGAAAGAATGGCTAAGGCCGCAAAGGAACTCATATCTGGTGAAAGCGCTAAGAAAGTTCCAATAAACATAAGAGCAGAAATAGAGCTTGGAAAACCTATTAAGCTAGAAGCGTGTGTTGATAAGGCGGTTGATGATAGTTCACATACTAAGGAGAGAGCTGAGGTCACAAGTGATTTTTTAGTGGAGAAAGGTGAGCGAAAGACACTAGATGTTAGTGGCGTTATTGCCCAGCTTAGCAGACTGGGAAATTCGGTCTATCAGGTTCGTTCATGGGATATTTTGCTTGAGCCAGGTGTAATGGTTCCTTTAGGTAGGTTAAATGAGTTAAGGCGGTCTCTAATAGAAAGGCTAGATCAGGCGAGGCTAAAAGTCCATGAGAAGCCTAAAATATCAGTAAATGAAGTAAGAAAGCGTCTCCTTGATGAATTGAAAGCTAAAGAAAAAAGCAAATGCCATAGAGGCAAACGCCAAAGAATTGTTCTAACTGTGGATGTAAGTAATACCAATCAGGCTAAAGAAGCCATTCAAAACGGCGCTGATTGGATTTATTTAAGAAGGGGTTTTTCAAGGCTAGGTAATTTTAATCTAGGTGAATTAGCAAAACTGTGCGCAGGGATGGGTGTTAAAACTGCGCTGGCTACTGGAAACATAGCTCATGATAGCGAGATTGGTGATATTATAAAGTTGGTTGAGGAATTAGCTGACAACATTGATGCTATCCTTGTTGATAACTTTGGAGTATACAGCGCTGTTGAAAGTTTGGGACTGCCAATATTCCTTGACTATCATTTGAATAACTTTAATAGGTTAAGCTTAAAAACCTTTAATGGTTCTACAGTATCCAGGGTTTGTCTTTCACCTGAATTATCACTTGAGCAGATATCGCAGATTGCGGATTCAACTGAAATTGAAATCGAGACGCTCATTCATGGCTGGCTTGAGGTCATGACTGCTGAGCATTGCATACCAAGCATTTTAAAGGGAAGCTGCAAGATTTGCCCAAAGTCTAAGTTTTACATCGAGGATGCGAAACGCTTTAGATTTCCTGTTGAGCAGGATATAAAATGCAGGTCGCATGTTTATAATTCACATGAACTTTACTTGCTTCCAAATATAAGTAATTTGGTTAAGGCAGGCATTAGTTCAATGCGCTTACTTCTAAACCGTTATGAACCTGAAATTGCGGGCCGAATTACCTCAGTATATCGCGAGGCAATCGATTTGGTTGCAGCCGGTATGGATGATGTCTCGATAGCACTTAATAGGGCAGAATCATTAATTAATGATTCAAAGACTACGACGGGCCATTACTTTAAAGCTGTTGACTAATTACCATTTAGCCTCATTAATGTTGCGCTCACCTTAAAAATAGTCCATCTACCAGATATTTCTGCTAATATCCAGGACTCAGAGTTAACATGTAAATTAGAGAAAAAGTAGGGAAAAAGTCCTGTGGGAAGTCACTAGTATAGAGAAAAGATATACGAAGTAGGACGAGTTTTGCGAATTGCAGGGAGGTGACGGAAATGACAAGTCTTTCAAAGAAGCAGGATGTTGATAGGCTGCCTATTGATAATCAGCCAGCATCTACAGTTCGTTGGAGTGTAGATAAGGTTGAATCACTGGTAAATCAATTAGGCATTGAACACTGTGAGTTTGTTTACCAGCCAAAGTTAGTAAGGCTAAGCCATCCGATGCAACTTTACGAGCTTCTAACAAAGATTGTTACTTCTGAGCTTACTCCCGATTGCAAAGTCAACATTTCAAAATTTGGTGATAGGCTTCGTTTAGACGTTGGCGGTTGGCGATTTGAGGTATTTACAAATTAAGATTGAGCAGCCCTGAAAATGCTTGTTGCATTCGTGCACTTTGGGCGTTATACTTGTACCGAGAAAGAATCTGTAGCTTGCTCCGCCCAAAGAGCAGTTAGATGTTGAAACAAAACCCTCTCCTTGCTTGGTGAGGGTTTTTCGTTTGACCATCATTTCGTCTGGGAATATTAAAAGAGCTTCCTATATAAGCCGATACTAAGGAAGATATCAAAGCACGGGGCTAATGGTGAAAACAAGACTTCTTGCTGCATCGGATATATCAAAAATTATAGATATGCGAGATGTTTTAGAGGTTGTTGAGGACGCCTTCCGACAATACGGTCTTGGTAAGACAATTATGCCACCAAAGCTCTATCTCATTCTAGATAAGCATTCTGGCGATTTTAGGGCAATGCCGGCTTATATTGAGGGATCGGCTGGCTTAAAGTGGGTAAGTGTTTATCCAAATAATCCTAAGAAAGGCATCCCCACGGTAATGGCCATGATAATCTATAATGACCCCGATACCGGCTTTCCGCTTGCTATTATGGATGGAACCGAGATAACGAACTATAGGACAGGTGCTGGTGGTGGGGTTGCAGCAAAATACCTAGCAAGGCCTAACTCTAAGACGCTTGGTCTTATAGGGGCAGGCCGGCAAGCAAAAACGCAGCTTCTTGCCGTTAGCCAGTTGTTTAAATTAGAATCAATTTTGGTTTGGAGCCATGTAAAAGAAGAGATAGAAAAGCTAAAGATCGAATATCCTGATTTACCAATTAAGAGCGCAAGAATTGAGGAAGCCGCAGCTTGTGACATCGTTTGCACAACAACTCCAGTCCGTGGGTTTATAGTAAAAAGAGAATGGATTAGCAAAGGGGCGCATATTAATGCCATAGGCGCTGATGCTCCAGGAAAACAAGAGCTTGAACCTACCATACTTAGAGATGCTAAAGTGGTGGTTGATGACGTTGCTCAAGCAACACACAGCGGTGAAATCAATGTTGCAATAAAAAGAGGACTATTTAAGAAGAGTGAAATTTATGCGACGCTTGGTGAAATAGTTACTGGCACTAAGAAAGGCCGCGTAGCAGACGAGATAACTGTATTCGATTCTACCGGGCTTGCCATCCAAGACATTGCAACTGCAAAAATGTTATTTGAGAAAGCTAAAGCGCAAGATATCGGCCATGAGTTTAATGTTATTGGATAGCAAGTTTAAGCGAAGTCAAGCAAAAGTTGTTTAAAGCAGTTTATCTTAATCAGGAACCACCACAACCTTAAGTGAATCCTTACCGTTTACGGCTAATCTAAATCCTTCTTTAATTTTAGTAAGGGGTATCCTGTGAGTTACCATTTCTCTGACGTTAATTTTGCCGTTTTTAATCAGTTCCAGAGAATCTTTCAGGTCGTCCGGGGCAGCGCCATAAGAGAATCTTACCGCTATCTCATCTCGCCAAAATCTAACTGATGGGAGTGTAATATCTTTATTGGATATAGTAAAAAACAAAATTGTGCCATTTCTATCGACAGATAAAAGGGCATTGCTAATTGCTTTATCTGCACCTGCGCAGACTATAACAATATCAGCTAGCCTCCCGTTGTTTGTCCTCTTTAAGTCATCGACGGAATAGTTATTTGCGTCGAAGACAACGTCTGCGCCGAATTTTTCAGCTATTTGCAGCCTATACTTGCTTATGTCAGTTGCTATTACTTTAGAACCATTAAGCTTTGCAAGCTGGATATGTAAAAGTCCGGAAATGCCTGAACCAATTATTAAAACAGAATGGCTCTTTTTCAAGTTTACGAGTTTTTGTCCTCGGATGGCACAGCCCAGCGGTTCAATCATTGATGCATCGTAGTAGGTCATTTCAGGGGGAAGAATGAACGTACCATATTTGACATTTTCTGCAGGAACTCTTATGAATTCAGAAAACCCCCCGGGATCAAAATTACCTGTATGTAATTGCTCGCATGCTGTATAATTACCGGCTTTGCAATAATGGCATTCATAGCATGGGACGTGATGTGACACAAAAACCCTATCGCCCTTCTTATATCCTTCAACACCTTCTCCAACATCTACAATCGACCCTGCCATCTCGTGGCCAAGCACGCGGGGACCTTTCTTTATGCGATACCACTCCATAATATCTGTTCCGCAGATACCACATGCTTCCATTTTAACCAAAATTTCCCCAGGTGAGATAGCCGGGATGGGGCGTTCCTCGATTCGTATATCGCTATTATTGTAATAGACAGCTACTTTCATAAAAAGGCCTCTTGTATTTCCATAAAGTTTCAAACATATTAGCCATAAGCTTAAGTCCTAATTCAAAATGCAAAATTGAAAATTAAAAATTTCAAGGCAAAATTCAAAATCAAGGTCCTGAAAGTGCCGCAGTCCTTAAGCGATAGGCGAAGGATCTATGATTACATACCAAAAATTATCATACAATTGTCATTCTGAGGAACCCGTAGGGTGACGAAGAATCTAAGTAATAATTCATAATTCTTAAGTAATTAATGACTATATAATCGAGATTGCCACGTCGGCTGCTTCGCAGCCTCCTCGCAATGACAGTTCTTTTGTTCCCCTTCCTTGAGAGAAAGGTGAGCCGGTCTCTCATCCCTAGCGGGCTCCTCGCAAATGACAGTTCTTCTTTTGCCGGTCTCCCTCCATTTTTCACCCCCACCCTGTCCCTCCCCCCTCAAG
>JASEIR010000156.1 GCA_030017355.1 Actinomycetota bacterium
CTATAAACTAATTTCGCGGCAGGTCGAAACTATTAGAAGATTGTTTATTAAGAGATTAAAGCGACTGTTCTGGAGGTTAGCTGACATATGGCCTTGATCATACTTATAAATGCGATAATTGGTCTTTGGGTTGCACTTCTTTATTACCCTGGTTCGCCTTTTTATTTATTCCAAAATATAAAACTTGAGGAAGTATGGCTTTGGGCAAAATGTTCAGCGTTCCTGGCGGGCCTTCTTTTTATACTTGCCCTGTTATCAGTTGATACAGATAGGCGAGGGCGTGATATCGCAAGAAGCTTGGCATCGTTTGTTGCTGTGCTGCAGGGAATCTCAAATGTGCCTCCCATCATCATGTATATAATTTTTCTTCGTGGTTTCGCCACGGCTAACATAGTTATAAGAGGGAATCTTATCAGCATTTCCTCAAGAGAACTTATCCTGCATATAGCGCTAGCTATAATTTCCTTCTCAGCTGCAGGCTGGCTTGCTTTCAAAGGAAGAAAACCAAAATCCTCTGAATCAGTAGAATGCCATGCAATCGACAAGGCTTAAAGTACAGCCATTAAATAGCTATTAATAAATTTTGGGTATCAATTAAATATTGAAGCCTAGAGCTATACTTGGAGGCCATGAATAAGAATGAAAATACTTGTTGTTGGCGCAAGCGGCGACATTGGCTCTCATCTTATCCCTGAGTTATCTAACAAGGGTTATGGTGTAAGAGCTTTAGTCAAGACGCCAAAGGAAGCAGATAAGATAAGAATGCCAGGCGTTGAAATATATTTTGCTGATATAACTAACCCCAGAACAACTGATGGAGCTGCCTTAGGTATAGGTGCAGTTTATCATCTTGATGATTCTTATTGCGTTGTAAATCCAGAGGAAGACCTGCGAAAGCTTATCTATGAAGGGCTGGTCAATGTTGCTGATGAATGTATCAATAAGGGAGTTAAAAGATTTATCTTCACTAGTTCCCCGTTTGTACTCGGGCTATGCAATGGACCTCTTAAACCAGTCAGCCCAGAGATGGCGACCGAACAACCAAACACATTTTATGCGCTGTATAAAAAGCTTTGCGAGCAACATCTTACTGTACTTAATAAACATGGCAAACTTGATGTAACTATCCTGCGACTTGGCACTGTTTATGGACCAGCTGTGGAGTTAATTAAAACACTTCGAGCACTCATTAAGCATGGTGTTTATCGAATACCAAATAATGGTGAAAACAAGATGCAGGCAGTGCATATTGAGGACGTAGTGCAAGCACTAATCCTTGTTCTAAAAAACAAAAAAGCTATCGGCCAAATTTATAATGTAGCAGATGATAGGCCTATCCTTTATAAAGAGTTTATTTTTAAACTAGCTGATCTCTTAAACATGCCAAGACCTAAGTTTATCTCGATTTGGGTTTGTCGGGCTATAGCTTCACTATCGACTATCTTCGCTAAACTGACAAACTCAACGCCCCTGATCAATAATGATATTCTTACACTTTCCACTTCAAGCTTTGAGTTGGATACACTTAAGACTAAAGTAGAGCTTGGTTTTAGCCCAAAATATCCAACAATTAATGAAGGCCTTCCAACATGCAATGGTTTTTATCGTAAACCGCAGCAGTCAGCTACAGCTTAATTTGGTCTTGCATATATAATTAGATCAGCAGGAATTTTGCATTTTGAATTAAGAGATTGGTTAATAAGTTTCAGTTTGTATTATTTTAAAATCTGTTGAGATGCAAAATCTCTGATCAGGGATTAAAGAGCTATAATTAACCACTATGGGAGCAAAAGCTGAGAAAACCAAGAAAAGAAAATGGGCAATAATTGGGCTAGCATTTCTTTTTGCAGCATGCGGCTGGTTGTTTTTAAATAGGAAAGAGAGTACTAGAAAGTTGGCAACCTTTCATAAGCGCCACCCAATTAGCTTTCTTCACATTTATGGATACTTAAAATGGATGCCGGTTTACCTAAGACCCATAAAGTATGTTCTTGAACATCCTAAGTATTTTCCTCGGTGGCTTTATAATAGAGCTGGCAATCGCTTGATGCAAACACACCATTCTAAGGTAATCACCATTGATACGGCAAAGCAATTGATTGATATTAAAGAACCTATAAGAGTTAGCAACCCTGAGAATGTTTTACCTTTTGAAAGAGCCAGGGATATTATCCTTGATAATCCCAATAGTATTGCTGTTATGGATTGTTCATGCCGGCAGATATCAAGTAATCCCTGCCAACCTCTTGATGTTTGTATGGTTTTAGGTGAACCGTTCGTAAGCTTTGTTGTCGAGCACAAAAAAGGGCGTTCTCGAAGGGTTGATGTGAACGAAGCCTTGGAAATTCTTGAAAGAGAACACAAAAGAGGCAGGGTGCATACGGCTTGGTTTAAAGATGTTGCTGGAGACCGGCTTTATTCAATCTGTAACTGTTGTTCTTGTTGCTGTCTTGGTATAAAAGGGCTTAAGCATGGGTTTGAAGTAGTTGCATCATCTGGCTACACGGCCAAAGTAGATAATGATACTTGCACGCTATGCGACACTTGCAGAACTGCATGTCAATTTGAAGCTATTGATATATTGGTTGATTCGATTTACGTTAATGAGGATAAGTGCAAGGGCTGTGGAGTATGCGCTGAAGTTTGCCCAACCAATGCTATCTCACTTCATGAAGATGTAAAGAAGCCAAGCCCTTTATTTACACACTCCAGTTTAACCTTGAACTAACTTGCGCATTAAGCCCCGAATTATGCATCCCGTCTTAGGGTGGACGCTCATGCCATTAAAGATGGAATTATGTATAAAAATTTGCTACCAGTCGAGGTAGAAACAATTAACAAAGCAGTAAATGATCTAAGAAGCGTGCGTGTGTTGCATATAAATACTGCTGCCGATCAGGAAACCTATCTTGCTTTAAAGCCATTTGATATTAAATATCATATCGAATAACATATAGCATATCGAATAACATATAGCAGAAAGCAAACAATATGGTAAAAGGGGGAAGGGATGAACAGCAAAGCCTTACACAAAATAAGCTATGGTATTTATATTGTGGGTTCAAAAAAGGGAGATAGGTATAATGGTCAGATTGCAAACACTGTTGTCCAAATCACTTCAGAACCTCTTACTGTGGCAGTGAGCATTAACAAACAGAATTTAACCCATGAATTTATTCAGGATAGCAGAGTTTTCACCGCTTCGATTTTATCAACAGAAGCCCCGATGACGCTCATAGGCCAATTTGGCTTTAAATCTGGGCGTGATTTGGATAAATATAAAGGAGTAAATTATAAAGTGGGGGTGGCTGGCGCCCCCATTGTTCTTGATTATGCGGTAGGGTACCTAGAAGCCGAAGTAGTCAAAAGTCTTGATGCCGGAACGCACACAATCTTTCTTGGAAAGCTGTTGGAAGCTGAAGTACTAAATGATGCAGAGCCGATGACCTATGCTTACTATCATGCTATAAAGGGTGGCAAGGTACCAAAAGCAGCACCAACCTATATTGCAGGTGAAATTGCAGGTGAAGGGATTAAGGAAATCAAAGAAGATGCCAAAAAGGTGGTCATGGAGCTTTCCAAATATGAATGCACAGTTTGTGGTTATATTTATGATCCAGCAGTAGGTGACCCCGATTCGGGTATTAAGCCTGGAACTTCATTTGAAGAGCTTCCAGATGATTGGTCCTGCCCTATGTGCGGAGCTGATAAAGCGAGCTTTAGAAAGTTAGAGTAAATTTAGAAAGTTAGAGTAAAAGATAAGCGTAGTAAAAAGAGGAGTTGGAGCAAGAAAGGTAGGGAACCATGAAGCCTAGAAAGATTGCCGATAATGTCTTTTGGGTTGGAGCAATTGATTGGGACCGCCGGTTATTTGATTCGTTAATACCTCTTCCTCATGGAACAAGTTATAATTCCTATCTTGTTAGAGGTAGTGAGAAGACAGCTTTGATAGATACTGTTGACCCAACAATGACCAATGTGTTAATAAATTTTCTACGAGAGCTTAATGTTGACAATCTTGATTACATTATTGCAAATCATGCTGAGCAGGATCATTCCGGAAGCCTGCCAGCTGTTCTAGCCGCATATCCCAGCGCAAAAATCATCTGCTCAACAAAGTGCAAGCCAATGCTGGTGGATTTGCTTTCAATAAAAGAGGAAGATATCATCACGGTTGAAGACGGAGAGATTCTTTCGCTTGGCGATAAAACGCTTCAATTTGTTTATGCTCCATGGGTGCATTGGCCAGAGACCATGGTGACCTACCTTGAAGAAGATAACATATTATTTTCTTGCGACTTCTTTGGATCTCATCTTGCTACAAGCGATCTCTTTGTGGTAGATAGGGCAGATGTATATCACCCTGCTAAGCGCTATTATGCAGAAATAATGATGCCATTTAGTGCTCCAATAAAGAAGAATTTGGAAAAGATCAAAGACCTTCCGATATCAATAATTGCTCCAAGCCACGGCCCGCTATATGACAAACCAGAATTTATTGTTGAAGCTTACCATGAATGGGCGTCTGGTAAGCCAAAGAACCTGGTTGTCATCCCTTATGTTTCGATGCATGGCAGTACAAAACTTATGGTAGATCATTTTGCAGGGTCGCTTATTAATCGGAATGTCGGTGTCAGACGCTTTGATTTGACAAGAACTGACCTTGGTGAACTTGGAATAGCGTTGGTTGATGCTGCAACGATTGTTTTAGCAGCACCGACAGTTCTGGTAGGTGCACATCCATTAGCCATTTATGCAGCGCATCTTGTAAATGCTTTACGGCCAAAGGCAAAATATGTCTCATTAATAGGTTCTTATGGATGGGG
>JASEIR010000157.1 GCA_030017355.1 Actinomycetota bacterium
GGAGGGTGAGCCGGTCTCCCGTCTCCGGTCTGCTTTTTTGTCTGTCTCCCGTCTCCAGTCCGCTTTTTTGCCCGTCTCACCTTTTCACACTTTCGCCACATGAATAAGCTAAAGCTTCCCTTATTTGAACCGATAAGATACTTATCGGCCACTGGCCTGCAAAACCAGCAGGTGGCCTTTTTAACTTTAGAGAATTCAACGGAGGTCTTACAATATGAATATTGCTCTCACAGTTATCGTTGGTACACTGATTGTTCTAGCAATATATATACTAGCAAAGCATGCTAACAACAGCAGAGGATACAAATTAAGCATTCATCAGATTGCAGCGCAGCGATATGTGTCGCAGGGTAGATTTGAGCAGGCAAAGTTTGAGATTGAACGAGCGATAGAAAAAAACCCTTCAGATAGTTTAAACTATTACGCGCTTGGTGTTATCTATTATAACCTTAAAGAGCATAATAAGGCTTTAAAAAACCTAAAGCAAGCCGTCTTAATTGATAGAAACAATTGGGACGCTTGGTTTCTAATGGGGCGTATTTATTACGAGCGTTATGATAATGAAAAAGCCATTAAGTATTTTGATAAAGCACTTGGCGCAAATCCATCAATGATCAAGGCACACTTTGGTTTGGCGTCAATACTTTTTGAACGCGGCCAGATTCAAGAAGCGGCAGAACATTACAGGAAAATTATATCCATCGAGCCAATGAATGCCAATGCGCATTACAATTTAGGTTCATGCTTAATAGAAGAGGGAAGATTTAGAGAAGCAATTAAAGAGCATGAGATATCGGCTGCCCTTGACTCAGAAAACCCATATGCATACTATTGGGTTGGTTACTCGTACATGCAGCTAAATGATAAAAAAAGAGCAGCAGAGGCATTTGCAAAATCTCTCCAACGCGGCTATGAAGGTGCAGCGGAAGCACTCAAGAGCTTGGTTTAAATTTAGAAAAAAAGCAATTTAAAACAAAAGAACTAACGGCAGTGTACAAACTGCCGTTTATTTATCCTCTTTTATTTATTAAGTATAATTTGCTTAGATCATGAGACAGATGGGTGTGTGAGGAAAATCTTACTCTTTAAAATCTTAAGGGATGCATATAAACTGTTTGATAGGTGCTGGCCCTCAGTACTAGCTGCGGCGATGCTTTCAATAGGGCTAGTCAACATAATTACTTTAATTATAAGACTAACTTTTCCGCTATCAACCATCCTGGTATTAACAACAGAAACTGGGCTGCTTAGATTAACCTACAACGACCTTATTGAGATCATAGCGTTCTTTATGGTAAATGTCTGGTTCAACGGTTTTTTAGCACTTGTTGCTTTATCCGATCATAAAAACGAATCTATTAACTTTATCCGAACTGTAACTCGCAGTACAGTGCTCTATCCTAAACTTCTCCTGGTAAACGTAGCAGCAATGATTATGATTTACTTAAGCTTGATAGCTGCATCTCCAGTATTATCACTAGGAATGCTTGGAACATTAATGGTAATACCAGCTATAGTTTTTGCTGTATGGTTTTCACTTGTATCACCAGTTGCAGCTATTGATGATATAAAAGGTGTTGGGCGCATACTTGTCAGAAGCCGGTTATTAGTCTATGGTAACTTTTGGACAATGCTTGCAGTTATCGCTATAGCTTTTATTCCTCCATTAATGATTGCTGGTATTAGAACAAATACGATGTTTTTCTGGCCCATTATAATTTTTGTAAATATTGCGTCCTCCATAATAGGTTCTACATTGACAGCATCTGCTTACATAAACCTTAGACTTGCAAAAGGAGAGAAAATCATTGATAGCGAGCAAAAGATTGCTGATGAACCACTAGGGCCTTAGATAAAATTATTCTTTCTGCTAAACAACCAACAGCATGGAGCAGCTTGACAGTATCGATTACCTGGTATAATATTTACAAGGCTGGGAATAAATTCCCAGCTGAATTTTATTTATAAATTGTAGAACCAAAATGAGATGAAAAAGTAGGGTCTAAATTGTTTGATAACCTTTCAAGTAAGTTGCAAGATATATTTGCTAAATTAAAATCACGTGGCAAGCTAACGGAGAAAGACGTTGACGCGGCCATGCGCGAAGTTCGTCTTGCCCTCCTTGAAGCCGATGTAAATTTCAAGGTAGTTAAGGATTTCATTGCAAAAGTTAGAGAAAGAGCCGTCGGTGTAGAAGTTCTTGAAAGCCTAACCCCAGCGCAGCAGGTAATTAAAATCGTAAATGAGGAACTTACGCGGCTCATGGGTTCTACCGAAAGCAAACTTAGCTTTGCTCCAAGGCCTCCAACTATCATCATGCTTGTTGGTCTTCAGGGTTCTGGTAAAACAACAGCAGCGGCTAAGCTTGCTTACAATCTAAAGACGCATGGTAGAAGGCCGTTTCTAATTGGTGCCGACGTATATAGGCCAGCTGCTATAGACCAACTGAAAGTATTAGCCAACGAAAATCGAATTCCGTTTTATAGCGATGATCCAACAACACCGCCGCTTAAGATAGTCAAAGCTGGCATAAAGGCAGCAAACCAGGATGGTTCTGACGTAATCATTATCGATACGGCCGGCCGCCTTCATGTTGATGCCGAGATGATGGGTGAGCTTGAAGAGATAAAAAGTGAGGTAAGACCGCACCAAATCCTACTTGTTGTAGATGCAATGACGGGACAGGATGCAGTGAATGTTGCTCAGGAATTTCGAAATCGCTTGGACTTTGACGGTGTTATAATGACAAAACTTGATGGAGATGCCCGAGGCGGTGCGGCTCTATCAATTAAAGCTGTTACAGAAAGACCAATAAAGCTAGTCAGCGTTGGTGAGAAAATAGATAGCCTTGAGCCATTCCATCCTGATCGTATGGCATCAAGAATCCTTGGGATGGGGGATGTTCTTACCTTAATAGAAAAAGCCCAAGCCGCAATTGACGAGAAAAAGGCAAGGGAAATGGAGGCTAAGCTCCGAAAGGCAGAGTTTACCTTTGAAGACTTCCTTGATCAAATGGAACAGATGCAAAAGATGGGGCCGATCGGCCAACTTATAAAAATGATCCCAGGCCTTGGAAAATTGCCAAAAGAACTAACGGTAAGTGATAAAGACCTTGCTAAAATAAGGGCAATTATCCAATCTATGACCATCGAGGAGCGTCGAAATCCTCAAATAATAAACGGAAGCAGGCGAGAAAGAATTGCCAGAGGAAGTGGAACAGAACCATTTCAAGTAAACCAATTGCTAAAGCAGTTTAATCAAACTAGAAAGATGCTAAAGCAGTTTGGTAATATGCAAGGAAAGATGAAGATGCCTAAAGGTATGTTTCCATTTTTTGGCTAGGGCTTGATATGCTGACATTTTGGCTAGAGCTTAGTGAACTGACATTTGTTAGGTTTAAATATTTATAAATATGGTAAAAGCGAAGGAGGTGGCACCTTGGCAGTTAAAATCCGCTTATCGCGAGTTGGAGGGAAGAAAAATCCACATTATAGAGTTGTTGTAGCTGATGCAAGAGCACCAAGAGATGGAAGATTTATTGATATAATAGGTCGCTATAATCCTCAGACGGACCCATCGACAATTGAGGTCGATAGAGATAAGGCTTCTGAGTGGTTGAAAAAAGGCGCGCAGCCAACTGAACAAGTCAAGAAAATATTGGAAATTGCTGGTGTTATAAAGTAGAAATGCGGCACGCAGGAGGTAAATATTGAAAGAGCTGTTGGAAATGCTGGCCAAGGCTATTGTTGATGAACCTGATCAAGTAAAGGTTTCAGCTGTCGAAGGTGAGAAATCAATCATTTTGCAACTAAGTGTCTCGCCAAATGACATTGGCAAAGTTATTGGCAAGCAAGGTAGAATTGCAAAAGCTATTCGGACTATAATCAAGGCATCAGCTGTCAAAGAAGGAAAGAAGGTAATTGTTGAGATTATCGATTAGCAAATATGCTCTGGAGTTTGCCAAATGCGACGCAAATACCTTGTTGTAGCTCACGTAATAAAACCTCATGGTGTGATTGGAGAGGTTAGCGTTGAGAGCTTGACAGATTTTCCCGAGCGCTTTAAGGCTGGCTTAACACTTTATCTTAGTCCTCCTATTGAAGATACAAGGCATCTTACTATCGATAGTGTAACCAAGGGGCCGAGAGGCCTTATTATTAAATTTAAAGAAATTAACAGCAGAGAGGAAGCAGAACTAATTTCTGGCCGTGATCTCTTAGTTCCAATTGAGGAGGCCGTAAGGCTTCCAAAGGAAGAGTTTTGGGTGCACGATATCGTGGGAATGGAAGTTTACACTATATCTGGAGATTTTCTGGGCCATATTACGGAAGTCTTGCGCACTGGAAGCAACGATGTTTACATAGTTAAAAACAGCAAAGAGTACCTGATTCCAGCAACTCAAGAAGTAATCAAAGACATATCACTTGAAAAACGGAAAATATTAGTCGAACCCATCCCTGGCTTACTTGAATAGATAATACACTTGATGTATTTTAAGATTCGATGAAATATAGCTCAGTTTTTTGATGGGGATATAGCTCAGTTGGGAGAGCGCAGCGTTCGCAATGCTGAAGTCGGGGGTTCGAATCCCCCTATCTCCACAGGTCAGAGACCTAGAATTGGTGCCGTTCTTGAAAGATGAAAGATTGCCAGTCCCCCGTCCGCTCTTTTGCCCATCTCCCGTCCCCCATCTGCTCTTTATTTGAGATTGCCACGTCGCCCTGACGGGCTCCTCGCAATGACAGTTCTTCTTTTGCCGGTCTCCATCCATTTTTCACCCCCACCCTGTCCCTCCCCCCTCAAGGGGGAGGGTATTTGGTT
>JASEIR010000158.1 GCA_030017355.1 Actinomycetota bacterium
CGAATGGGCAGAGGGCATAAGCTATGGCGAGGTTCATAGGCAGAACGAGGTTCAAGGCTCGATGTATAACTTCAATGTTGCTGACATAGCAATGCTCTTTAATCTTTTCGATACATTTGAGAGCGAAGCAAAGCATAATCTAGATGCCAGGCTGGTTTTGCCTGCGTATGATTATGTTCTAAAGTGTTCGCACACCTTTAATCTGCTTGATGCAAGAGGCGCTTTAAGCGTTACCGAGAGGACAAGATACATTGGCAGGGTAAGGGATTTAGCTCGAGCTGTTGCCCAGGCTTATCTTACGCAGCGTGAGGAGCAGGGATTTCCTCTTCTTGGGTCGGTGATGCCAGGTGAGTAAGAGGGATCTGCTTCTTGAAATAGGAACTGAGGAATTGCCACCCGCATCGGTTGAAATAGGCATTAAACAGCTAAGGGAAAAAGCTAGCGCTTTGTTTGCACGATATAGATTGGGTTTTGAGGATATAAAGACTTATGGCGCTCCAAGAAGGCTTGCTTTGTTTGCTGTAGGTTTAAATGAGCAGCAGGCAAAGGCTGTTTATGAGGTTAAAGGGCCTGCAAAAAAAGTAGCCTATACGGAAGACGGCGCACCTACAAGGGCAGCTCTAGGTTTTGCAAAATCGCAGGGGGTTGAGGTTGAGTCTCTGGTAGTAAAGATTGTTGAGGGCGGAGAGTATGTTTACGCAATAAAAGAAGAAGAAGGAATGAGAACAAATGAAGTCCTTGCAACCATCTTGCCTGAGCTAATTCTCTCACTCTCATTTCCTAAAACTATGCGTTGGGGGAGTGGCGAGATTCGTTTTGCAAGGCCCATCCGCTGGATTGTCTCGCTTTTTGGAGACGAGGTTATTTCTTTTACCCTAGATGGAATTAAATCTGATAGATACAGCATGGGCCAGCGTTTTCTTGCTGAGAATCCCATCAAAATCCAGAAACCTGCCGATTATCTTTCCGATATGGAAAAGGGTAAAGTGATTGCTGACCAGGATAGGCGGGCAGCTTTAATCGAGAAAGAAATTGAGCGTGCTGTAAAGGATACAGGAGGGCGTGCGGTTGTTCATAAACACACCTTTGATGAGGTATTGCAGCTGGTTGAATATCCGCATGCAATACGGGGAAGTTTTTCAGAAGAGTTTGTTGCACTTCCGCGTGATGTTTTAATAACCGCTATGGAATCACACCAACGATACTTCCCAGTTGAAGATATTAATGGAAAATTACTTCCCAATTTTATTGTTATACATAACGGCAGCCCTGAGTTTGATGAAATAATTCGTAAAGGGCATGAAAGAGTTATCAGGGCCAGATTATCTGACGCTAAGTTTTTCTTTGAGTATGATAGCGCAAAACCCCTCTCAAGTTATGTGGAAAAGTTAAATGAGGTTGTTTTTCAAGCAAAACTCGGGACCGTTCTGCAAAAAACCCAAAGAGCAATGAAGCTCTCAGAAGCAATTGCCAAAGAGATGGGGTTACCTCAATCTGAGCTAGACTACGCTGTAAGAACTGCTTATTTAAGCAAAGCCGATCTTTTAACAGAGATGGTTGGGGAATTTCCAACTCTTCAGGGCGTTATGGGAATGGAATATGCTCGAACTTCAGGCGAACCTGAGCAAGTTGCTGTTGGCATTTTTGAGCATTATCTTCCTAGATTTGCAGGAGATATATTACCGAAGACGATAATCGGGCAGATAGTAAGTATTGCAGACAAAATAGATTCAATTGCTGGTATAATAGCGGCAGGGCTTATACCGACTGGCTCAGAAGACCCCTACGCACTTCGCAGGCAAGCATATGGTATTGTATCGATTATAATAGAGAATGATATAGTAATATCAGTTAAATCACTAATAAGTCTGGCGCTTAACCTTTATAAAGAACAGGGCGTTGAGTTTGATTTTGCGCCTGTAGCTGATTTGATCGAAGATTTTATTAGGGGCAGATTGCGAGCGTATCTTCTTGCCCAAAAGCTTCCTAGCGATGTTGTGGCGGCTGTCGGTTCGAGCTCTATTGATAATTTAGTAGATATAAAAGCTAGAGGCGATGCTTTAGCAGAAATGCTTAAAAGCCGCGAGCTAGCGGATATTCTTGTGGCCTACACCAGATGCAAGAACTTAGCTAAACCAGATCTGGGTATTCAAGTGGATGAAAGTCTTCTTAAAGAAGCAGTTGAGAAGGGGCTCTATGAAAGTGCAACCAAAGTGCAAAAAGATTTGGAAGAAGCAGGACAAAACTATGTTATGAGCATAGAAGTATTAGCCAGCCTTAGGAAACCGGTAGATGCGTTCTTTGATGGAGTTTTGGTTATGGTAGAAGATGAGGCTATCAGGAACAACAGGCTTAAACTATTAAATTATTGCCTTGAGCTATTCCAGAGAATAGCTGATTTTTCGGAAATTAACCCACTCGAGGGTTAGACATAGCGATTAATATTTCACGGAGGGAAAAAGATGCCAGGAAAGACAAAATACGTCTACGATTTCAACGAGGGATCGGCTGATATGAAGTATGTTCTTGGCGGAAAAGGTGCTAACCTTGCCGAGATGACACGCTTAGGCTTGCCGGTACCTCCTGGTTTTACCATTACAACTGGAGCATGTAATGAGTATTACCAGACAGGAAAATTCCCAGATGGCCTGCTGGAAGAGGTTGATGAGCATCTCATAACGTTTCAAAACGTTATGGGCAAGAAGTTTGGCGACCCAAACGATCCGCTTCTTGTATCGGTGCGCTCCGGCGCAGCATTTTCCATGCCGGGCATGATGGATACCGTTTTAAACCTAGGAATGAATGATGATGCTGTTCAAGGCCTTGCAAAGCAGACAGGCGATGCTCGCTTTGCCTATGACTCATATCGCCGTTTTATCCAGATGTTTGGCAAAGTAGTTCTTCGCGTTGAGGGTGACCTTTTTGAGGAAGCAATCAACGAGCTTAAAGCAAAACGAGGCGTTAAGTATGACACAGATTTAACAGCCGATGATTTGAAAGAATTGGTTGAGACATTTAAGGGTATTGTTCGCAAGCATGCAGGCCGCGATTTTCCATCAGATCCAAAAGAACAGCTTATCCTTGCAATTGAAGCTGTCTTTAAGAGCTGGGGAAATAAAAGAGCTGTTGATTACAGAAGGCTTTATAAGATTCCTGATGACCTTGGCACAGCCGTTAACATCCAGGCCATGGTATTTGGGAACAAAGGAAATGACTCAGCAACAGGCGTTGCCTTTACCCGCGACCCAGCTACCGGCGAGAAGGTGCCATATGGTGATTATTTAATAAACGCGCAGGGTGAGGATGTTGTGGCTGGTATCAGGGTTACCGAGCCGCTTGCAAATCTAAAAGAAAAGATGCCGCAGCTTGCCGAAGAGCTTTTCAAGAATATGGATATTCTTGAGAAACACTACCGCGACATGTGCGACATCGAATTTACAATCGAGCAGGGTAAGCTCTGGATGCTTCAAACCAGAGTTGGCAAGAGAACAGCAGCTGCGGCCTTAAAGATAGCAACCGATATGGTTGAAGAAGGCCTTATAACAAAAGAAGAGGCTGTTCAGAGGATAGACCCCGATCAGCTTGATCAGCTGCTTCACCCTCAGTTTGATCCAAAGGCTAAGATTGAGGTTTTAACCAAGGGTCTTAATGCATCACCGGGTGCTGCTGTAGGAAAAGTAGTCTTTGATGCCGACACTGCTGAAGCTATGGGTAAAGCTGGTGAGAAGGTCATTCTTACCCGGTGGGAGACAACCCCCGATGATTTGCATGGCATGGTTGCTGCACAGGGTATTCTCACTAGCCATGGAGGTAAAACCAGCCACGCAGCAGTTGTTGCTCGCGGTATGGGCAAGCCGTGTGTTTGCGGTGCTGATGCAATAAAAATTGATGCCCGCAATAAAGTTTTTACAGTCGATGGCGTTCAGGTAAAAGAGGGAGACATTATATCAATTGATGGCACAACAGGTAGGGTTGTGCTTGGTGAAGTTACCCTGGTGCCACCAAAGCCTACAAAAGAGTTTGAGCTTATTCTTAAGTGGGCCGATCAGATTAGAACCCTTGGCGTCCGCACAAATGCTGATACGCCCGAAGATGCTGAAAAGGCACGCCAATTTGGAGCTGAGGGAATCGGCCTTGCCCGCACAGAGCACATGTTCCTTGGAGATAGGCTTCCAATTGTTCAGCAGATGATTTTAGCTGAAAGCAAGGAAGAGGAGGAAGAAGCACTTGCTAAACTTCTAGAGGTCCAGAAAGGTGACTTCCTTGGCATATTTAAAGCAATGGATGGGCTGCCTGTTACAATAAGGCTTCTTGACCCACCTCTTCACGAGTTTTTGCCAAGCCCATCAGACTTAAGGGTTGAGCTTACTAAGATGGAGTTAAGCGGTGCGTCAGAGAGCGAAATTGCTGAAAAGCGAAAAATTCTAGATAAAGTTGAGAAGATGGCTGAGATGAACCCAATGCTCGGTCTTCGCGGCTGCCGTTTAGGTATCACCCATCCAGAGATCTACAAGATGCAGGTACGCGCTATCATGGAGGCTGCATGCCAGCTTAAGAAAGAGGGCGGAGACCCGCGGGTTGAGATAATGATCCCGCTTGTATCGCTTGTAAGTGAGCTTGATACACTGCGCAAAGAAAGCGAGGAAGTTATAGGCGAGGTTTTGGCAAAATGCGGTGTTGAGGTTGATTATAAAATTGGAACAATGATTGAAATTCCAAGGGCAGCTGTTACCGCAGATGAGATAGCAAAAGTTGCAGATTTCTTCTCA
>JASEIR010000159.1 GCA_030017355.1 Actinomycetota bacterium
CAAAAGCAGCAATAACGCCAGCAATAACGCCAACAATAACAATAACAATAACACTTGATGGTGCGCTTGATCTAGCTAGGCTTTTCTCGCAGATAATTGATTTTAGAAGCAGACTTACTGCAACCCACTCAAGCGGGGTAGCAGCTAGCGCAGAGGCTCTTGCAAAATTTGCTGGTTATACATCAGATGAGTGCAAAATGATGAAAATAGCCGGTTATTTACATGACCTTGGCAAGCTTGCAGTTCCTGCGGAGATATTGGAAAAGCCGGCTTCGCTAACAAAAGCCGAGTTCCAGATTATTCGAAGGCATCCCTATCTTACTTACCGTATATTAGAAGCAGTTGATGAGTTGCAGACGATAAATATTTGGGGCGCTCTCCATCACGAGCGCATGGATGGCAATGGATATCCTTTTCATCTAAAGGGGAGTGATTTGCCTGAGGGGTCGAGGATTATGGCAGTTGCAGATGTATTTACCGCAATAACTGAAGATAGACCCTACAGGAAAGGTATGGATGAGGAACAGGCTCTTAAAATTCTTAAACGAATGGTTTTAGATTCGGCATTGGACGGAGATGTAGTCTCAGTACTAGCTAGTTTTTTTGAAGAGATAAACCGCAAGCGCATTGATGCTCAAAAATTAGCGCTTAAAGTATACCAAGAATTTGAGGATGAAGTTAGAAAGTGTGCATAAAAAACACTTGGTTAAACCAGCTCAACAAAACCTAGAGCAAATATCAGGTTCTTATAAGAGATCGGAACCATTAAAAGACGCGCATTGAATGTTGAGCCGTTCTTTTTAACTCCAGTGAATCTCATTTCTATTGGCGCTTTCTCAGCAATGATTCTCTCATAATAAGAAACCATAATCTCATCCTTGCTTTTTTCTGTAAAGAAGTGCTCAAATGGGTAAAGTTCTGACCATTGCAATGGAGTGTAGCCAAACATATCAGCAAGCCGCTTATTGCATGATTTATGCTCGCTATCAAGATATATAAAGACGCCCTCGATTGAACCATCAAATATCGGTGATAGCTGCTCTGTTAACGATTTTAATGCCTTTTTATAACGGAGCAATTCTTCTTCAAGTGCGATAATTGTCACATCCTCTAACTTTGTCACATCCTCTAACTGCTAGTTGTAATTATTAGTTCTTGTTTTAGCTCTAATTATTAGCGTCCCCAACTATCCTAATTATATTTCCCTTCTCGAGGTGTATTGCAACAGCAAAATTGATAAAATGGAGTGGGGAGGGATCTTTATGAGGAAGATAGAGTTTAGGGTGCTTGATGGGTTTGGCAATTGGCGATTTTCTGATGACATTGGACTAGATACGCTTTTTAGTAGGTTGGAATTTGAATACCGAGAGGAAACCCTGGGGCAATTTACTGGCATCAAGGATAAAAAAGGAAAAAGAATTTGGGAGGGCGATATTATTAAAGCTATCCTTGAGACAAAAGGTGATGAATGCAGAGTTAAGGGAGTTGTTGAATACTCAGATAATCATGCTTGTTGGGTATTGGTAATAAAGAAAAATGTAGAGTTTGTGCCACTCCACCAGCTATTTGATTTAGAGAAAATCGGCAATATACACGAAAACCCTAAGCTCGCCCTAGCCTAATTTGTCATTCCTGCCATAGCCAAGATATTTCTTACATAGCGCCTTGTTTCAGAGTACGGAGGGATGCCCCCATACGCCATAACCGCGCCAGGTCCAGCATTGTAGGCAGCTAGCGCATAATCCCATCTACCAAAAGTCCTATATTGCTGACTCAGGTATCTTGCTCCTGCTTCAAGTTGCTGGCTTGGCGAATTTTTAAATGTTTCAATATCGTACCCCATGGCAATAATGTTAAATGGCATTATTTGCGTTAACCCAATTGCTCCTGCACCTGATACTGCTCGATAATTCCAACCCGATTCTTGTGTAATCAATGCGAAGAATAGCCTGGGCGGGATACCATATTTGTTGGCTATGTTAGCCGCAAGATTTATTAGATCATCGGGTATACCTGCAATTCTCATAGCGCTGACCATGCTTTTGTTTTGCTTCTCAAGCGCCATGATTTGTTTTGCTAACTTATCTGCATACTCTCGAAGTGATTTCTCGGTCTGGCCAAGCTGTATCCTTTCTTGCTGAATTTGAGCATATAGTTGACGTTGCCTGTTCATCTCGTTCTGAAGCTGCTTTTGCTGGCTTATAATACTGCTAGTTAACGCCTCTATGCGTTCTTTCTTGGCTATTAAAGATAGACGCTGCCGGTTTATGGCCTCCTTTGTAGCCTCAATTATACTTATTTTACTTGTTATGTTAGCGGTTTGTTGCTTAATTTTAAGCACAAGTTTACCGTCTTGTTCAGCAACCATGTAGAGAATCGCCACACGCTCGACCAGGTCTAAAAGATTCCTGGAGCTTAGAAGAATTACGAGAATATTTTGGTTGCGGTTTTTATAAGCGCTAACAACGCGTTTCTTAAATAAATTTTGCCATAGGGCTAGTTTGGCTTGGGCGGCAGCAAGTTCGGCTTGCATTTCATCTAGCTTTTTTTGTGTTGCATTAAGCATTGCCTCGACATTTTTTCTTTGTGCAATATTTTTGTTTAGCTCTGCTTGCAAGCCGTTTAACCTTCTTTGCATCTCAACCATTTTCTGGTTGCTTTGCTGAATTTGCTGAAGTATCTCAGCCTGCCGCTTTGCAGCGCTATTCTGCTTATCCTTTGTTGCCTTAATTTGGGCATCAATGTTCTTCAGCTCCTGCCGCTTTTCATCCAGTGGAGAAGCAAGTACCGCGGAGCCGAGCATTGTGAAGACTAGCAAAATAACAATTATTGTGGTTGTTATCCGATAGGGCATTTGAAAGACTATCATATAGAGCCTTAATCTATCAGTAATGGTGGCGTAGGTCAACTTGTTAAGCGGGCATGTGCAATATTGCAAGGCTGTGACCAGCAGAAATACGATTACCCCTAATATAATTGGCTGGCGTAGGCATTCGTTTGCCTCTACATAGCATGGGATTGCTAAGCAACCATCCTTCCAATCATAAAGCATCTTCTCAGTAAATTCTCAGTTTCATGGTGTTATAATATTTTCGCATGAGAGTTTTGGTTGTTGAGGATGAACACAAGATAGCTAATTCTATAAAGAGAGGCTTGGAGCAAGAAGCCTTTGCAGTAGATGTTGCTTATGATGGAAAGTCTGGATTTGCGCTAGCTTTGGCTGAAGATTACGATGCTATAGTTTTGGACTTGATGCTGCCCGAGATGGATGGGCTTGAAATCTGCAAGCAGCTTCGAGCATCCAAAGTACATACCCCCGTTCTCATATTAACTGCCAAAGGGCAGCTATATGACAAAGTGAATGGATTAAATGCTGGCGCGGATGATTATTTGGTTAAGCCTTTTGCGTTTGCGGAGCTACTTGCAAGACTAAGGGCTTTGATGCGAAGGCCAAAAGAAAGCCTTGGCTCTATTCTAACAATTGAGGACTTAAGTCTAAATACATTGACATACGAGGTAACAAGGGCAGGAAAGCCGATAGAGCTTTCAAAAAAAGAATTTGCACTTCTTGAATACATGCTTCGGCATAAAAACAGAATTTTAACCAAAGATCAGATTATAAACCACGTATGGGATTATGATGCTGACATACTGCCGAACACTGTTGAGGTCTACATCGGCTATTTAAGAAACAAAATCGATAAGCCGTTTAAAGACAGAACACCACTCATACATACCGTACGAGGGTTTGGCTATAAAATTGGAAGTGATAAATAACATATGTTTCGTTCAGCTCGTCTTAAGTTAACAGCCTGGTATCTTCTAAGCATTATGACCATCAGCATTGTTTTTAGCTTGTTGGCATACCAGGGCTTGAGGTATGAAATTAGAAGAGATATGCACATACAAGCGCTGCGGGCTATGTCAGGTCCAAGATGGTTTCGAGACGGGAACAGCGACTTATCCCAGTTCGAATTTACTCCAGGCTTTCCATTTGGTAGAAGATTTCCAGCACCCCCGCTAGCTTTCGATACTGAACTATTCGAGGAAGCACAAAGACGGTTAGCCATGAATTTGGTTACGATTAATATAGGCATATTCATAATTTCTGGAGTGGCTGGCTACTTTTTAGCCGGAAGGGCGCTTAGGCCGATTGAGGTTATGGTTGACGAGCAGAAAAGATTTGTAGCAGATGCCTCGCATGAACTTCGCACGCCACTAACTGCAATGAGGACTGAGATTGAAGTCACGCTTCGCGATAAAGATCCAACCGCAGCGTCTATGAAACAAGTGTTAGAAAGCAATCTAGAAGAAATTGATAAATTGCAGTTGCTTTCTGACCATCTCTTGACACTGGGTAGGCTTCAAAATACAGCTAGTAATGGCAAATTTATGGAAGTTAACCTAACAGATGTGGTTGAGGAGGCGTTGCAAAATGTGAGGCCGCTTGCGCTTGAGAAGAATATCAAAATACATAGCAATATTGAAAATATCGCTCTTGAAGCAGATAGAGACAGCCTGGTTAAGCTCTTTGTTATTTTCATGGATAATGCAATTAAATACAGCTACGAAAACGGGGAAGTTTTTATAACAGCAAAGTCTGTTAAAAATAAAGCTATTATTAGTGTAAAGGATCTTGGCGCAGGCATACGCGCAAGTGACCTTCCTTATATATTTAATAGATTTTATCGAGCAGATGCTTCTAGGT
>JASEIR010000015.1 GCA_030017355.1 Actinomycetota bacterium
CCCCTCAAGGGGGAGGGTTTTTCACCCTGTCTTCCGTCTCCGGTCTCCTGTCTTCTTTTGCCCGTCTCCGGTCCTCTGTCTGCCTTTAGGCCCTCTATATTTCCCCTCCCTTGAGGGGAGGGGATAGGGGAGGGTGATACCCACTTTCTAGACCCAAATCTGTTCCCTGGATTCTTGCCCCTATCTTTTAATCTATGATTGGTTCGAACAGTTGAACAGTAACTTTATCTCCTGCCAGTATCTCTTTAACATTTTCTGGAATAACCATTAAACCATTAGCTAACGCCATTGGTTTTAGGCTCTCATTTAAACCCTCAGATTTTTGCAAACCGCCTAACCTTGCCTTAAAAGTGTTACCTTCTTTCTCAATAGTTACCCTGACCATTTTATAGCAGCCGGATTCGTTTTTGAACGATTCGCCTTCAAAAACAGCCTCGATTGATATCCTTGAAATATCTGTTCGGCCGCTCATTTTAAGAAGCGCAGGTCTTGCAAATTGTTCAAAGCTTATTATTGAAGATGCTGCTCTAGGCAGACTAATAACCGGCTTTCTATCTACAATACCAAACGCAAGCGGCCTACCCGGCTCCATTACAGCTTGCCAGAAGATAATCTCGCCAATCTGGTTTAGAACAACCCTTATAAGATCACAATCGCTGACAGATACATCACTTGTGATTATAATAATTATGTCAGCGCTGGATGCTTCTTCTATCTTAGCTGCCAATGCTTCCTGGCCACCCGAAGCAACTCCCAAAATAAGCGGTACGCAGCCACAATCGATCACCTGCGCCGCAATTTCGTACGAATGGCTGTTTCTAATTTTCCCAGCAGAAAGCGGCATGTCTATATCGATAAGTTCATCCCCAGCAGCGATAACTGCTACGGTTGGCTTTCTAACTACTTCGACTTTTGCTTTTCCAAGGGCAGCAAGTATTCCAATATCTCCTAGCGCAATTCTTTTGCCTCTTGCTAAAGCAATTTCACCCCTCTTTACATCCTCACCCGCATACCGAATATTCTCGCCTGGCCTTGCTGGGGAATAAATCAACACTCTATCATCAATGCGCTCGGTATACTCGACCATGATTACTGCATCAGCACCTTCTGGTAGGGGCGCACCTGCCATAATGCGAATTGTCTCACCCTCACTAATCTCACCCTCTGGCCTGTAACCCGCAGCAATACCTTCGAGGGCTTTTAGCTCTATCGGCCCCGCTGGCCATGCTCCCATGGTATCTTCAGAGCGAACCGCATAACCGTCCATTGTCGAGCTATCAAATGGCGGTAAATCTATTTCAGCATAGACATTCTCATCAAGCACACGCCCAAGCGATTCAAGAATCGGCACCTCTTCACTAGACAAGCGATCTATTTTATTTAGGATTATCTCTCTTGCTTCATCAACACTTAACAATATTTCACCTTCCACTGGTTATCCTATTTCCATCTGTATAAACCCTTGCCTTTGCACCTCGGACGTAACCTACTAACTCAACACCAAGCCTTTCAGCAAGTTTTACAGCTGTATCTGTTGCGGCTGTTCGTGATACAACAACTGGAAACCTGGCTTTGGCTGCTTTTACTATCATCTCGTAGGAAACACGCCCAGTGGTAAAAAGCATAGCATCTTGGCCGTTGGAACCATCAAGCCATAGCCTACCAAGTATCATATCAACTGTATTATGGCGGCCTATATCCTGGCGTATAAAACGCACGCCGTCCCGATCAACCAAAGCTGACGAATGCATACCAGGCCGCTGGCTCTGCCGCAAGAACTGTGCCATAAGAGCATAAAGAGTACTCATTGAAACCGTATAATTAGAATCAATCCTTGCGATACCCAGTGCGTCCCCTGGATTTATAAAAGAAAAACCTTTGCCACAGCCAGATGTTACTAATCGCTTACCAAGCACCCTAGTTGCAATTGCATTGGGGCGCTTTGTCCTTACCCTAACCTCGCCAGTATCTTCGTTTACTCGAACGCTTACCAGCTCATCACGTGATTGCAAAATGCCTTCGGAGATAAGAAACCCGCAAGCAAGCTCATCTAGATGCTCGAGACTGGTTTGAAGGGTTACAAGCTCCTCTGAATTTACATAAATTGTTGTAGCTCTCTCAACCGGCATATGGAGTCCATTGCTAGATTCGGAAGTTTCTGCGCAGCCCCTCAGGTTTTCTACCTCTTCTACCTCTTTAAGATCATCCTCTGTATTTATATTGATGAAAGTTTTATCAGCCCCGCTGAGATGGGCCATCATATGATGGTCAACATACTTTACTCTTACGTGCGAAAAAAGCGATGTGACCTTAAGTTCTTTGTCTGCTAGCGCCCTTTCAATTGCTGGCAGGCAGCTTTTGCTATAAAACGCAAAGAGGGGCTGCAAGCCATCATTGGTTTTGGGCACAACAGCATCAGCCTCGCCAACAAAACTAGCAAGATAATTTATAACCTGATGATTGACAAATGGCATATCTACTGCAACAACCAAATTTTCATCATGCGATGAAGCCTTTAGACCAGCGCTAATTCCGCCAAGCGGGCCTTGATAAGGGACAGCATCATGGACTACCTTTACGCCTCTTGGAACAGGCGGGGTTTGACCATTGTTGACAACAATTACTTCATCAAACATGCCCTTTAGCATACGAACTGACCTGCCAAGAAGAGTCTCTCCACCAATCATTACCGAGCTCTTATCTCGACCCATCCGCGTACTCTTGCCACCAGCAAGAATAATTGCTGACATCTCTTTTGTCTTTATGCTTCTAGCCATACGCGCATTCCTCACTCTCACGAGGAATAATGTGAACTCTTTCAGCTTTAAATGACGCATAAACTACTTGTTTTACCCTCAGGCCCATAGAATCAACTAATTGCTTAGTAATAAATGCCGAGATAGGAAATCCGCAGTTTATAACCACTCTATAAAAGACTCCAAGATTCATCAAGTTCTCAATAGTGCCTTTAAAATTATTCTGGATGCCATTTGCCTGGCACCTGTCGGCCGGCACCACGGTGACATGCTCCGGCCTGATTGAAACCCAAACAGCACCGCTTTGACCAGGTTTGTTGACTGCCAAAATCTCTATATCGCCAAGCTTAATGCGCAAGAAACCATCAGAGACCCCAGCTATACTCCCCGCAAAGACATTTTCAGCCCCCACAAAATCCGCAATTTTTCGGCTGATTGGATGATCCAGCACTTCGTGCGCTGGCCCAACCTGAATAATCTTGCCTTTATCCATAAAAGCCAACCGGTCTGCAAGCAAAACAGCTTCACTGCGCTCGTGAGTGACATAAATTACTGTCATCTTAAGCATATTTAAAATTCTATTTAAATCAGCAAGAAGCAAGTCCTTTGTTGGTGGATCAAGCGAGGCCATCGGCTCATCAAGCAGTAGAAGTTCTGGTTCAAGTATAAGCGCCCGCGCAATGGACACTCGTTGTGCTTCACCGCCTGAAAGACTTCCTGCCGAAGCACTAAGGAGATTAGAAATACCAAGCATCTCAGCTATGGAACGCACCTTTTTTTCTATTTGGATTCTAGGAGTTTTGCGAACCTTCAGCCCATAAGCGATATTATCAAATACCGTTCCTGAGAGAAGAAGCGAATCCTGAAATACCATGGACAGCCGTCTTCGAATTTCTAATCCAGCGTTCGCCCCTTGAACAAAAGCAAACCTAATAGTGCCCGCAGTTGGCTTTTCAAGCTGCGCAATCAACCGCAAGAGCGTACTTTTGCCTGCGCCGTTAGGTCCAATGATAGCAAGAAGCTCTCCCCTGTTAACAGCAAGTTCTTCTATATCCAGGATAGTTCTTGCGCCATAGCGCTTTATCAATCCGCTTATCTCGAGGTATGGCCGGCTCATAGCCTAGTCCCCCTCTGCTGATAATGTGTCAATGTGTATGTTGCAGCAAAGGTTAGCGTAAGAAGAATAATACTTAGCGCCATTGCGCGGCCAAAATCCCCCTTACCAACAAGCTCTACGATTGCAGTGGTCAGCACCCGTGTTTGACGGCTTATATTTCCGCCAACCATCATAACTGCACCAACTTCAGAAATAATCGCCCCAAAACCAGCCATTACGGCAGCAAGCGTTGTTAGCCTTGCCTCCTTTATCAGAGTAAATAGCATTTGAGACCTGGTCGCACCAAGCGCCAGAATCTGATATTTAAGCTTTGGATTAAGCTGTTGAATAGCAGATACAGTAAACCCAGTAACCAGCGGCAATGCTATTATTACCTGGGCTATTATCATAGCAGGAATGGTATACATTAAGCCCAGGAAACCAAGCAACCCAGAGCGCCAAAGCAAAGCAGCAACAAACAGGCCAACAACTACTGGTGGTAAGCCCATTCCTGCATTTACCATACCAATAACGATATTCCTTCCTGGAAAGCGTGTAAGAGCTAGTAAAAGACCAAACGGGATGCCGATAAGTATTGCTACGGCAACTGCCAACCCAGAAGTTTCTAATGAACGAAGAGTTGCCTCAACTACTAGCTCATCGCCAGTTATTATCAATATAATTGCTTGTTTAAAACCTTCAACAATCAGGTCCATATTAACCCTCGCTCCTCGAAAATCCGACCAGGGACAGGAGGCCAGCTCACCCTCCCCTAGTCCCTAACCTTTACCGGTAATCTGGAACAAAAAGGGGTTGACCATACTTATCCTTGCCAAAGTTTGCAATTAGCCTCTGGCCTTCCTCTGACGTAATAAAATCGATAAACTTCATTGCTCCATCGTAATTTACCTTTGGATACTTGGCTGGATTTACAGCTATAACTCCGTAAGGGTTAAGAAGGTCGCCGCGCTTCTCAAGTAGAACCACAAGATCGATGTTATTTTTTTGAACTAGGTAAGTTCCCCTATCTGAAAGCGTGTATCCCTGTTTCTCGTTAGCTATGCGAATGGTTTCTGCCATACCCTGGCCTGTGGTAATATACCATGGCCCACCTGGTTTAATAGCTGCCTCATCCCATATCTTAAGCTCTTTTTTATGCGTTCCGGAGTCATCTCCCCTTGAAACAAAAAGAGCCCCTTCCCTTTGAATCTTCTTAAAAGCCACTGCAGCGCTGCTGCTGCCTTTAACAGCTGCCGGGTCATTCTTTGGACCAATAAGTACAAAGTCATTGTGCATAACATCTTTTCTTACCTTTCCAAAGCCTTTTGCCATAAACTCATCTTCAGCTTGACGAGAATGAACAAGCAGCACATCAGCATCCCCGCGCTCGCCCATTTTTAAGGCTTCGCCTGTGCCAACCGAAATTGGTTTTACTGTAATTCCATACTTCTTTTCAAATGCAGGAAGCAGTTCATCAAGAAGACCAGTATCCCTTGTGCTCGTGGTAGTAGCCAAGATTACGATACGACTTTGCATCTGCTTATTATTCTCAGAAGCCTTTTCAGGCTTGCTTGAAACTACCTGCTTACCAGCACAACCAACAAAACCAAGTACAGCCACAAAAGCTGCAAGCAAAACAACGAAGGATTTTTTCATACAGCTTCCCCTTTCAAGTTAATCTCTTCCCTTGATGCTTATAGAACAAAAAATCGGTCTTCCATGGAAAAGACCGACCTTAAGCTAAGTCTCCTTTCCAATGACGGGAGGCCAAGCCGTTTCCAGCTTAACCCTGGCCGGTCGCTCGAATCACGAGCCCGACGCCCTCATCCCATAGCATCGCTTTAGGGATTTCGGGTCGGAGTCTTTAGAATTCGCAAATATTTATTTTATTAAGCATAGAATGAACTTAAGAAGTTCTCAAGGTTTTACCTTATTTTCATCCAGGTTTTCAATAAAGGATAGAAAAGCCTGTGCTGGTCTATATAGCACATTTTTCCCAACAACTAGATAAAGATTTCTCTTAATTCCTGGGCTGGGAAGATTTGCCGTTGCTATCTCGCCAGCTTTTAAGCAGCGCTCAGCTGCCCACTTTGAGACAATTGATATGCCAAGACCAGCGCTTACCGCGCTGACCACCGACTCAGTACTGCCTAATTCCATCACAATATTTAAGTCATAATGGCCCAGGTTAAAGTTAGCTAGGTAATTGTCTATTGTCTGTCTAGTGCCTGACCCGCGCTCCCTGGTAATAAAATCAGCCTTACAGAGCTCATCTATGGATACTGATTTTTTCCCAGCAAGACTGTGATTGGTTGGCGCAATAAGTATAAGCTCATCGCTTAGGAATGGTCGGATGTTTAAATGACCAGTGCCGAGCTTTGCGCCAACCAAGCCTACGTGAAGTTCACCAGATATGACTTGCTCTGCAATCTCACTGGTATCAGCAACCTTTAGAAAAACAGAAACATCGGGGTATGCTTTTTTAAACCTACCTAAAAGCTTGGGCAAAATATATGTACCGGGTATTGTGCTTCCCCCAATTGCAAGCTTGCCCCTAACAGACTCACCAAGTTCTTCAAGTTGGTGACAGCAATCATCTATTTGTTGCACAATCTGAATTGCGGTTTGATAAAAAAGCTTGCCTGCTTCGGTAGGTCGAACTTTTTTAGTTTTGCGGTCCAGCAAATCAACGCCAAGATACTCTTCGAGTGATTGTATCTGCAGGCTCACAGCTGGCTGAGAGATGCCTAAAACTTTTGCAGCTGCGGAAAATGTTCCTTTTTCAACAATATTAATAAATGCCCTAAGCTGGTTGATGTTCATGCATCCTCCAAAGCAATGCTTATGTTAAGGCTTAAAAGTATTGAGATTTATTATAACAGGTTAAGAGAATTAGACATAGATATAGTGCTGTCTCTTTGTTTTAATCAATGCTTGATTAGATAGCTGGCACATAATATGATAAAGTTGATTAACTTAGTTAAGTACATTTTTCGCTTTTTTAATTCTCAGTCCATCTGTTGTTTTACTTGGAGGATAAGGATGAACATAAGCAGAAAAGCAGAGTATGCAATCAGAGCAATGGTTGACCTTGCGATAAACTATGAACAGCAGCCCATCTTGTCAAAAGACATCGCCAAAAGACAAGATATCCCGCAAAAATTTCTTGTTCAAATAATCCCAAGTTTAAAGAGCTCGGGGTTAGTTAGTACCATCCGCGGAGCTGGTGGTGGCATTTACCTAGGCAAAAGGCCAGATGAAATTAACATAAGGCAGATAATTGAGGCAATTGAGGGACCTATTGCTCTAAATCACTGCCTTATCGGCGCTACTGGTTGTCACAGGAAACCCACCTGCCCGATTCACAGGACCTGGCAGTCAGCGCAAGACAAGATGCTCTCGGTTCTCGAGTCGACTACTCTATCAAGAGTTACCAACTTAAACAAGAAAGAACAAGGCAGACAACCGGTTGACAATATCGGAAAATTAGGAAACGAGATAGAGGTCGAGGTCTAAAAGGAGGTATTAGTTTGAAGATTTTCCGCGATAAGCTAAGCTATATAGCCTTGGCGATTGCTTTGGCAGTTACTATCGGTGGGATAGGTTACGCACTATACATAAATTCCGAGAGTGATAGATATCTTACGGGGCTAAGTACACCGCCCGCTACTCAACCATCCACTGTAAAGACTTCCGGTCAGGGCAGTGTGCCACCTCCTGAAGAAGCCATGCAAAACAACGCTTCAATGCCGCCCTGCGTGTGCCACAGCAAAAACCCATCCATGGTTAAAATGCACGACTCGGTGAAAGGGCAAAGCTGCGACCTTTGCCACACAGGCGATGATAATCTGATGGACCCCAATAGGAAAGCCGGTAACCAGGCTAACCTTGCGAAGCGTATCAAAGAAGAGAAGGTCTGCACACGGTGCCACCTCAAGGACGGGAGAATAGTTGTCAGCAAGACTGAAAACAACAAAGTAAAAATCTCCGGTACGCTATTCTGCCCAAAATGTGGTAAGCAGATTACCAAGGACAATAAGACTTGCGGGACATGCGGCGGTACTGTTACAGTCAGCGAGTCAGGCTGGCAATGTAGCAAATGTGGACCTCTGGTCGATGTAGATAAGATCGCTGCCTTATCAAAGGAAAAGCCGAGCAACGATATCTGTAAACTCTGTCACTATGACAACAAAAAATTAATCTTAGACCACAGCAAGGTTTCCGGATATAATAAGAGTGAGGCAAAAATCCCAGGCGGGTCGAATGACTGCCTGTCTTGTCACAAATCACACAACCAGTGCGGTGGATGCCATTTTTAGATACAATATAGCTACGTAAACTTGGCTTACCCTATCGCAAGTCTATCAACCAGATATTTACAAGGAGATCATGATGGCTATCATTACCAAAGACATGTCTATTGCTGAATGTGTCGAACAGTATCCAGAAACCGTTGATGTTTTCCAACGATACGGTCTGGCCTGCTTTGGCTGTGCGGTTTCAAGGCTCGAGAACATTGAGCAAGGTGCAGCGTTGCATGGCATTGATCCAAATGTACTAGTAGCCGAATTGAATGATGTCGTTGAAAATAAGGAATAAACAATCTGATTTTATAGCTGGGCCGACAGGTTAAAGGGACGTTTATGAGGATAAGCATTTCGGATATCTTCTGGCTGCTGTTTATACTGCTTTTTATTGTCCCTATAATTCAGCGCCGTATTTTAGATATAAGAAGATTGCAATTCCTCCATAGAATAGAGGAAAACAGAAAGACGCGCTTAATTACTTTAATTCACCGTCAAGAAGCCTTAAGTTTTCTTGGAATTCCATTTGTTCGCTATATCGATATAGAAGATTCTGAGCAAATCTTAAGAGCCATCCGATTAACAGACGCACATGTACCCATCGATATCGTTTTGCATACACCAGGCGGGCTTGTTTTAGCCGCGGAACAGATAGCCTTTGCACTCAAGAGGCATCCATCAAAAGTCACGGTATTTGTCCCACATTACGCTATGTCTGGTGGAACTCTTATTGCTCTGGCTGCTGATGAGATAGTAATGGATGCCAATGCCGTGCTTGGGCCAATTGATCCGCAGATAGGAGATCCAAGGGGAGGGTCTTTCCCAGCTGCATCTATACTTGCTGCAGCTCAGATACCAAACCCAGGCAACAGGGATGACCAAACCCTCATTCTTGCCGACGTAGCAAAAAAGGCAATTAACCAGGTAAATAAGGTAATTTTTGAGCTAGTTAAAGATAAGATGCCAGAGGAGCAAGCTATTGAACTTGCAAAAAAACTTAGCGAGGGGCGCTGGACTCACGACTATCCAATAAGTGTTGATGAAGCAAAATCATTGGGGCTTCCAGTAAATAGCAACCTGCCAAAAGATTTTCACGAGCTGATGCAACTTTACCCACAAACTCAACAAAGAAGGCCATCGGTAGAATACATCCCGCTTCCATATAGAAGCAGGCCAGCACCAAGAGACAAGGGTCATTAAAGCGCACCTAATTGTGAGACACTCAACAAAAAAGGGTAAGTTGTCAGCTAGAAACAATCCTAAAGGTCTGAGGCGAGATCGATAAGAGTCTGAGATTGGAAGAGTCTTTAAGGCGAGGTGGACCAAATTGGTTGCTAAAGTGCGCAAAAGAGATGGTCGAATTGTTAACTTTGAGATGCAGAAAATCGCAAATGCAATACATAAGGCTTTAAACGCTGTGGGACAGCCAGATGGCACGCTGGCTTCTAGCTTAGCTGAAAAAGTTACTAATAAGCTTGAGAGAAAAGCAAAAGAGATGCCAATCCCAGAAGTAGAGCAAATCCAAGACCTAGTCGAGCAGGTATTAATTGAGGAAAATCTGGCAGAAGTAGCTAAGGCATACATTCTCTATCGTCAGATGCGGGCAAGTGTTCGGGCGGCTCGAGAATTCGTTGGGGTGCCCCTTAACGATATAAAGGTAAGCGTAAATGCAGCAAAAGTCTTAAGCCAAAGATATCTACAAAAAGATGATGAGGGAAACGTTATCGAGACACCTAGCCAAATGTTTAGACGAGTTGCTGTTACTGTTGCTTCAGCAGATAAGCTCTACAACCCCGAAGCCGATATAAAAGCGCTTGAAGAAGAGTTTTACCATCTGATGGTAAACTTCGAGTTTCTTCCTAACTCACCAACACTGATGAACGCTGGCACATCAATAGGTCAGCTTGCTGCATGCTTTGTTATTCCTGTTGGCGATTCAATCCCCGAAATATTTGATTCATTAAAGCACATGGCAATTATTCACCAGACTGGTGGTGGTACAGGTTTTTCATTCTCCAGACTTCGACCAAAAGGCGATGTTGTTAAATCAACAAAAGGTATAGCTTCGGGACCAGTATCTTTTATGCGCATATTTGATACAGCAACAGACGTCATCAAGCAGGGCGGCAGACGTCGCGGCGCAAATATGGGCATTTTAAGAGATGATCACCCGGATATCATTGACTTCGTAACTGCAAAGAAAAGGGAGGACTTCCTTGCAAACTTCAATCTTTCAGTTGCAGTCAGCGATAAATTTATTAAAGCAGTTAAAGAGGATGGGGATTTTGAGTTAATAAACCCAAGAGATGGAAGTGTTGCTGGCAAACTTTCAGCGAAATATTTGTTTGATTTGATGGTAGCTATGGCCTGGACAACAGGTGATCCAGGTTTATTCTTCATCGATCGGGCTAACGAGGCAAATCCAACGCCAGAGATTGGAATGTTTGAGAGCACAAACCCGTGCGGTGAAGTGCCTCTCCTTCCTTATGAGCCTTGCAATCTGGGATCAATTAACCTTCACAAGGTAGTCGAAGATAGAAAAATCAACTGGGATAAGTTGAGAAAAATTACTCAACTAAGCACTCATTTCCTGGACAACGTCATTGATGCCTGTAAATATCCGCTCCCTCAAATTGATTTTATGGCAAAAGCAAACAGGAAAATTGGCCTGGGCGTTATGGGCTTTGCTCAGATGCTTCTCGAGCTGGGAATTCCATATGATAGCGAGGAAGCCCTTAAAGTTGGCGAGGAAGTAATGCGCTTCATTTATGATGAGGCTATTAAAACATCAGTCAAGCTCGCTGAGGAGAGAGGCTCCTTCCCTAATTTCAAGGGAAGCAAGTGGGATAAAGCTGGATACACAAAAATGAGAAATGCCACGGTTACTACTGTTGCTCCAACCGGCACCATAAGCATCATTGCGGGAACAAGCAGCGGTATCGAGCCCTTATTTGCTATTGCTTATGCCAGAGAGGTCATGGAAGGAACAACGCTGCTTGAAACTGACCCTGTATTTGAAAAAGTAGCAAAAGAACGGGGCTTTTATACCCCAGAGCTTATGATGGAGATATCAAAGCAAGGCACGATTCAGGAATTTGAGGAAATTCCAGATGATGTTAAGAGGGTATTTGTTACATCCTTTGATATAGCACCGGAGTGGCATGTGCGTATGCAGGCGGTCTTCCAGAAGTATGTGGATAATGCTGTTTCTAAAACCGTAAACCTACCTGCGAGCGCCACTCTTGATGATGTTCGCAAGATATTCCTTCTTGCATATGAACTTGGATGTAAAGGCATTACTGTTTACCGATATGGAAGTAAGAAAGAGCAGGTTCTCTATATTGGAAGACCTGAGGAGAATAAAATCCTTAAGCAGCCAATTACAGCATCTTCAGAATATTCAGGCGGCTGTGCTTGGGGCTATTGCCCTCTCTAAAACAGCATGCATCGAAGCATCTTGGGCATAAAGATTGATGAGGGCTTGGCTGTACTCATCATTATGCTTGTAAATTTGGCAGCAAGCTCTGGATGTTTTGCGCCTTTTTTGATAAGCTTATCCATCCACGTATAATTAGCCAAACCAAATCTTATCAGCTCATAAACGCGGTGGTTCATGTAGAAGTTTTTATTCAAATGATTTTGATACAGCATAAGGGCTCTTTCTGATATATCTCCTTTGCTAAAAGCATGCCTTATAACCAAGGCTGCTTGCTCGCCGCTCTCTAATGCATATGCAATCCCCTCGCCAGTCAAGGGGTTGATTAATCCAGCGGAGTCGCCAACAAGCAAGACTCCATCTGCTACACTTTTATACCTCCCATACCCCATCCTCAAATGCGCCCCTTTTATATCTGTGGCTGCAGCCGCATCGCTTAAATCTATTGGAGAGGTATCTTTTTCAGACACAAACCATCTAATCAGCCTTTTTACATCAACATCAAGCTGCTTCATCTTTGGGCAGCTTACACCTAGCCCAATATTAGCAGTTGTTTCACTTACCGGAAAAATCCATGCATAGCCCTCAGGTATGCGCTCATCAATGTAGATATTTATGCAATCGTCTAAGCCCTTAACATTAGAAAAATAAGCCCTGGCAGCAAAAGCATGTGGTTTTACACTTTGCAAACCAAGATACTTCGCAAAAGACCCGTTCGTGCCATCAGCGCAGACTAAAATTTTACACGAAATTTCTGTCTCTTCTCCATTGCAGGAAGTTCTTACTCCTTTTACGGTTCCATTAGATACAACAGGAGATACAGCTTTATGGCCCATATAAACCCTAGCCCCTGCACTAGAAGCCGTTTCTACAAGCTTATGGTCTAGATCTCTGCGTGATACTATGTAGAAATACGGGTAAGGGGTGTCCTCGGCTGGTATATGTGCCTCAAAACGAGAGCCCATGCTTGAAACCATGCGCACACGATTGCATCGGTAATAGCTGCCAGATGCCAACCAATTACCTAAGCCCATTTTATTCATTATCTGGATAGCGCGCGGCCCAAGCCCGTCACCGCAAGCCTTTTCACGCGGGAAATGGCTCTTGTCAATTAGGACCACTTCAATTCCCTGTTGTGCCAAAAAAAAGGCTGCAGATGAACCTGCTGGCCCTGCTCCCACAATTACTACATCAGCTTTGTCCATACAGCAAATCGCCAAGAATTGATTTTAGCTAATAATATACTTTGTTGGATAGCAATTCAAATCAATTCCTGGTTAAATAATAGAGGTATAGTAACTACTGTCTATAGTTCTTCTACGACCTTGAGTATCTTCTTATATATGCTTGCAAGTCAACCTGACCGTCGAGAATCCGGCCAACAAAGTAACCGCCTATAGCTAAAATGATCCCTAGCAAAATGGATGCAAAGCCAAAAGCTATCCATGCGATTCCTAAAATAAGCCCCATAAGAATCGCAAATTGTGTATTGCTCATTTCATAACCCCCTTTTACTAAACAACACGCCTCTCGGTAGGTTCTAAATTAATTGTTATATCATGGCGCATCTTCGCAATGCCAAATTTATCAAGCCACTCCTGGTTAACTAGACTCCGAATCTTTTTATCAATATCGCTTATTTTTGCATCCCTTCTAACCATGAGCGAGGAGTGAGCAAATACCCGTCCTTCTCTCTCCGAATAAATCTGCGTCTTGGAACCAACCACTCCCTGGACTTTCGATATCGCAAAGTCCATCGCCCTGCCAAGCACATCATAACTTACAGTTGTAAATCCTGGCCCTTTCTCCTTAATCTCATACCGACCACCTACAACAGGTTTTACAATCCCGAGAAATTGGCCCCGAAACCATAATACTGAGAGAACCAGTACAACAATTAGAAGCAAAATTGATGCTAACCCTGTCGTAGCCAGATTAACCTGGAATAGGTTTATGATTCTTAGATAAGGAATAATGGAATTGACCTGCGACGGCGTTACAACCCCCAATGCAAGTAAAGCACTGGTTAAGCTTACCGCAAGAATAATAATGGCTATTAACGCTAGTAACACTCTGTTTAGCGTATCCATGGTCATCCCCACTATGCAGCTCGTTTAAACCTGGATATTCGAGTGCTTATTTGTCTAAGGCCTTCCCCCACCCCAATTGACTCTAAATTTGCCTTGATGTTCTCCTCAACCTGAGCGCGTACTTGGCCAAGGTCTGCCTGAGATGAAACTGCAATGTTAGCTGATACATCAAATTGCTTTCCGTGGACTAAAATATCCACACCTTCAGATGTAATTGCTCTCAGCTTAGAAAGGCGCTGGCTCAGGCATCTTTCTATATCCGGCCTTGAGATTTGCGTCATTCCTTGACTATCATCCCTTACCAACACAAAGCGCGCCCTAAAAGGTCGAATTTCCAATATCAACAGTACTAGCGCTAGCAGTGATACCGCTAGAAGTAATGCTCCAATTTGGCTAGCACTAAGAGCCAAAAGCGGTGTAAACAATCTTCTTATTGGGGAAGTTAACGACGGCAAACGAGCTAGAACTCCAATTAGATAGAGCGTACCTATTGCCGACCCAAAAATTAGCGCAAGCGAAATTATTGTTGCAAGTAAACGATTAAATAATCTCATACCGCCATAATCAAATCCTCTACTCTAATATCAATGCTGGTCACATGGCCAGCATAACCTCTCCGATCAAGCTCGCCCCAAATTTCAGAGCGCAATTTATTAGCTGCTTCTGAAATCCTCATTCCACTTACTATGATGCTAACGATAACTCCGTAACGCCCTTTAGCATCAGGCCCATGCACCCATACCCCAGGAACATCAAGGTTGTATGGATACGAGGCACCAACCATTGGTCTCTGAACAAGCGAGACTCCTTTTACCTTTCCTACCGCAGACCTGATAGCTAGAGCTATTCTTCTTTTCTCGTCTAAAATATCAAGCGGCACGTTGTTCACTTTCCCCAGCCTGCTGTTGCTGCTGTTGTGGGAAGAACAGGTCATTAACTGCGATATTTACTTCTTTTACACGCAGGCCCGTCATCGATTGAATCTGGTTAATGATGTTTTTCCGGACCCGATCGGTAACCTCAGGAATAGCCTGTCCATAATCGACGATAAGGTTAACATCAACTGCCGCCTCTTCCTCTCCAACCTCCACATTAACGCCCACTGGCATTGGTGCCCCTGTAATCCTTGAAATAGCCCCACCAATAACGCGAGCTGCTGGCGCACCTAAATCATGCACGCCAGGGACTTCACGAGCAGCTATGCTTGCAATCTTAGCAACAACCGAATCCGCTATCATTGTTCTTCCGGGTCCTTGGCTTTTTAGTTTTTTCATTTCTTCCTGCGGTGTTCCCATAAATATCTCCGCCTCCTTTCATGTTTGCTTTTATTACCCACTTGAGAGCAAAATTTCACAAAATTGCGACAATTAAAATTTTTGCGTTGCTTTCGTTATTTTAAGGATAGACGCTCATGCCCCAAACTAAAGCTTGTGCCACCATCAGAAGGTATGAAAATAAGCGAAGCACGCTCATATGAGCCGACATCTGAGCACACCTGAGGCTACCCTGAGTGTAGCAGCAGCAAAAATCATTAAACGAGGCGTAGCTTAAGAGCCAGTCCTAAAGCGAAGCGAAGGATCGCGCAAGTGGGGGCGAGAAGAACCCTTTATTTTTACTTCGGAGAAGTTAGCTTCTCGATCTCTTTATTTGAATAACCAAGCTCTCTAAAATTCATCAGGCCATTTTTTGAATGGCAATCGTTGCAATCCAAACCCTTGCGCTGAATAGAGTGGTTCAGCTGCTCGATCTTCTTTCCTTCAACTTTAATCCACTGTGGGGCTTTAGGCATTCCCGTAAATTTCGCTAGCGCCTCAACAGCCAGAGCAAAATTTCCGGTTTTAGCAAATACTGTTGCAGCACCATTTACCGGCTTCTGAGTTTTTGGATCGACTGCCGATATTTGTTTTACGATTTTATACGGGTAAATTTTTGCCTTCTTATCTTTTCTGCTCCCAGCCGGGAATCCATTTTTATCGGCCTTCCCGTTAAACCAGAGGAATGTAGGCTTAATATTATCCTTCCTTACCTTAAGGTCTCCAAAAATGCCATCTTTATCTTTCTGGCTCTTAGTTTTATCCCACACAGCTAGACCACTAACCCTGCCAATATGACAAGATTGGCAAGCCATGCGGCTAAGGTGTGTATCGATATTTTTAACTCCATGTCGGTAGTCAACATGGCAAGAGGTACATGCAATTGTTACCTCAGGTATATCATTTGCCATCAAATCAGCCACAACACCCTTAGCTATCTTATGATCAACTGTTGCATGGCAGCTCTGGCACGGCAGGCCTGCTTTAGCGTGAACATCACGCTCTGGAGTATAAGGGGTGCCACGCGTATCTGCCATATGGTCCTCATGACAGCGCCAGCAATATTCAGCTTTTGGCTTCTCAACAGAGGCAGCTGACTCAAGGCTCTGATCGCTGACCCACTTCATGGCATCGCCTTCTTTTACAACAAGGCGCTTTTCCATATCATACTTTTTCGCATGGCAAATCAAACAATCAATAGTTGATGCCATCTGTGGAGTTGGAAGTTTGCTTCCGCCAACATGGCACTGACCGCATCCAAGGCTTTTCATGGCCCCATCTTTTTTGGGAACCATATATGCCCAGGTTGCTGGCTTAGCCGCTTTATCTGCCATGCCTCTTTCCTCTTTGGCAAGGCTTGGCACATGAGCCACTTTTGTTCTAAGTCTTGAGTGAACAGATGCTTCAAGCTGCTTCACAGCATATACATGGCACTTTAAGCATGTCTGAGTACCTTTGTATCCACCTGCATTCTTAATTGCCTTTTTATGATCAGTTCTTGCGCTGTGTTTGCTTGTATGGCAAACCTCACAGTTCTTTTTTGCTTTTACCACAAGGCCGCCTGCCTGTGCTATTTTATCAATATGCTCTTGGGTGCCAAAATGGCATGTCTTGCACTCGATTGAGACTTCTTTTTTTCGATGACAGTTTACACAATCTTCCATTCTAGCTTTTCTATCTACAGCAACGTTGGTTTCATGCACAAGGTTTTTATGGCAGTGCATGCAAACAAAACCAGCCGCTAGATGAACTGGGTGGGGATTTACTATATGAAATTCTTGGCTTGCCTTGATAAATTTTCTGATTGAGGAGTGGCACTTCAAGCAGTTTTGCTTGCTAATATACGCTTTAGGACTCTTTTTCTTCTTTACAAAGTGAGCTATTATCCTGCTAAGTGCCGTCCCTTTAATTGAGAATAATCCCTCGGAGGGATTCCTATAATGGCAGATATTGCAGTTTACGCTGCTATGCGTGGATATCTTCCACGAATCGTAATATCGCCTCATCTCATGGCAGCTTGAACAATTTGAAACGCTACTATAGAATGAAACCGCTCCGGTCCCTAGTAAAAGGATTACTAAAAATAGTACGCCGGCGCTTATAGTAAAAAACTTCTTCAACCAAATCACTCCCTTTGACAATCTCAGCATCAGCTGGATTGTTAGCGCTTAAAACCTACTCACAACCTCATCTATATCTGCTTTAACCTCAGCATTTTTTAGCGAATAAACCTTCAGCGCTGTTATTGCCGATGTAACTCCAACGTTTCCAGATATCTCCTTAAAAACGTTTAATATGCTCTCAAGAGCACGTTTAGGATCAGTATTTATGGCTATAACCTCCCCACTGGGTGAAATATTGATTGTGCCAGTCGAGGAGATTTTAGTTATCAACACTTGGCCGTAAAGTGAGAACTTCTTCTTTATAATCTCGCTTATCATTTCCTTAAAGATTTGCTGCTTATCCATATCTTAGCCCTTCGGAAAATACTTATTTTTCTGAATTAGCCCTTTAGCTTCTGACTCAACAGGACAAAACCAGCAACAAGGATAATGCCGCCCAGAGCCTCCGATATGCCTACCACATCAAAATTGGTGGAGAGAATAGATGAATTCGTTAAGAACTCAAATCCAATCTTTGATACCCATCCAACCATAATACCAGCGGTTATTAAAATAAAGGAAATCGAAAGGAACCCACCTCTAGTTAGATAGGTAATCCAGACCCCAAAGGCGAAAATAAAGAATGCAACAGCGGTATTGATCAACGTTATCGATACCGATTTGTCTCCTGCTATATCAGCTGCCTGAGCAATAGAAGGGACTAAAAAGATAATCATTAGCAGTATAAAGGCAGCTAAACCAATCCTTTGGTTTAAAATGCGCTTTTTCATGGACCACCCCTAGTAAATCTACTAATCGTTAACTATTTAACAAAATCGCTAAACCCTGAATTTGGTATCGGCAATCATCTGCTAATCTTTAATATTAGGTGCATATTGCGCGTGCAGGTATATGCTTCTACCAAGTGCTATTCCTTACTAGGTAACTCTTCGGAGAACCGCAGGGGGCATACTAGAATCAAACGGATGTTTTGCTAAGCTAGATGCTTGAGTTTTCGCCGAAGCACTTCTTGCTTAACCTTTTCCTTTTCAAAGCGTATGCCTTTCTCAAAAGTTCTTGAAAGCCCACAGTTGGTACAAAAAATCCTTATTGAATGAGATGAAACAACTGTATTCCCAAAGCTCCCTTCATACGGAGCGGTATTTGACTCCTGAAGCTTTTTCTTACAGCTCGGACAAAATGGCTGTATATACTGGATACCGTCCCTAGACCATCGCCACTGCCAGTCTATACCGTCAATGCGATCTTCTTCATACTTACCTTGCCAATTGCTAAATCGGATCCTTGAACTTACATGGATTCTGTATAGCTGCCAAGCACCATATAGTATAGAAAATAGGGCAATGATTATAAAAATTGCTTCGCCGATGATATAGGCAGGAATTCGAGGTATGCTCAAGTAATTCCCAAAGCGTATGCCTGGTCTAAGAAAATGCGTTGAAGCAAAGGAGGCTATCCTTTCAAGCAGTGCGCTGATAGTAAAAGCCGCCTCAGAATTTATGACTCTTTCGCTAGTGCTGATAAATTCTACCATTAGTACTATTGCCTTTTCTTAATCTAGAATTTCAATTAGCTACTGCAATTAGTAAAGCTACACAAACACAAATCGTTTCATGCAAATCAATAAAGGCAGTTCAACTCTACGTCGGTATCTTTTCTGCAAGAAGGTTAAGACCAACCAAAAGAACATTCGATATGTGCTTATTGATTTCCTTCTTTTATAAATAACACCGACATCACAAGTTGAAATCTAAACCAAAAACCTCTTTAATTAAATCAACTCTTTAAAAGTCCCTCGCCTCTAAACTTATCTATTTTACCGACGAGGGCTTCCGTGAGGTGTATTTAGTGTCTAGAAATAAATATTTAAGACAACTTCCAAAGGTCGACGAAGTTCTAGACCAAGAAGGTGTTAAAGAACTGAATGTGGCATATCCAAGACCTTTAATTGTTGATGGCATCCGCCAGCTAATCGAGGAGCGGCGAAGAATGATTCTTACACTTCCCGACAGCGAGCTGGGAGATTTGGAGCTTTCCGCCCCATCTATTGCGAGCGATCTGGAGAGATGGCTCAAGAAGCAGTATGCACCTAGTTTGAAGAGAGTAATTAACGCGACAGGTGTTGTTATACATACTAACCTTGGCCGCTCAATTTTAAGCGATGAGGCAACAAAAGCTGTTGTTAATGCTGCTTCAGGATACTCAAATCTGGAATTTGACCTTGAAGCAGGGGCTCGGGGATCAAGACATAGCCATATTGAGTCACTTTTAGTTAGGATAACAGGGGCTGAGGCAGGTATGGTTGTGAATAATAACGCCTCAGCTGTCTTTCTTGCGCTAAGCACTCTTGCTAGTGGCAAAGAGGCGATAGTTTCCAGAGGCCAGCTAGTTGAAATAGGTGGCTCTTTTAGGATTCCTGATGTCATGAGGCAAAGCGGTGCGATTTTGCGCGAGGTAGGGACAACCAATAAAACATACATTTCGGACTATGCCGCAGCGGTTGGTGAAAATACAGCTCTGATTTTGCGCGTACACCAAAGCAACTTCAGGATAGTTGGTTTTACACACGAGCCCACACTTGATGAAATGGTTGGGTTGAGCCGTGAAAAGGGTATTCCAATTATGGAAGACCTTGGAAGTGGAGTCCTAGTAGACCTGTCGAAGTACGGCATTACCTATGAGCCAACTGTTCAAGAAAGCGTTAAGGCTGGCGTTGATGTCATCACGTTTAGCGGTGATAAGCTATTAGGTGGTCCGCAAGCTGGCCTGGTGGTTGGAAAGGCTGAGTTTATAAACAGAATGAAGAAACATCCTCTGGCAAGGGCGGTTCGTGTTGATAAGATGACTCTTGCGGCACTTGAAGCAACGCTAAGAGAGTATTTAGATGAAGAGACTGTTTGTAAAAAGAATCCAACGCTAAGGATGATAACAATGCCAGCAGAAGAGCTAGAATCAAGAGCGATAAAAATTGCTGGCGAGCTTTCAAGGATTCTTGGAAACGATTTTACTGTCTGCACAGAACCTGAGATTTCAAGGGTGGGGGGCGGCTCACTGCCTCTTGCTGAACTAAAAACAACAGCGGTTTCTGTAAAATCCAGCTTGGCTACTGTAAATGAAATCGAGGAGTTTTTGCGCGGAAATGAGCCGCCCATAATCGTGCGGATTAAAGAGGATGCAGTTCTTTTAGATCCAAGAACAATACAAGAGGGAGAAGAGCTGCAGATTTTTTCGGCCTTCGAAAAAATAAAAGCTAGGTGCCGTTAAAATTCAAAATTCAAAATTAAAAATTCAAAATCAAGACCCTGAAAGGGCCGCAGTCCTGAGCGATAGCGAAGGATCTAAAAAATTAAAAATCAAGGCCTTTAAAAGGGCCGCAGTCCTGGTGAACTGTAGGTTCGAAGGACTGGAACCCTGGGTAGGTCTTTAGCTATTGCTTAGGATAAACTTGGACCTTAAAAATTCAAAATTAAATAAGGGATAACTCTTTCTGTCTTTGCAAGGAGGCTGCAAGGGACGGGGGATAGGCAAAGAAGAAGTGTCATCACGAGGAGATTGCCACGACTTCCCTACGGCCTTCGGTCGCTCGCAATGACAGAGGTGGTTAGAATTGTCATTGCGAAGCTCACAGGGACAAGGGGCAAGATTTGGGTCTAGAAAGTGGGTATCACCCTCCCCTAGCCCCTCCCCTCAAGGGA
>JASEIR010000160.1 GCA_030017355.1 Actinomycetota bacterium
ATCGGATTTAGCCGATTTGGTTCAAATCGGCTAAATCCGATGAACGTCCCCCTTGTCTGCGAGGAACGAGGAGCTAGTCGCCAGCCATCTCATCCTTTATATAAAGAACGTAACTGATTTCTTCGACTTCTTTTGCGGCCTCAATAAGCTTGCGCAGCTCACCGCGGGATTCCTCATCATCAAGCAACTTTTTTAGAAGCTTGCTGTTGACATCAAGAACCTTCTCCCAGAGGCCGCGAGGCTCTAGTAGGCTGCGAAGTTTATCGACATTGTAATGGGTTGTTTTGTGTGCCATCCGCGTTAGACCACCCCGCGTTCCACTGACAGATGTAAGGCCTTGCTTTTCACAATAGTTATGGATTATGTTTTGCAGTTCGTCTAACCGAACGCGAGCTTGCCTAATCTGTCTTGTTAGCGCTAGATACTCATCGACCACGTTTTCAATCTCCGCAGCGCTTTGCTTTAGGTTGTTAATTTCAGCCCTAGAGCCAATTGCTTGCTCACTCTTGCTGTTAGAAGCTTTCGGTATCTTGCCATTGGAAGCAGCCTTTGCCAGCATAACTGGGTCATCGCGGTAAATGGGACAGTGCTCTATGAAGTCGCACCACGGGCATAAAGGGTTTTTAAAAGGGTCAAACTTTTCTTTTTGTATATTGTCCGCTACCTTAAGGATTGTGTCCTTGGCATTTTTAATCTCAGGATTTGTTTTTCTTGCGCTCATTTTTTGGTTTGGGACCAAGAAATAGAAGGTCACCTTTTGGGGTGGTGTCCCATATATTTCTTCTACTGCCATGTGATAGATTGGAAGCTGCAAATCCGTATTAAGTTTAGTTTTTGGCGGGAGTTTCTCATTTGTCTTATAATCTATAACTTCTAGCCCACCATTTGATAAGCGATCAATGCGATCAATTACTCCAACAAGAGTAATTCCATCGATATCAAGCGTAAATTGTTTTTCTACAGCAACTGGTAATTTAAAAGAGGGCAGGTTTTCATGGTAAAATGTTGTAAGGATGGCACGGCCTTTCTCTTTATATTCCTTCTCATGTGCTTCGTTTTCATATCCATCGCTAATCCAAACGTTGTCAAGCTCTTCTAGCAGTCTCTCCAGGCTATGGGGTTGGGGCGTATCTATGCCATAAAAGAATTCCAAAGCCGCGTGGATGCTGTTGCCAAAACTAAGGTAATGCGAGGGCTTGGTTGGGAGCCTATCAACATATTGGAACTTGTAGGAAAGCGGGCATTTTTGATATGTTGAAATGGCTGAGTAGCTAAGTCTCACGCTTGCTCCTATAGTTAAAGACAAGGCAACCTATACCTGCTTAGTTTACCCAAGCCAGCAAAATGGGTCAAGGAGATTATAGATACTACAAAACGGTTGCGCTGCGGCAAACTTTCTGATAACATTAGTTAAGCCTTTAAATCTAGTCCCGTGAGGCTGGTAAGGATGGTAATAGAATATGCCTGCTTTTGCTTGAGCCGATAGCCTCCTTGCTAAGCCTGCATGGAGGAATTTTTTTACCAAAAGGGGGCTATTTGTGAGTTTTAAGCCAAAAGCTACGGTAATGGATAGCGACGCTATGGGCCGGGCCATTACCCGAATAGCTCATGAAGTATTGGAGAGGAACCGCGGTGCGGAAAATCTGGCGTTAGTTGGAATCCGCAATCGCGGTATTTTTTTTGCCCAGAGATTAGCAAGTAAAATAGCCGAGATAGAAGGTGTTAATATCCCTGTAGGAGCACTTGATATTTCTTTCTATAGAGATGATGTGTCAACCCATCTGACACCAAAAGTATATGGAACACAGATATCTTTTGATGTTACAGGCAGAACGATAATCCTAGTTGACGATGTTCTTTTTACTGGTCGCACGGTAAGGGCATCAATGGATGCAATTATGGATTTCGGCCGTCCAGCAGCTATACAGCTTGCAGTAATGATTGATCGTGGGCATCGCGAGCTGCCGATTAGGGCTGACTACGTTGGCAAAAGTATACCGACTGCTCGCAGGGAAAGGGTGCAGGTAAATGTAGCTGAGGTTGATGGTGAGGACTCGGTGGTAATTGGAGAAGAGTCGGATATAGGCTAGTTTGGCAAGGCAATGTTAGATAGCCAACAGAGCAGGCGGTCATATAAGTCATGAGGATATAAGTCAGGAGAAAGAGATTTTATTATGGGAACAGCTTTGGGTTACTGGGAGCAAGAGAAAAGTAGCTTAAAACTTAAGAATAAGGATTTGGTAAGCATTAACCAGCTCTCAAAGGAAGAAATAACGCTTATACTTGATATGGCTGAATCGTTTAAGAGCATATCTAAAAGGCCAATCAAGAAAGTTCCCACACTTAGGGGTCGCACTATAGTGACCCTTTTTTTTGAGCCTAGTACAAGGACAAGAACATCTTTTGAGCTTGCAGCAAAGCGTTTAAGCGCAGATACGGTAAGTATATCGAAAAGCGCCAGCTCAGTGGTAAAAGGTGAAAGCATTAAAGACACAGCTCAAACTATTGAAGCAATGGCAGCTGATCTTGTTGTTATAAGGCATCCAGCTTCAGGCTCGGCAGAACTTCTAGCAAGGTACATAAAGTGCGGCGTGATTAACGGAGGAGACGGCTCTCATGAGCATCCTACGCAAGCACTTCTTGATCTGTTTACCATTCGCGAGAAGTTTGGCAAGATTGAAGGTCTAAAAGTAGCCATAGTTGGCGATATAGCCCATAGCCGAGTAGCCAGGTCAAATATCTTTGCCCTTAAGAAAATGGGCGCGGATGTGGTAGTGGTTGGCCCTCCGACCTTAATTCCAAGAGATATCGATCGATTAGGGGTTGATGTCTCTTATAACCTGGATGCGGTTCTTCCTGAGGTTGATATTCTCTACCTTCTGCGGATTCAGCTTGAGCGCCAGGGTGAATCGCTATTCCCCTCGCTTCGAGAGTATGCTTCACTTTTTGGCCTGAACAGAAAGCGCCTAGAAGCAGCAAAGTCAAGCCTGGTGGTGATGCATCCAGGGCCGATGAACAGGGGGGTTGAGATATCAGCTGAGATTGCTGATATGCCGCAAGCTCTTATTACAACACAAGTTACAAATGGGGTAGCTGTCCGTATGGCCGTGCTATACCTACTTTTAGGCGGTGTGGAGGTTGAGTAGTTATCTCATAAGCGGTGGTCACGTTATCGACCCACATAACAATACCAACGATATAATGGATGTTTTAGTCGAAGATGGCAAAATTGCTTCTGTTGGTATTGGGATTACGAGCGATAAATCCTCAGCCGAAGTGATTGATGCTTCGGGGAAAGTTATAATCCCCGGTTTGGTTGATATGCACGTCCATCTTCGCGACCCGGGCCGTGAGGACGAGGAAACTATTGAAAGCGGGCTTCGTGCTGCAGCAAGAGGCGGGTTTACAAGCGTTGCTTGTATGCCAAATACCGAGCCTGTTATAGATTGTGCTTCGGTTGTTGAATATGTTAAGCGCAAAGCAGCTGATGTAGGATTTGGAAATGTCTTTCCGATAGGTGCAATCACTCACGGTCTAAAGGGAGAGACTCTTTCTGAGATGGGTGAGCTTGTCAAGGCCGGTGTAGTGGCTTTCTCGGATGATGGTAGATGCGTCATGAACAGCCAATTAATGAGGCGCGCTCTTGAGTATTCAAAGATGTGGGAGAAGCCAGTGATTTCGCACGCTGAAGATAGCTCGCTGGCCAAAGGCGGGCAAATAAATGAGGGTTATTACTCGACCATTCTTGGTCTTAAAGGCATCCCAGCAGCTGCGGAAGAAATCATTGTTGCAAGGGATATAATCCTTGCTGAACTTACAGGTGGCAAGGTCCACATAGCTCATCTAAGCACAGCCGGAAGTCTTGAATTAGTAAGGCAAGCAAAAGAGAGGGGAATTGATGTAACCTGTGAGGTTACTCCACACCACCTTATACTAACTGAAGCTGATTTAATAGGCTATAACACCAATTTTAAAGTAAATCCACCGCTTCGCTCTAGCAAGGACGTTGAATCTCTGCGCCAGGGCTTGAAGGATGGAGTGATTGATGCAATTGCTAGTGACCATGCACCTCATGCTCGGCATGAGAAAGAGATGGAATTTGATTATGCACCATTTGGTTTGATAGGGCTGGAGACAACACTAGCTCTTATTATCACTGATATTGTTGGCAGTGGGGTTATTAGCCTAAGTAAGGCAATAGAGTTAATGAGTGTTAATCCGGCAAAAATATTGGGTGTCCCAAAGGGTAGTATTGGGGTTGGCGATACCGCTGATCTGGTAATATTAGACACTAATGCTGTACTAGAGGTTGACCCTGCTAAATTTGAATCCAAAAGCATTAACACGCCTTATGCAGGCCGTAAGCTAAAAGGCGTTGTCACTGATGTATTTAGCGCTGGCAGGCCTGTTATAAGAGACGGAAGATTTGTCAGTGAGATTGTTTCACTAACAAATCAGTGAATTGGATTTAAGACCGGGGACGAGGGACCGGCAAAAAAAACGACCGCCGACCGCCGACTGCAGACCGCCGTCAAAAATAGGGTCCAGGGTCCAGGGACGGAGACGGGCACAAGAACAGACGGAAGACCATCTCACCCTCCCCTGGCCCCCACCCTACACCCTCCCCCGCAAGCGGGGGAGGGGCA
>JASEIR010000161.1 GCA_030017355.1 Actinomycetota bacterium
CCCAAAACATGCAACGCATAGACCCTCCCCTTCTCCTCAACCAACTTGACAACTAGCAGTAAAATTAATAGAATTAATCATGTTGGGCGCACCTAGGAGGAGCAAATGTCAAACAAGGGTTGTCAGCAACTTCAAAGCACTGCATCAGAATACCTGGTTCGCCATCGCAGTATCTTAGATGTGATGTCTAAGTTTCAAGACTCAAGTGCCCACATAAATCGATCAATAGTCAAGGCCGTTACAACCTGCGGTTGTCTGGAAATCGATGCATCAAAGCAATCCATACCAGATAATATAACCCTCTCAGAGATTTCAAATTATGTGCAAACGCACCTCAAAGGTACGCTATGCCCCAACTGCGTTGAAGTCCTAGAAAATGAACTTGGCGCAGCTTTATTCTACCTTGCAGGAATTTGCAACCTTCTTGGCCTAAATATGGACAGCATTATCTCAAAAGAAAACGAAAGGCTGGAAACATTAGGGGTTTATAGTCTCATGTAGCTAACTAGGTCCTTTTATCCTTGCCTCTTTTATCCTTACCTGACCTCTTCTCTATGCTTGAACTCTGATTTTAGTGGGGTCTGCAGTGGGTGGTCGCTTAAATATATCTCTCTAGAATATTGTACTCTTTAAGTCTTTGCAGTCCATCTTTTATGGCTTTTGCCCTTATTGCTCCCACACCATCTACTGAATCTAGTTCTTCTGGGCTAGCACTCATAATGGACTGTAGGTCATGGAATCTATCAACAATCCTCTCAATAACATGATGCGGAAGCCTTGGTATTCTACTTAGCAGCCTATACCCTCTTGGATGAACTGGCTGCTCAAGCAAATCAACAACTTCCTTATATCCAAGCAGCTTGGCAATATTAGTAAGATTGAGAAGTTCCTCCGGCATTAGATTCGCCAAGTTCTCTTTTATCTCATCCACCTCATCCAGATTTAACGCATAATCCTTAACTATCATTAAAGACTGCTCATCTGTATTGCCAACAAGTTCATCAAGCTGCATTCTTATTAGGCGCCCCTCAGTTCCAAGCTCGCTAATATATCTTTCAACTTCACGGGATACCCGACCAACCATCTCAGAACGCTGCAAAACAGTTACTACATCCAGAAGCGTTACTAGATCTTCAAATTCAAGTGCACTTAAGTTTGCTAAGACTTCATCTAAGCGAATCTTATACTTCTCAAGTGTCTGAAGGGCTTGGTTGGCCTTTGCAAGAAGAACTCTGATATCCTGAAGTGCATATTTTATGCCGTCAAGGTAAAGGGAGATAATATCCCGCTTTTGCGATATCGATATAACCAATGCCCGTGTTTGACGTGCAACTCTTTCTGCAGTCCGATGTCGCATGCCTGTTTCACTTGTTGGAAGCGTTGGGTCAGGCACAAGATGAACATTTGCTCTTAGGATGCGACTTATACTATCATCCATAACTATGGCGCCATCCATCTTAGCCAGCTCAAATAATCTTTGAGCTGAAAATTCGACAGAGAGTTCAAAACCACCATTACAGAGCGATTGAACTTCTTCAGTATCGCCAATTACAATTAAGGCTCCTGTGCGCGCGCTTAAAATATGCTCAAGGCCTTCTCTGAACTCCGTGCCAGGAGCAACTTTTTCTAGCGCTTTTATTAACTCTTTTTCTTCCTTGCGACTTAGCTGCATCCAAAACTCCCATAAATAAAAGGTTTAGATTATGATAACTAACTTTTAATATTAATTCCATCGGCGAAAATCGGTGGCAATTTACAGGCAGTTTATACCAACTTGGTTAAGCGATGTAATCAATGGCTTGATGTATATCTTTGACCCTTACCAGCTCAAGGCTGGAAATATCTATACCTTTAGTGTCTTGGTCTGGAACGAGGGCTCGCCTAAAACCTAGTTTTGCAGCCTCTTTTAGTCTCTGCTCCAGCTGGCTTACAAATCTAACTTCTCCAGCTAAGCCAATCTCTCCAATTACAAGCAGATCTTTCGGTACTATGATATTTTTATGAGCAGATGCAACCGCCAAAACAATTCCAAGGTCTGCAGCTGGCTCACCAATTTTAACGCCACCCACAACATTTACATAAATATCATCTTGCCCAAGATGCAATCCTACTCTTCTATCAAGCACAGCCACCAAAAGTGATAGTCTATTATGGTCAAGCCCAGTAGCCATCCGACGTGGCATTGATAAATAGGAGGGAGCTACAAGGGCTTGCAACTCAACAAGAAGCGGCCTTGTTCCCTCCATAGTTGCAATGACAACTGAACCAGACGAGTCCTCTGGTCGCTGACTTAAAAAAAGGGCTGACGGATTTACAACCTCAGTAAGACCCGAGTCGGTCATCTCAAAGATGCCGATTTCGTTAGTTGATCCATACCGATTCTTAACCGCCCTTATAATCCTAAATGACTGGTAGTTCTCTCCTTCAAAGTAGAGAACGGTATCCACCATATGTTCAAGCACTCTTGGGCCAGCAATCGAGCCATCCTTCGTGACATGGCCGACAATAAATATTGGAAGCTGGCTATTCTTGGCAATCCTCATGAGATAATGTGTGCACTCTCGAACTTGGCTCACACTTCCGGGAGCTGATGCAACATCAGGATGGTACATAGTCTGGATTGAGTCAATTACAAGAAGAGCTGGCTCTATCAATTTAACCTGATGGCTGACCAATGTAACATCAATCTCAGAGAGAAGCATAAGATTTGGCGAGAGAGTGCCTAGACGATTTGCTCTTAAACTTATCTGGTGCGTAGATTCTTCACCAGAAACCATAAGCACGGTCCCAATTTTGTTGGCCAAGTGATTTGCAGCTTGGAGCAAAAGAGTTGATTTTCCAACCCCAGGCTCGCCACCAATTAGAACTAACGAACCCGGCACAACACCGCCACCAAGTACACGATCTAACTCTGCCAGATCGGTTGAAATTCTTGTTTCTTTTTCAGCCTTAACATCCGTTATAGGCTGTGCTTCTTCAAGTCTACTTAAGTTTCTTGCCGAAAGGGAAATGTCAGGCTCAGCGGGTTCTTCGACCATGGAATTCCATTCTCCACAATCAGGACACCGCCCCATCCACTTTGGAGCGGTGTGCCCGCATACCTGACATCTAATAATGTATTTAACTTTGCTCATGCTTCATGCCCACCGGCTGTGCCTATTTTTGCCGGTTCAAGCCTGCGAAAATCAAGCTTGCCATCCTTTGCAGAGATAACTATCTTATTACCGGCTTTGAAGTAGCCTGAGAGTAGAGCTTCAGATATTGGATCTTCAATGAGGCGCTGAATTGCACGGCGCAGCGGCCTTGCACCCATTGCAGGCTCATATCCTTCTGCTACCAGAACATCTTTTGCCTCGTCAGTCAATTCAACCTCAATTGCTTGTTCTCTAAGCTGTTCAGCAATTCTCTTGAACATGATATCTATTATCTGTTTGATATCACCCTTGCTTAATTCGTGGAATACAATTATTTCATCAATTCGGTTGAGAAATTCAGGGCGAAATGTCTTTTTAATTTCACTCATAACCTTATTCTTCATGTCCTCGTAGGCTAAACCCTCTTGGCTTTTGCCAAATCCAACGGAAGTACCTTTTTGAATAAACCGAGCGCCAAGATTTGAGGTCATGATAAGAATTGTGTTCTTAAAATCAACGGTACGGCCTTGCGCATCTGTTAAGCGTCCATCCTCCAGAATCTGCAGCAGGATGTTAAAGACATCTGGGTGCGCTTTCTCAATCTCATCCAACAAAATTACTGAGTATGGATGCCTGCGGACTCGCTCGGTTAATTGGCCGCCCTCATCATAGCCAACATAGCCGGGTGGTGAGCCAACCATCCTGGATACCGTGTGCTTTTCCATATACTCCGACATATCGAGCTGGATGAGTGCTGATTCATTACCAAAGAGAAACTCAGCAAGTGCTTTTGCAAGCTCGGTCTTTCCAACACCAGATGGCCCCAGGAAAATAAACGAGCCCGATGGTCTTTTAGGATCTTTAAGGCCAGCTCTTGTTCTTCTTATGGTCCTTGAGATTGCTTTTATGGCTTCATCCTGGCTAACAATTCTTTTATGAAGCTCGTCCTCCATCCTAAGCAGCTTTGAGGTCTCTTCCTCGGTTAGCCTAAACACCGGAATGCCAGTCCAGGTCGATACCACGTCAGCTATCTGCTCATCTGTAACTGTTGCTGATGGTATGTCGGTAAGCGCTTCCCAGGTTGAATCTTTGCTGCTTAATTCAAGCTCAATGCTTCTTTCTTTATCCCTAATCATTGCAGCTTTTTCAAAGTCCTGAACTGCTATGGCTGCCTCTTTCTCACGCCGCAGAATATGTAAATCCTCTTCAATTTTTAATGTTTCCGGAGGCAAGGTCATTCTCTTCATGCGCACTTTTGAGGCAGCCTCATCTACCAGGTCAATTGCTTTATCCGGCAAGAACCGATCTGATATATATCTGTCAGCTAATTGAGCTGCTGTAATCAATGCATCATCAGTGATGGTTACCTTATGGTGTTCTTCATAG
>JASEIR010000162.1 GCA_030017355.1 Actinomycetota bacterium
AGGGCGACCGCGTGGTACAGATGACCATTGGCAGCAAAACCATGCTGATCAACGGTGCTGCTATAACCATGGACACCGCTCCTGAGATCGTATCGCCTGGAAGGACAATGCTTCCAATCAGGTTCGTTGCTCAGGCTCTCGGTGCAACGGTCAACTGGGACCCAGCAACAAACACAGCAACCTTTACCATCAACTAATGATAGTTGAGCTAAAGAACTAGCTGTCATATTGGCTAATTACAAAAGGCCTGGATTTGTACTCCAGGCCTTTTTCTCTTTTAGCACTTCTACAGCAACTTTCCAAAGGGTCGAAATTAGATGGATGTTTTTATGCATTTCAAAGAACCTGATTTGACTCTTTTATATAAACTTGCTAAGTTATTTTCATGCAGCCGGTTAGGTTTGATCGCCATGCTAGAAAACGCATGAAAGAGCGAGAGGTAAGCGATGATGAGGTATTGCATGTTATCGAATATCCTGATCTCGATGAACCAAGCATTAAAGGAAGGTTTAATTCATATAAGTTTATTGGTGGAAGGCACGTAAGAGTCACATATAAAAAGGAATCAGATTACGTGCTGGTTATTACTGTTACAGTTAGAAAGAAATCATTTAAGGAGCCAAATGATGAGAATAGAATATAGTAAAAGCGCTGATGCTCTGTATATAAGACTTAGAGAGGCTAAAATAGTTGACTCAATCGATATCGAAGAAGGGGTAACCGTTGACTTTGATGAAAAAGGTCATGTTGTAGGAATAGAAATTCTTGATGCAAGTGAAAAACTTGGTATTTCTGACTTAGTTAATATCACGATTGAAAATCTGCCCATAGAGAAGGTATCCTAAAAATAGTAGAATCAGGGATGCTGCTATGCATTTTATGCATTCAAGTTTTCACAACCTCACACTTTCTTTACAGTAAAACCCTAACGCCGCAGGTAGAAAGCTTGACTGCTGCCAGGCACTCAATCAGGTACGTGTTGTCGTGCAATTTCGAAAAGCAGGCGAGCCATGACTTGCAATTAATCAGCGATTTTTGGTAGCTAGCAAGCAAACAAGCCACTATAATATTAATCCAGGGGTTAATATTATAGCCGGAGCTGAGCATACAAGTATGACAATTGCAATAGATTAACTTATTAAGGTTATGCCGTGAAGATAAAGTTATCACGTCACGCTAGAAGAAGAGCCAGGCTTTACAGAATTTCAAAAGCTGTAATATTCAGTATATTGGAAAATGCGGAATTAGCTGAAGGCAAGCATGAAATCGTGAAAACGGTCGAAGGCTTTAAATTCCCCTTGAAAATTGTGGTAAATGTTGAAAGTGATATAATAACTGTAATAACAAGCTATCCTATGAAGAAGGAACGGAAAAAATGAAGGTTTACTATGATAAAGAAGTAGATGCCTTATATATAAAATTAGGGAATAAAACGCCCGAGGGTGTTATAGAAATTACAGAGGGTGTTAATTTAGACACAACTTCTGAAGGTAAGATCGTCGGCTTAGAAATACTTGATGCTTCGAAGAAGATGGATATCAAGACCATACTGACTTATACCCTTGAGCTGGATAAGAAGCTAACGCCCCAAAAGACTGCGTAGCTGCAAAGAGAGAGTACAAAGCAAGAGGGACGTTGCTATAATTGCTATGGTTGGTTTAAAGAGGGGAAGGGGGTGCTGGTTGCCTAGTGCAGACGGGGTCACCCATATGGATTAAGGTCTAGCCAAAACACTTGCTCGACCCCTGTCCTGCTTTTTCAGTACCCAGAAAAACCTCGGTTTCAATTTACCGCCTCCATCAAAATTCTAGGCGAACACCCGCTCGGATATAAACAGCTCCTTATTCTTCATTATATGGTAGGAAGCCTTTGCAAGTTTGTGTGCCAGAGCTGCGACGCAGGGCAGTATTTGTTTTTGACATCTTTTCCCGAGCGTAACAGAACCTTGTTCTTTACGCTTGGGTTGGTGCGCCCTAATGATTATCAGGTCTAGTGTTTTACGAGAAGTTGCGGGGTTGCGGGCGTATGCGAATGATTTTTGGAGTAATTACAGAAAAAGCTCGTGGCAGTTCTAAAGCGTGTTTATTGATAGCAGAAGCTATAAGTTTAGCTTTATTCTCCGGAGTTAGACCTGCCAAGCGGATGAGTATTACCCCAGATGCAATTCGGCGTAGGCGAAATACTAACTCGCCGAAATCTTTATCAGCTGTTATATGTTATAAGTAGTGCATCTTCCTTATTAGCAAGATCAAGTACAGCATCGTCAGAAATTCCTGGACCCAGCTCGGCAACAGACCAGACGCTATGCCCTTCGTAACGAAGGTGGTCAACAACTTGTTTATCAACGCTCTCGTCTACTAAAAGGTTCACGCAACCGTCTCCTCAATTGGATAGATAACGTCGGCTATTAAAGCTTCTTTAGCAAAAGCTAAAGCAGCTTTAATAGCCTCGCGGGTTAATTGAGGATGAGCTTCAAGAATTTGTTCGATTGTCTCACCGGCAGCCAGTTTCTCTAAAATAAGCTCTACAGTAATGCGTGTTCCAGCAATAACCGGTTTGCCCATCATTACATCGGGATTTGAAACAATCAATTTTTTACGCATTTTTAATTCTCCTTATCCTGTTGGTCGATCCCTTGTATTAGCATATAGCAAATGTCCGTCCTCTGGCAATAACAGCGGTGTTCATGGAGGAAGCAGGGGACGCTGGTTTCCTATGAGTCCCAACTTTTTCCAACTCTTTTCAATTACATACTTTTTAGTCTTTCGTTTTCTCTTGTTGTTTAGGATACATAGGGCGTCCCCTATTCCTATTCACTTCGGAATAAAATTGACGTCATAACGTCATAGCGCTATTATTTATGGTAAGAACCAGGAGGTGACTTATGACTACCCGAACAAAACGAGCAACTATATATTTAGAGCCTGAGCTTCACAAAGCGCTGAGGTTAAGAGCGATTGAAACATCCCGGTCGGTATCGGAGATTGTTAATGATGCGGTTAGAGAAGCACTTAAAGAGGATGCCGAGGATCTTGCCGCGTTTGAGGAAAGGATTAAAGAGCCTTCGATCAGCTATAATGAAATGATTAAGAGATTGAAAGAAAATGGCCGTCTATAGAATTTACTTTAAAGTATCTGTCGAAAAAGACTTCAACCAGGTACCTAAGAAGGATGTTAAAAAGATTCTAAGGCGCATCGAAATGCTATCTGAAGAGCCGCGGCCTATCGGTTGCGAAAAGCTGGCCGGTCAAGATAGATATCGTATACGGCAAGGACGATATCGCATTATCTATTCAATTTTGGACAATGATCGTACAGTCTGGATAGTTAAAATTAGCCATCGCAAAGACGCCTATCGGTAAAGTAAAAGGGGCGTTCGTTTCCTAGTGTTTCCAAGGAGGCCTAAGTCTTTTCAATTACATACTTTTTAGTCTTTCGTTTTCTCTTGTTGTTTAGGATACATAGGAAACCAGCGTCCCCCGTACGTATAGGAAACCAGCATCCCCCGTATCTGCCCGGATTGTAACAGCAAATTTGCTGTGATAACATTTGTTTATGTTTAAGAGGGAAAAAGATATATTAAGAAAAATAGTAAAAGAGTTGTCCAAGGATAGCAGAGTTATAAAAGTTGTTGCTTTTGGCTCGAGGGTCCGCGGAGATTTCAGAGGAGATTCTGATTTGGACATCATGGTCATAGTCAATAAAAAAACCAAGGATATAAGAGACAAGGTCCTTGATTTGTTTTATTCCTATGAGCTTGAGACAGATATATCTTTTTCGGTTGCGATCCTTTCTGTTGAAGAATTAAAGATTAATGAAAAACTTGGTAGCCCTTTCATTAAAAGTGTAGAAGAGGAAGGCATGGTACTTTATGGCACTTAGCGTTGACGAAAAGATAGCTCTCTCAAAGAACCGCCTTGAGAAGGCCGAGAGATTTCTTGAAGATGCTAAAATACTTTTAAATGAAAAAAGATGGGATCGTCTATAAATAGAAGTTACTATGCCGCGCTTAATGCAGCAAAAGGGGTTCTCATACTCTTTGGTTTAGATCCAAAGACTCACGAAGGTGTAAAGACAATGGTGAATAGAAAGCTAGTTTTAGAGGGTCTAGTGTCGAAAGAGTATGGAAAATGGTTTAGAAGCTTGCTAATTGAGCGCGAAGAAGTTGATTATGCTGATTATGCTGCGATTGATTCGGCTGATGCAAAGGAAGCTCTTGATAATGCTTTAAAGTTTGTAGAAAAAATGAAAGAGATCGCAAATGACCTTATTAAGCAGCTTTCTTAAGAAGGCATTGCCATGCATTCCACTCCGTAGCAGCGCTTGCTAGCCCGCCCCTATAAACTATAAGTTTTTTAAACCTTACTCAAATTTTTGCTTTGAATACTTTCATCCAGTTATGCAATTGTGCTAATCTCCAATAAGGAATAGGGCTTAAGGAGGTCTGGCCTCTGAAGGAGGGAAGGGGTCAGGCCTCCAGCCTTGCGGGGGCTATATCTAACGCTTATATCTATAA
>JASEIR010000163.1 GCA_030017355.1 Actinomycetota bacterium
CCTTTAGCGGCGGTCGGCGGTCTGCCGTCGACGGTCGTTTTATACAATCCCTCGGCGTTGCTCGGGACACGCCCCTTGGCGTTGCTCGGGACATGCTTTGCATTTTTACTTTTGAATTTTTAATTCTAAAGCGGTTAAAGTTTGAGTTGCAAGTATCTTAGCTGGCAAAGGGTGTTAAAACAATTGAAACAACTTATATTGGGCACAGCTGGTCATATTGATCATGGAAAAACCACTTTAATCAAAGCTTTGACCGGCATTGATACAGATAGATTAAAAGAGGAGAAGGCAAGAGGCATATCCATTGAACTTGGATTTGCTCACTTAACTTTGCCCAGTGGGCAGCAACTCGGCATTGTGGATGTACCGGGACATGAGCGCTTTGTTAAGAATATGCTTGCAGGTGCGACTGGTATAGATATGGTTCTCTTAGTTGTAGCTGCTGACGATTCAGTTATGCCCCAAACAGAAGAGCACCTTGCCATAGTTGACCTTCTTGGCATAAAAGAAGGTGTTGTTGCTTTAACTAAAGCAGATCTCGTTGATGAAGAATGGCTTCCTCTTGTTGAAGACGAGATAAGAAAAATTCTAGCCAATACTGGCTTAAAAGATGCACCAATTGTGGCTGTTTCCGGCAAAACAGGAATGGGTTTGGATAAACTTAAAGAAACACTTGATGAAATAGCGCAAAAAATTCAACCAAAGAGAGATAAATCACCACTTCGGCTGCCTATTGACAGAGTGTTTTCAATGGCTGGCGCAGGCACAGTTGTAACAGGTACGATGTGGTCTGGTGAGGTTAAGGTTGATGATAAGGTTCATATATATCCTGCCGGTAAAGAGGCAAGAGTAAGGGGTATTCAGGTTCATGGTCAAAGGGTGGATAAAGCCTTTGCTGGCCAGAGGACAGCGCTAAACCTTGTTGGCATTGATAAAGATGACATTGCGCGCGGAGATGTCGTTCTTGCTCCAGGTTTCCTTTCCCCTAGCTATATGATAGACGCTAAGTTAAAATTGCTTGATAGCGCACCGAAAGAGCTTAAAAACAGGGCAAGAATAAGGCTTCATCATGGAACAAGCGAGGTTTTGGGCAGGATAATTCTTACCGATAGAGAGGCTCTTATACCAGGTAAGACTGCTTTTGTTCAGATAAGATTAGAAAGCCCTATAGTTCCAAGATACAATGATAACTTTGTTATCAGAAGTTATTCTCCCATTCAGACAATTGGAGGAGGGCATATTCTTGATAGTCATCCTGCAAAGTATAAGGCATCAAGCAAAGGGTTCGCGCAAAGATGCCAAATTTTAAGTGAGGGCAACCCGCAGGCTATCATAAATCTATATCTTAAAGAAGCAAAAGGTTTTATGACTAAAAAGCAGCTCTGGATTCGATCAGAACTTGAAGAAGACCAAGTTGAACAGGGTTTAAATAGCTTAAAATCAAGCAACGAGGTTGCATATATTACTGTTGATAAGCAAGAAGGCTTTATCCTGAAAGATAGACTTAACGAACTTGTTAAAGACCTCGAGGATTATCTAAACAGCAATCTAAAGGAAAATCCCCTCAACCCATGGGTAAGCAAGCAGGTCGTCAAATCTCAACTTTTTAGCTGGATGACGGATAAAGAATTTGAAACCTTTATTTCTTACCTACAGCAATCTGCCAAAATAGTTGTCGAAAAGGCACAAATTGCGCATGCTAAAGCAAAAGCAATCGTCAACAAAGAGGATGAAAAGCTTTTATCTTTTATAGCGGAAAGAATAATTGACGGCAGATATAGTCCACCCGAGACTAACCTGTTGGCAAAAGAGATGGGTTTAGATCTTAAGAAAGTAAATTCGCTGGCAGATTTGCTAGTCCGCCAAAATAAATTAATAAGGGTTGCGCCAAATATGTATTTTGGATCAGAGCTTATTGAACAGGCAAAAGAAGCTTTAAAAAGGAACTTTACTGGTAAAGAGATTAGCCCATCTGATACTCGCCAGCTTTTAGGCACATCACGCAAATACGTGATTCCGCTGCTGAACTACTTTGACACCGTCGGCGTTACGCGCCGCGTGGGAGAGACCCGGTTAATTCGTTCGTAGAATCAGTTTTGCGTGCCTAAGACAAGAAGTGTCGCCTCGCATTCCCAATGCGAATTTAACACGCTATAATAGTCAGGGTAAAATCGCTATTATGGAGGTGGATTGGGCCTGGTGGCTCAGCTGGTCTTCAAAACCAGTCGGCCGGGTTAACCCCTGGTTGGTGGGTTCGATTCCCACGCACCTCCGCATATAAACTACTACACAACTTCAATAACTCCAGCGGGGCCTTCTTCAACATGTCCAACCACAGCTCTTGTCTCGACTCCTTTTAACTCCAGCAAAGATAGAAGAATGTCACATTTTTCGCTCGAGACACTAATGAGAAGACCACCCGAAGTCTGAGGATCAAACAGCACGTCATCAGGGATTTTACCATCTGCCATAAAAACAACTGAATCAGCTACATATGCGCGGTTACTTCTTGCTCCACCCGGAATAGCCCCCAATTTTGCAAGCTCTATGGCACCATCCCAAACCGGGATGCTGTCTAAATTAATTACAGCTTTAACTCCACTTGCATCAACCATCTCTTTAAGATGACCCAAAAGACCAAAACCGGTGATATCAGTGCATGCGTTTACCCCTACTTCAACCATTGCTTCAGCTGCATTTTTGTTAAGGGCAGCCGCGCTCTCAATGGCTGGCATAATATCCTCTTCACTAAGTTTGCTATTCTTTAAAGCCGTTGTTAGTATTCCTATGCCAAGCGGTTTGGTTAGAATAAGAACATCGCCGGGTTTGGCATTGCTAATCGTAACAACTTTGTCTAGATCCACAATGCCGGTAACCGATAGGCCGTATTTTGGCTCATTATCCTGTATGGTATGACCACCAACAATTACAGCGCCGGCTTCTTTTACCTTATCACGACCGCCATGCAGTATTTCTCCAAGTAACCCAAGCCCGAGCCCGCAAGGAAAGGCAGCTAAATTCATTGCGGTAAGCGGTTTTCCTCCCATTGCATATATATCGCTTAGAGCATTTGCTGCTGCTATCTGCCCAAAAATGTATGGTGAATCAACCACGGGCGGGAAGAAATCGACAGTTTGCAAAAGTGCAGTATTCTCAGCGATTTTATACACTGCAGCATCATCCGATGTCTCAAAGCCTATCAACAGTTCTTCGGCTTCATCAACAGGGAGCCAACTTAATGCTTGCTTTAGGTCTCCCGGACCTAGCTTAGCTGCTCAGCCACTTTTACTTGAATATTGCGTTAAACGTATCTTGTCTGTCACTGATATTCCTTTCGATAGAAGTACAGGCTTGCGATTACTTAACTATTAATTGTTGTAATAGTTATTATAACTATTAATTAACTTATCGGCAATATTCAAGATTTTCTTCTAACCAAGCTATCCAGACATCAAAACCCTCACCTGTCCTACATGATAGCGGAATTATATTAACGTCAGGATTAAGTTTATAAACAGCAACTTTCAGTCGATCTATACTAAAATCCGACAAACCAATCATGTCGACTTTGTTAACGATAAGAACAGAGCAATCCCTAAAGATAGATGGATATTTATACGGCTTATCGTCACCCTCTGGAACTGAAAGTATGACAACCCGAGCAGATTCACCTAGATTAAAATCAGATGGACAGACAAGATTCCCTACATTCTCGATCATTAGAAGATTGATTCCTTCAAGGTCAAAGTGATTGATTGCTTTCTTTATCATATTTGCTTCAAGGTGGCATGCGCCGCCGGTATTTATCTGGATACTTTGTATGCCGTGCGCTTTAATTTTCTCTGAATCAATCTTTGAGGCAATATCTCCTTCTATTACCGCCATATTGTATTTATTGCCAAGCCTTTCTGCTGTTTTTAATATGAAGCTTGTCTTCCCTGACCCAGGCGAAGCCATAAGGTTTATCACGAAGATGCCCTTATCCTTAAAAAGCTTGGCGTTTTCACGCGCAAGATTTTCGTTTGCAGCCAAGATATCCTGCAGTACTTTTACATCCACGTTAACCCCACTTACTCGACTTCAATCGAGTCAACAAAAAACTCTCGCCCCGAGACAATCTCCACTTCTGATCCGCCGCATTTTGGGCAGGAATAGATTTCAAACTCCGAGACCTCACTGTTTACTCCGCACGCTAAACAGTAAATTCTGATCGGAATATGCTCTATGACAAGGTCTGCACCTTCAGCAATTGTGCCGCCAGTCAAATACTTGAAAAAAAATTGCATTGATTCGTCAACCAATGCAATCATCCTGCCAGCCCTTACATTAATCTTAAGGATTTTGCTAGCTTTATTTCTATTGGCGTGTTCTATGGCAATATCAAGGATGCTTTGCGTTAGGCCAAGCTCATGCATTAATTGTTGCCC
>JASEIR010000164.1 GCA_030017355.1 Actinomycetota bacterium
CCTTATTAGAATACATATGAAACCAGCGTCCCCTAAAGGAGGAATCATGGACCGCGACAAAGTTATAGAACTAACCAAAGAGCAAATAGAAAGAAAGTTTGGAAAAGGTTCTTTGATGAAGCTTGGTGAGCACCCTGCAAGGATGGACATATCTTCCATCCCAACTGGATCGCTAGCTCTTGATATAGCTCTTGGAATTGGCGGTGTTCCAAGGGGAAGAATTGTTGAGATATTTGGCCCTGAGTCCTCCGGTAAGACAACACTTGCTCTTCACATTGTGGCTGAAGCGCAAAAAAGCGGCGGTATTGCAGCCTTTATTGATGCAGAGCACGCTCTAGACCCCGTATACTCAAAAAAACTTGGTGTAAAAACTGAAGATCTTCTCATCTCACAGCCAGATACTGGTGAGCAGGCTCTTGAAATTGCAGAAATGCTTGTCCGTTCTGGCGCAATTGACGTCATAGTTATCGACTCCGTTGCAGCACTTGTGCCAAGAGCAGAAATTGAAGGCGAAATGGGTGATTCGCATGTCGGCCTTCAAGCAAGGTTGATGAGTCAAGCTTTAAGAAAACTTGCTGGCTCCATAAGCAAGTCCAACACAACCGCTATCTTTATAAACCAGCTAAGGGAAAAAATTGGTGTTATGTTTGGAAATCCAGAGACAACACCAGGCGGTCGCGCTTTAAAATTTTACGCCACAATCAGGATAGATGTCCGTAAAGGTGATGCTATCAAGCAGGGAACAGAAGTTGTTGGAACCCGCGTTCGCGCAAAGGTGGTTAAAAACAAGATTGCACCACCTTTCAAACAAGCAGAATTTGACATAATGTTTGGTGAGGGAATTTCAAAAGAAGGAAGCATTCTTGACCTTGCTGTAGAGAGCGGCGTCGTTCAGAAGAGCGGTTCTTGGTATACATACAACGAGGAGAGGCTTGGTCAGGGCCGTGAAGCTGCAAAGCAAACCCTTGTTGATAACCCCGAAATGGCAGGGGATATTGAAAATAAAATCAGGCAAAAGTTTGGTTTAATGGAGCTAGCCGGCACTACGGACAAAGCCCAACCTGAAAACGAATTGGTTAAATCATAAACATGCAAAGCAATAAAGTTTTTCAAGCTGGCGGATTTTTTTCGCAAAACAACAAAGTTTTTACAATTACTGCTTTAACACAGCAAGATAAAAGGCCGTGGCGAACATCGATTTTTGTAAATGGGCAGTTTTGGCGTGGTGAAGATACCGAAACCGTTATTGAATTTGGACTTTCTGAAGGGCAGCAGCTTTACGCCGATGAACTTGAGCAACTTGGCTATAAATTTGACAAGCGGCGTGCTATGAAGCGAGCCGTGGTGCTTCTATCCTACCGTGAAAGAAGCGAATCTGAGGTCTCAAGTAGGCTCCAAAAAGCAGGATTTGCAAGGCTGGTTGTTGATGGCGTAATCGATGAGCTGAAGCAAATGAACTACCTGGATGATAAAGCTTTTAGCAAAACGTGGATAAAAAATCGCGGCGATAGAAAACTTTATGGCCCCAGGCGGATAAAACAGGAGCTAAAGCAAAAAGGTATATCAGATGAAATAATTTCTGAAACGCTTTGCGATCACATTTCACCCGATAAAGAGTACGAAAGCGCAAAGAAGCTGGCAGAGTTAAAACTCTCTTCATACAAGGGCCTTGAGAGCAAGGTTGCATGCCGCCGCTTAAGCCAATTCCTACTTAGACGAGGCTATAGCCCATCGATTGTCTATGAAGTTATGCGCAGTTCTAGTAAATTTCTTGACACTAAAAACCCGTAATTATACTATTATTACAGTTAGTTTAAGGCAGAAATGCTTTACTGAGATCAGGCGATAAATCCATTTAGTTTCACATAGATTGAAAAACAAAAAATGGAAAAGCCGGCTAATCCTGCTGTGCTTTCAGCTGGGTTAGTTATTGTTTTAGTCTTAGTAAAGGATTTTTGCCGAGCAAATGCTCGGTTTTTTATTTTGCGAAAGGAGGCAAAAAATGCAGCCAGTAGTTCTATATGTAGTCATAGCCGTTTTAGCAGCAGCAATTGGATACGCTGCAGGTTATATAGTACGGCGAAAGTTCTCTGAAGAAAAAATTGCCTCCGCCGAAGAGACCGCGAAGAGGATAATTGCTGAAGCTGAAAGGGAAGCTGAAACCAAAACAAAAGAGGCCCTTATCAATGCTAAAGATGAGATCCATGCACTCCGCTCGGAAGCTGAGCGGGAAATACGCGAACGGCGGAATGAAATCCAAAGGTTAGAAAAGCGAATTAGCCAAAAAGAGGAATCTCTCGATGCAAAAATGGATAACATCGAGAAAAAAGAACGTGAACTCATGGAGCGGGATAGAGAGATTTCTAGAATTGAAAGAGAACTTTCTGAAATTTACGAAAAAGAAATGAGATTGCTTGAGCAAATTGCAGGGCTTACTTCAGACGAAGCCCGTCAGTTACTCTTCAAGCGAATCGAAGAGGATACTAAACATGAAGCTGCAATAATGATTCGAGATATAGAGAGTAAAGCTAAAGATGAGGCTGAGAAGCGTTCGAGAAATATTATCGCTCTGGCTATTCAAAGATGTGCGGCAGATCATGTGGCTGAGACTACAGTCTCAGTGGTCCCGCTTCCAAGTGACGAAATGAAAGGAAGAATAATTGGAAGAGAAGGTCGTAATATTAGAGCGTTTGAGAACCTCACGGGCATTAATTTGATAATTGATGATACGCCTGAAGCTGTCATCCTATCTAGTTTTGACCCTGTTAGAAGAGAAGTAGCAAGGCTTACATTAGAAAAATTAATAGCTGACGGGCGAATCCATCCAGCAAGAATTGAGCAAATGTATGAAAAGTCTAAGGATGAAGTAGAGGCTCATATTCGTGAGGTTGGCGAGCAGGCAACATTTGAAACAGACGTGCACGGTCTGCATGCAGAGCTAATTAGAGTGCTTGGTAGACTTAAGTATAGAACAAGCTACGGACAAAACGTGCTTCAACATTCAATCGAGGTGGCACATCTGGCTGGAATTATGGCAGCAGAACTAGGTGCGGATGTGAAGCTGGCAAGAAGAGCAGGTTTGCTGCATGACATAGGTAAGGCAATAGATCATGAGGTTGAGGGCCCGCATGCTGTTATAGGAGCCGAATTGGCTAAAAGATTGCATGAACCTCAAAATGTGGTTCACGCGATAGAGGCGCATCACGGCGATGTTGAGCCTCAGTCAGTCGAAGCTGTTCTCGTGCAAGCTGCAGATGCTATATCTGGAGCAAGGCCAGGTGCTAGACGTGAGACTCTTGAAAGTTACATCAAGCGCCTTGAGAAGCTTGAAACAATTGCTGAATCTTATAAAGGCGTTGAAAAATGCTACGCTATGCAGGCAGGCCGCGAGCTTAGGATTATGGTAAAACCAGAGGAAATGAGCGATGAAGCCGCCGTGCTGCTTGCAAGGGATGTTGCTAAACAAATAGAAAATGAGCTTGAATATCCAGGACAAATTAAAGTTGTTGTAATAAGAGAGCATCGAGCCGTTGAATATGCGAAATAATTGAAAATGGCTTCTTAAGGCAAATTTGGCTGCTAGGGTATAATAAAAGGGGATCCTACGGGGTCCCTTTTATTATCCACTTTTATTATCTAGGAGCCATTTTCAGATTCCAGGGACCAAAGACAAATAAATGCATTTTGAATTATCTTGTCCCCTGGCCCTGTCTATCACTGCTTAGAGACTAGGGATTTGACAAATTAATCCATTCGTAGAAGAATATTGTTAGGACATGCAGTGCTAACGCTAGGTTTTTTATGTCAAAGATTGCAAATAATTCTTTACTTGGATTTGTAGCAAATCTTACAGGTGAGCAATATCTAAAGATCGAAGAAGACCTTGGGCATGGCTTTGTACGCCTTAATATCAGCGAGGCGGAGAGGAGACAAGCAAAGCACGATATTCGGTCGATGGAAGATATCGTGCTGGAAATGCTTAGAAACTCGCGCGATGCTGGAGCATCCACAATTTTTATTGCCTCGACGAAAGAAGACAACCTTGTCAGAAAAGTTACCGTTATTGACGACGGCGATGGCATACCAGCCGAGCTACATGAGAAAATATTCGAACCCCGTGTTACTTCAAAGCTAGAAAATGTCATATCCGACCGTTATGGAATTCACGGCAGAGGTATGGCTCTTTTTTCAATTAAGCAAGTCTCAGATGAAATAGAGCTTGTATTTTCGGCTCCGGGGCGGGGAAGTGTCTTTAAAGTACAAACAAGCACAGGCCTTTTAGCTGAAAGGAAAGACCAATCTACCTATCCGACTATAAAGTATCGCAAGGGTGAGCCGATAATTATACGAGGGCCGCACAATATCATAAGGACTGTTCTTGAGTTCAATTTAGATCATCAAGACCTTACGATATACCT
>JASEIR010000165.1 GCA_030017355.1 Actinomycetota bacterium
CCTTTTTATAATGAATTGGTTGAATTTATTATATCTGGACCTGTTGTCCCTATGGTTTTGGAGGGAGAAAATGCGGTAGCCCGCGTTCGAGAGATAATGGGGGCGACAAACCCTAAGGAAGCAGCACCAGGGACGATTAGGGGAGATTTTGCTGAGGAGATAACTGAAAACGTTGTGCATGGTGCAGATTCCGTTGAGTCAGCTAACAGAGAAATACCCATATTTTTTACATTAGACGAACTTGTCGGTTGATTAAGATTTTAATATACTTAGAAGGGTTTTAGTTTTTAAGCGAAGAAGTAAGGTTTGAGTATAAGTAGTCTACATATTGGTTGATTTTAACGAAGGATTTAACGATATAAAAAGGCTATCGGGAGCGCCTAAATTTTACTCAATCCAATAAAGGTTAAATCCGATATTTTAAAGAACGCTTGGTTGCTGACATGCCAAGGCATGTTTAGTGTATGCTGCGCTGATGACAAAAATTAACAAGAAATAAGCTTTTCTTGTAAAAAAGCTTTTCTTGCAAAAGGAAATTGGCGAATGATTACTGAGATTATTTATTTTAATGTTTTTGTAATCCTAGGAGCGGCAATAGTGGCAATAGCCATAGGCCTCTCAAAGCTACTAGCAACAAGGAAGCCTTCTGAGGCAAAACTTGAGGTCTATGAGTGCGGAAATATTCACGTAACCGGTGATCCAAGGATTCAATTTAAAATTCATTACTACATTTTTGCACTGCTACTAGTCATCTTCGACGTTGAAATGATTTTTGTCTTCCCTTGGGCGGTTGTTTTTAAGAGCCTGGGCTTTTTTGCTTTCATAGAAATGGTGATCTTTATAGCAATACTTATGCTAGGTCTTTTCTATGCCTGGCGCAAAGGAGTAATGAAGTGGGTATAGCAAAGGAGCAGCAGCTAGGCAACGGAATTCTGCTTACTAAAGCAGGCGATCTTATAAACTGGTCACGAAAGAACTCTCTTTGGTGGTTGGGATTTGGTCTGGCATGCTGTGCTATTGATACGATAATGATGGTAAATGCACCCCGTTTTGACCTTGATAGATTTGGCATTATGCCTCGAGGTACCCCAAGGCAATCCGATCTTATGCTGGTTGCAGGGACCGTAACGAAAAAAATGGCCCCTATGGTTAAGCAACTATATGAACAAATGCCAGAGCCAAAATACGTTATCGCTCTCGGCAGTTGCGCAATTAATGGAGGGCCATTTTACTACGACAGCTACACTGTAGTCAGGGGAGTGGACCAAATTATTCCTGTTGATGTATATGTACCTGGATGCCCACCCCGCCCGGAAGCGGTAATCCACGGTATTGAAATGCTTAAAAAGAAGATTATGGCAAGAGGAAAAATTGATTAAGTGGGTAGCAAAGATATGTCTGGTGAAGGACATGGCGAAAGAATGCCTGGCCAAGTAAAAATAGTACAAGAGGCTGGTTTAGGATATACCCTAACCGTTAAACGGGAAGACCTTTTTAAGGCAGCACTTGGTCTTAAAGAGGCCGGGTTTGATATGTTTATGTTTGTATCAGGTGTTGATTACCCGGACACTATCAAGCTAAGATACCGTCTTTATTCAACCAAGAGGAAAAATAAGCTTAATATATTTTTAAAGACCGAGGTACCGAAGAGCGACCCAGTCGTTGATTCGCTTACTCCAATCTGGCCATCGGCAAATTGGCATGAAAGAGAGACCTATGACCTCTTTGGCGTTAAGTTTAGAGGTCATCCGGATATGCGGAGGATCTTCATGCCAGATGATTTTGTTGGTCATCCACTACGCAAAGATTATAGCGATAACCATATGCTAGTAAAAGAAGAGTTTATTCAGGGGACCGTTATTAAAGGATATAGAGAAGATAACTCCAAATAAGGGGAGCTAATTAATTTAAGTAATATTATTAATGGGTCAGGAAATGAGCAAAATCGAAGAGGCAAAAAACTTAACCCAAAACCAAATACTAGAAGAGCTGGAGGAACAGCTTAGAGTAGAGGAAATCGAAGAGCAACCGGATACTATAAAGACCGAAGAAATGGTTATTAATTTCGGTCCGCAACATCCTAGTGCCCATGGAGTTTTCCGCGCTCTTTTCCACGTTAATGGCGAGATTGTCACAAAAATCGAGCCAATGATTGGTTACTTGCATAGATGCTTTGAGAAGATAGCCGAGAACAGGACTTATGCCCAATTTGTTCCTTTTACTGATCGCATGGATTATGTGTCTTCCATGCACAACAATTGGGCATATGTGCTAACGGTGGAAAAACTTGCTGGAATTCAGGTTCCTGAAAGAGCAGAGTATATAAGGGTTATAGTTGGAGAGCTGCAACGAATCGCATCTCACTTGCTCTTTTTGTCAACAGCTGGGCTTGAGGCAGGTGCTGTTACTCCACTCCAATACTATTTTGACGAGCGCGAGCGGATATTAAATCTATTTGAGAAGGTATGCGGTGCCAGGCTTACATATAACTATATGAAAATCGGCGGTGTAAGGGCCGATCTTCCTGATGGATGGCTAGAAGAAACCCTTTCCTTTGTCAATCGCCTGAAAAAGACCATAGTTGATTACGATAGGTTGCTGCTTGGCAACTACATCTTTAAAAAGAGGATGAAAGGTGCTGGTAAAATCTCTGCCGAGACAGCTTTAGCTCAGGGTTTGACTGGACCTCCTTTAAGGTCAACCGGCGTTGCTTACGATGTAAGAAAATCAGACCCGTACTCGGTTTATCCAAGAATGGACTTTGAAATGGTCGTAAGATTCCAAGGCGACAATTACGATCGGGTCGTCATAAGGTCGGAGGAAATAAAGCAAAGCTTAAGGATCATTGAGCAGGCAATCGAGCAGATCCCAGATGGGCCAATTTTGGCCCCAGGGCTGCCAAAAGATATAAGGCCACCTGTTGGCGAAGCATTTGGGCACATAGAATCAAGTCGTGGCGATCTTGGCTACTTTATAGTAAGTGACGGCTCTTTGAAGCCTTACCGTTTAAAAATACAGGGTCCAAGTTTTGCAAATCTGCAGGGATTTCCAGCAATGGCCGAGGGAAGTTACTTCGCAGATGTAGTTCTAACACTTGGGACTCTTGATCCGGTTTTTGGAGAGGTTGATCGCTAATGCTGACCAGCGGGCAACTTCTTGAGTTTGCGAACACCAACGGTATACCAATTTGGGTGCTTGATGCATCAATCGCGCTACTGCTCTCGCTTGCAGTTTTCGCTATCTGTGGGCTGGGAGTAATTGTTCTTGTTTATATGGAGCGCAAAGTAGCCGCTGATTTCCAGCTGCGCTGGGGTCCGATGCACGTTGGCTGGCGTGGAACCCTACAGCTAATTGCTGATGCAATAAAGCTCATTTCTAAAGAGGACATATTTCCAAAAAATGCTGACCCATGGATATTCCGTTTAGCGCCGACTGTAATGTTTCTAGCAGCATTTGTTGGGCTCATGGTTATACCAATCGGTCCAAAGCTGGTCGTTCAGGACTTAAATATAGGCTTAATCTACGCTTTGGCGATTCCATCAATTGGTGTAGCTGGCATCATAATGGCAGGTTTCGGTTCGTATAATAAGTATGCGATGCTAGGCAGCATGCGCTCGGCAGCACAGATGGTTAGCTATGAAGTTCCAAGAGCACTTTCGATAATTGGTGTTGTCATGATAGCAGGATCAGCTAAACTTTCTGCGATAGTTAATGCCCAAAGCGTCTGGTATGTATTTTTGCAGCCAATTGGGTTTGTGGTTTTTCTGGTTGCATCGCTTGCCGAGATTAACAGAGTTCCTTTTGATCTACCAGAAACCGAGTCGGAGTTGGTTAACGGTTACCACACCGAGTACAGCGGAATGCGCTTTATGTTTTTCCTCTTTGCGGAGTATATTGCTATGATGGCAGCTTCAGCATTGACCGTTGTGCTTTTCCTTGGCGGTTGGCATGGGCCGGGACCAGCGTATCTGGCTCCATTATGGTTCTTAATAAAAGTGTTTGCTGTTATTTACGTTATGATGTGGGTGCGCTGGACGCTGCCACGCTTTAGAATTGATCAGGTAATGGATCTGGGCTGGAAGGTGCTGTTGCCTCTGGCCCTGCTTAACATACTGATAACTGGAATAATCATGCTATTGTAAGAGGGTTGGTTGGGGCATGGCCGGACGTTTTTCAGATTTTATAGATGCATGGAAGAGTATATTTATAGGCCATAGCATAACGGCTAAAAAGTTAAGGGAGCCCAGGTCGACAGAGTTTTATCCCTTTGAAAAGCCAAAGCTTGCTGACCGCTTCCGCGGTGCGCCGATGTTAAAAGGCGTTATGGGTGAGGGATCAAAAACTGAGAAATTCC
>JASEIR010000166.1 GCA_030017355.1 Actinomycetota bacterium
ACCAGGACATCCATTACTTTGCCCTGCAGATCGTTTTCCCGCTCTGAGATTATTTGGAAGTCAATTATTGCTTCTTCGATTGGAATTGGAATGTAGTCGCTTACCTGGAATTGGATGGCGCTTTTTAATTCCGCCTCTGTCATGTACGGCATCTCGATTATTCTTACAATAACCTTCTGGTTTGCTATACCAACAACTACCTTTTTCTCTGAGATTTTGCGCTCGCGCCAAAAATCAGACAACACTTTGGCGACGCCATCGACATCGGCTATTTCGCCTTCATCTACGAGGCCAAATGGGGTATCCTTACTTGCGTAGTTAATAAGAATTGGCTTATGGGCAGATGGTTTTAACTGGGCTATCCTAAACGTCTTATTGCCAATATCTAGACCAACTGGAGCAGACCCTCTGCCCAAGGCTAGCAATCCCAAAACCTACCTCCTATCTATAATACCTCTTTATCGCATCCCTTAGCGCAAAACGGTATGGGATCTAGCTGCCTACCTTACCAGTTTTTAAGCAGCTTAAATCATAACATCGGTTATTCGTAACTAGACTTTAGAAGTAAAATCAATCAACCTCTCGCCATGAGGCAGTCATGGCAAGCCATTTATCTCTGCCCGGGAGAGATGGTGGGAGCATGCCAGGCAAGTCCTCGTCAGTAAAAATATGGCTGTTATTTACGTTTTCTGCAAAATCAAGTACACCAGCAATCATGCTTCCAACAAACGATGTGTTATTTGAGTTAAACTTTACTTTCTTGGAAGCAAAAAATGCGCCGCTTATATCAGGCTCACTTCTTTGAGGTGTTGAATTACTGCCATTAACATCCACGTATATAGTCTCAGCTGTTATTAACCCAAGGACATGTTCACTGTCTAACCGGTAATTTACCGCAGATGGAGGCCTAAGTTTCCCCTTAATAAATATCTCACCATTCACAACCAGAGTTCCGTTGCCATAAAAGTTAATTTCTGAATTGGAATTGTCTCCGATGGTCAGATTACCATCGATAAATACAGTACCATTGACATAAAGTCTACGGTTATTCTTATCCCAAGCAAACTCACCCGTCTCAAGCCCAAAGCTATTTACATTGCTATCAAGCCTATACATGCGTCTTGATTCTATAGGCCCTGTTGAGATATCCAAATCGTCATCTAGTACTTTATATCCACTAATTTCCGTCTGCGTTGTGATAATTCCCGGGTATGCTGTTGACGGCTCAGCAGATTCAGAAGCAGCAGTTTTTCTGTAATTCAATAAAGGATCAAGCGGCGGCAATTTAACATCTGGAACTTGATTTGATAGCGAACTTACATAAACCTGGGGATCACCAGGATTTAGTGGATTTCCATGCCTGTCTATAATGTCTTCATTCCCCTCGGCTGGCTCTATAAAAGCCTCAATTAAATTGCCTTCCTCTCCTAAAGACGATGAATTATTCATAAACCTAAGGGTTCCTGTTTTTATAAAGAAAGGCCCGCCAGTAATTTTTGAGCTGCCGGAGAGCTCAACATTCCCCCGCACATAAAAGGGCCCGTCTATAGAAGTAGTTCCAAGAATTCCATTACCACCAGATGCAAGCGTATTTCCATCACCCAAACCCATATTCATATTCCACAGCGAGAAATTAAATACAGTAACTCTTAAATGCCTTTTTGCGCGCCCACAAGTGCCAGTTGAATCAATTGTCCAGTACCAAGCCTTGTTTGCATCCTCCTGCACAGCACCGACTTCAGCAACGCCATTGCCCACGGTTATGTTAAAATTCCTTGGCTCCATTGAATTGCCAAGGTTCTCAAGCTGCCACAGCGCCTTTTGAATTCCTGCTTCCGCAACATGAAAAGCTGCCATACTTTCGTTATCACGCGCTGACAGAAACAGGTCGCTCTCAGAAACACCTATAACTCCAAATGCCAGCACTGTGATGACCAGCATAATACCGATCACCACAAACATTACTATCCCTTTTTCGTCCTTCAAAAGAAAATCTTTCATAAACAACCCGCCTAATTCTGGTTTCTTAAGGTAACTCTCGAAGTTAGCACAAAAGCACTTGGTGGCTTATTAATGTCATCGTCGATTATCAGATTAACTCCAATTTGCTGAGTTTTTGTTTTTCGCGAAGCCGTATCTGTGGTTATCATGGAACCACTTTGATCGTAATAGGTAAAAAGGGGCTGGTTTAGCGCTTGATTTCTAACACCACTTACAAGTTCTACTGCCTGCCCATTATCTACTTTTGCATACAAGCGCTCGTTTTCTAAGTAATATGAAATAGCATTCCAGAGATTATCGTTGTCAACATCAGCACGAAAGCTTATTGAGTAATCGTTAGCGGCCTCAAAACTCTCGAGCATGCGCAGTTGTTTTATTAATTTTGCTTGGGCAATGCGCCCGCTTCTCTGGGCATCAGCCTGGCTGCTTGTTGATGAATATATCGCCTCAGATCCCTGATAAACTACATATGCGCCGCCTAAAAGCACCACCATTATAAGACAATAAACAAGCAATTCAACTAACGTTATGCCTTCTTCTTTTTTAATTATTTTAAGCAAACCTAGCATAAATACCCCTAATGCTCTGTTGTTACACTAATAGTCACACTGCGATTGATTTCCTGATTGCTGCCGTTGTAGGCTATGACCATATAATCATAGGTTGTTCGATCGGGCAGACCTACACCACGATTATCGTCAGTAAACTGAGTAGCACTCCCTGAAATTGGACTTGCGTTTGCTTTTTGGCCAGAGCGATAAACATCATAGTGGTGGACTGTTATGCCTTCAGGCGGGCTATGCCAGTTAATTCTGACTTTGTTTTTACACTCATCTTTAAAAGCAGTCCCCTCAATAACAAAATATGTGGTAGCAGATGCAATATTGCTGGTTGTAGTTGACTCGCGCCCGCCGGGGCTTAAAGCTGTAATATAGTATTGATAGGAAGACCATTCCTGCAAACCGCTGTTATCATATGTTAAAAGTGGGGCGTTTAAGTCTTGAACAAGCACTGTAAACTCTCCGCCTGGTCCCTTTCGATAAATGCGGTAGTGCTCAATCTTATCTGTTCCATCCCACGCAGCTTGCCAGGAAAGTCTAACCCCTAAAACCACATCACCGTCTTCATTGCCCCCATCTCCGCCGTGCCTATGACGACCGCCATGCTCCCCATCCTCATCACCATTGCCACCGCCATCCTGTATGCTTGCAATAGGGACTGCCGTAAGATTAGCGGGGCTGGTCCACTTTGGAGGTTCTCTATCTATAATCCAATAAATACTCTTAGCATCCCTTAAGCCCTGTAAATCCCAAGCCTCGACAACTACTTCATGGGTTCCCTCACCCCAAAGCAAATCTCCGTAAACATCCCTGGCATTTGGGTTCCAGAAGCAAGTTGGATTCTCATAATTATCTGTCGGATCAAATCTGTAAAGTCCTACTTCGGGCGTTATCAAGCTAATATAAAAACGCATTGATATAAGATCGCCACTTGGGTCAGTAGCATTTGCTTTTAGTGGAATAGTGCCATTATCAAACCAGCTTTTATATGGTGAGTTATCCAACCCGAAGATGGTTCCATCAGGCGGAGTCTTATTTGGATCTACATCCCCAAAGACAAAGTTAACTGTTGGGGGCTCTGATTGAGATGCTTTATATTTTACATATGTGCTTGCCCTAGTTGCTCTATTTGTCCCTTTTTCAGACCAGCTTACTTCAACATCTACCTGCTTATAATCGTTTGTACCGTTTGTATCGGCTGTCGACGTACCATCAGCACTATCGTCAACCCAGCTCACCGCGTATCTTATCGTAAAAAGCGTACCTGCAACTGTTTTTGTTTCTTCTGCATTAAGTGTGCCCGAAGGATCACCATCAGGTAGACCTACAGCTTCATAAGGCAAGGCTCTTATCTTTTCTATAGACTCATTTAATATTTGGGTTGCTATTGTCTCTGCTTTGCTGCTTGATACCGCTTGAACACTTATCGCTAAAAGCCCAAGAAGGCCAATTAAAACTAGAGACATGATAGTCATGCTTATCATGGCCTCTACAATACCAAAAGCCCTCTCATCGCTTAGCAGGTTTGACGAGTGGTTAAAGAATCGTTTATTTTGCTTTTCCATAGTTATTTCATCGGTATTTAGCAGGCGTTACTTGAGGATTTGCTATGCATCAGGATAGTCTGCTTCACCGTTGCCTTATTTATAGGGCCAAGCAATTAAAACTTCAAAATGCAAATTTAGAAAATACGAATCACAACCGCACCTTCAAGGTGCGGTTTGCACTAGCCCTATAAGGGCATAATA
>JASEIR010000167.1 GCA_030017355.1 Actinomycetota bacterium
CCTCAAAAATCATTACAATTGCTAATATTGAGGAAGCTTTTAACCGGGCGCTACTAAATACACAGGTTAATGAGGCTCTCTATATTATAACAACCTATACAGGCATGCTACAGCTGAGGAATTACCTAACTAGCAAACGCTTGGTTAAGGGGTTTTGGGAGGAGGCAGCATGAAAATAAGCCTGTATCATCTTTATCCGGAAGCCATGAATTTGTACGGAGATTATGGAAATGTTTTATCGATTATAAAAAGATGTAACTGGCGCGGAATCAATGTTGAGGTTGTTAACGTTAGGAAAGGCGATGATGTGGATTTTAGCAGCGCTGACATTATTTTTATGGGAGGCGGTCAGGACAGGTCACAGCAGGTTATTGCGGAGGATTTACTTGCGAAAGGCCAACGGATTAAAGATGCTATCGAGGGAGGAACCTGCGCATTGACGATATGCGGTGCGTATCAGCTTTTTGGTTATTATTTTAAAACTAAGGATGGAATAGAGTTACCAGGAATAGGGATTTTTGATGCATATACAGTAGCTGGTGATAGAAGGCTGATCGGAAACGTTCTCATTGATTGCTCAGAGTTTATGCCGCGGGCAAATGGCTTACAGCAATCAAAGCTTTTAGTTAAAAGCAATCTAGAACTGGTTGGCTTTGAGAACCATAGCGGCAAGACCTATCTTGGCAAAGAAGTGTTTCCGCTTGGTAGAGTTGTAAGGGGATATGGCAACGATGGCTTAGGAAGATGGGAAGGATGTCGTTATCTTAATGCTTTTGGTACATACCTGCATGGGCCGTTACTATCAAAAAATCCGTGGTTTACAGATTATTTGATTTTGCTAGCACTCAATCATAGATATGGTAAAGGTATTAGTTTGGCTGAGTTGGACGACTCTATAGAGCAATCTGCTTTTAACTCTGCAAAGAAGAGAATAGAGACCGCTAAAACCACACATCTTTAATACATCTTAAGAGAGTTATGACCACGCAAATTACTATTTGATGTTAGACAACTACCACTCGTTAGGGTCTATCCATGGTATATCTCTTCTATGGGGCGGCTCATTTGGTGCTGTGCCTGGCGTTGTGCCTGGTGTGGTCCCAGGGGTTGTACTAGGAGGCGTCGTCCCAGGCGTCGTCCTGGGTGTTGTGTTTTGTTGATCTGGTTCTTCGCTTGGTGTTGGTAGCTGTATCTGTTGCTCGGGCTCAACTGTTCTTTCGGGGGCGGGTTGCCGCCTTTGATAAGTTCTATAAGTTCTTTTCTTTGGTTTATTCTTGCTTACTATGCCCCCGTAGTTAGGGAATTCTAAGACAGGCGTTCCATTAAGGAAAGCACCCATAAAATCATGCCAAATAGAGGCCGGGATAATGCCACCAAACCCTCTGCTTCCATGAACGTTATACATTGATATTTGGGCATTATGGTAACCCATCCAAACGGCAGTAACTAAATTTGGTGTAAACCCAACAAACCAAGCATCACGATATTCCTCATTAGTTCCAGTCTTCCCAGCGGCCGGTCTTCCTATGTTTGCTCTGGTTGCTGTACCTCTTGTTATAACTCCCTTCATAATATCTATAGCTGTTCCTGCAATTGCTGGTGAAAAAGCTCGAGATTTTTTTGGTTTTGCCTGTTTTATAATGTTACCTTTAGCATCAGTTATCTTTACAATGGCTACTGGCTCCACGTGAACGCCACCGTTTGCTATTGTTCCATAAGCAGATGCCATCTCAAGCGGCGATACTCCTATTGTAAGGCCCCCTATACCAATTGCGGGATACGGATCAATTGGTGTGGTAATACCCATGTCTTTTGCAGTTTTGGCCACATTCTTAGGACCAACTGCCATTGTAACGTTGGCATAAACGCAGTTAACCGAGTTTACAGTTGCTTCACGAAGTGTCATCATACCATAGCCTTTACCTTCGCAATTGTGGACTATCCAGGGTGGAGCACCGCGAGCATAGCGTATGACCTGAGGAGAGCTCGAGTCAAAGGTATCATTTGGGCCATAGCCTTGCTTAAGAGCTGTTATAAGGACAAAGGGCTTAAAAGCAGAACCTGGCTGGCGCCTTCCTTGAGTTGCAAGGTTAAATTTAAAGGTATTAAAGTTACGCCCTCCTACCATAGCTATGATGTGGCCGGTCTGCGGCACGATTGATACAAGGGCTGCATCGGGGTCATTTTTGTAGTTTAGCCTATTTGCGATAGCCTGCTCGGCAAATGCTTGAGCTCGAAGATCAAGCGATGTATATACTCGCAACCCGCCTTTAAATACCTTATTAACGCCATATTCATTTATGAGCAACTGCTTGACATATTCAACAAAATAGGGGGCAATTATGGTTTCTGGTCTAATAGGTGCAAGCTTTGGACGAATCTTTTTAGCAGCTTCAGCACTTCCTTTGGTAATATATCCTAACTCAGCCATTCGATCCAATACGATGCATTGCCTTTTATATGCTTCTTCCGGATGAAAATAGGGAGAGAACGATTCAGGCGATTTTGTAATTCCTGCGAGCAACGCGCTTTCAGCTAAAGTAAGGTTGCTAGCTTTTTTTCTGAAAAAAACTTCAGCAGCAGCTTCGATACCGTATGCTCCCTGCCCAAAATAGATGGTATTTAGGTATGCCTCAAGAATTTGTTTTTTAGTATATTTCTTCTCAAGTTGGGCAGCTATAATAGCCTCTCTTATTTTTCTTGTGATAGTTTTGTCTTTTGAACCTATGCTGTTTTTTACATATTGCTGAGTGATTGTGCTGCCACCCTCAACTATTTGTCTGTGTTCAATGTTGGTTATCAACGCGCGCATGATTCCATATAAATCAACCCCATGGTGCTTATAAAAGCGCTCATCTTCAATTGCAATAAAAGCTTGTTGGGTTAAAAGCGGGACATCCTTTAGAGGAATATCTTCTCGATTTTCAGTATAAAGACGGGCCAAAATGGTTCCGTCGTTTGACAAAATATAGGAGCGTTGAGCGGTTTGCTTTAGAGCCAGGTTCTCAACTTTTGCAAATTGGTTGGCTTCGCCAGCAATGCTATTTGCTAGGAAAATGGTAAGAATAAGCCCTAGCAATATAACAACAAGGTAATTCCTCAAGAGCACCACTCTTTCTTTGCCAGATTGCTAATCAGAAGTTTCTACTGGAATTATCTATTCCCTAAAAGAGACAAGCTGAGCAAAATCTATAAATATTTTATTAAAATTAAGGATTCAGCGCAGGGTTAAAAAGTAAGCCATTTTTAGAAATTAGAATGTTGCTAACTGTAGTTTCTAAAGGAAAAAGATTTCTGACTATAGTAATATAAAGAACTATTTTTAAACATACAACTGGTAGCTTGTCTGCATTGCAGGCAGGTGGTTGTAGCTTAAAGAAGCATGGGTTTATGTTTTTTTATTGATGCAGGCTTTGGTTTTAATTGATGCTGATTTATAATGCTTAAAGCTAATTATTTGTAATACTTAAAGGGACGGCAAAACATGAGCTTTGAAGTACTGAGCGAGAATAATAAGACACGTAAAAAATTAGAGCTTCTTGCACCAGCTGGAAACAGAGCATCTTTTGAAGCTGCGCTAAATGCAGGGGCAGATGCTATCTATTTAGGGATTGAACGGTTTAATGCAAGGCGCAATGCTGATAATTTCTCAATAGATGAGCTTCCTGATATTGTAAAGGCTGCGCATTTAAGGGGCGTAAAGCTTTATGTAGCTTTCAACACATTAATCTCAGGCCAGGAATTACTTGAGGCGGTTGAGTCTCTTGCTCTTATAAAAAATGCAGGAGCTGATGCAGTGATTGTCCAAGACTGGGGCATATTGGAATTTATAAGACGCAATATCCCAGACCTTAATATACACGCTAGCACCCAGATGAATACTCATAACTCGCTGATGGCAAGGTTTCTTGAAGAAAAAGGAGTAAAGCGCATAACGTTGGCCCGTGAACTGTCACTAGATGAAATAGCCCAGATTTGCCAGTCCACCAATTTAGAAATAGAAACGTTTATACACGGGGCACTATGCTTCTCGTATTCCGGGCAATGCTTATTTTCCAGCATGATAGGAAATCGCAGTGGAAATAGAGGGCTTTGCCCGCAAGCATGCCGCATGAAATACAGCCTAATAACACGGGATTGCGCAAGCAAAGAGCAGAAAATGCCGGGAAATCACATCTTAAGCACGCGAGATCTTTGCGGATTAAGGTTAATACCGGAGCTAGCTGAGGCTGGGGTAAAAGCCTTAAAAGTTGAAGGCAGAATGAAATCTGCTGAATATGTTGCGACAGTAGTTCGCATATATAGGCAG
>JASEIR010000168.1 GCA_030017355.1 Actinomycetota bacterium
GAAGTGAGTGACCACAGGAGGAATTATTTCTATATTATTCCTCCTGCAGGGGCACGAACGAAGTGAGTGACCACAGGAGGAATTATTTCTATATTATTCCTCCTGCAGGGGCACTCATTTATATTGCTCAAATTGGGCGCTTAGCTCAGCGGGAGAGCACCTGCCTTACAAGCAGGGGGTCAGTGGTTCAAATCCACTAGCGCCCACAAGTCAGAACAGCTATTGCAAGGTAGAGCCATTGAAATAAACGTTAAAACTCAGTATAATTTTGCTTGTTCATTTTCTCAAAATTTTTCCGTTATGGGGGCGTAGTGTAGCGGTTTAACATGCCGGCCTGTCACGCCGGTGATCGCGGGTTCGAATCCCGTCGCTCCCGCCAGGCTAGGGGGACGTTGCTATAAATTCTATAAATTCTTTAGGAAAATATACAATAAATAGCAACGTCCCTTCATAACAATTAAATAACCCTTGGCCTTTTTCCAACATAAGTGCCCTGAGTTGCTGGCGGAAGGTTGTCTAGTGTTATAAACTTATAACCCCTCTCCTTCAGCCCCTTTATAATCATAGGCAAGGCCTCTATTGTCTTTTTTCGGTTTAAGCGCCCATCATGGGCAAGAATGATACTCCCTGGCCTAACAAGGCTCAGAACCCGTTTGGTTTCTTGGCTAGAAGTTCTTGAACGTTTATGCTCAACACAGACATCCCACAAGACCATCTTAAGACCGTTTTTACTTACGATTTCCTTTGTCTGTTGATTAAAAAGTCCTCTTGGTGGTCGGAAATATATCGGTTGTTGGCCAGTTACATGAAAAATAGCGGCCTGGCATTTATCAATCTCGTCTTTTATTTGGTTCTTATCTTCGACAGCCAGGTCAGGATGTGAATAGGTATGGTTGCCTACTAGATTCCCCTGCTCAATAATTTGGCGAACTATATATGGATATTTGTCTACTTGCTTACCAATCAAAAAGAACGTAGCCTTAATATTTTCTCTTGCCAAGATGTTTAGCACTCTAGGTGTGTAGCGGGGGTCAGGGCCATCGTCAAATGTTAACGCAACCACTTTGTCAACGCCTGAAATCCTATGCAGCTTTGCAGCTTCCATTGTGAGCAATAAGTTTTCACCCGTGCCGCTGGCGGTGGCTAGAAGAGCGCCAATAAAATGGTGGTAGATTAATATTGGGGTTATAAGAAGTGATACTATCGCAAATTTTCTTATACCAGAGGACCTCATAACCGCCAAAACCAGCAGCCTCCAACCGTTTGATTTAAAACTTCTGCCAAGCAAAATGTAAAGCCACAGTATCCCATCTTTTTATACATAGAAATTTGAGCTTGTAAGGTTATAAGTTTAATATGACCTGAAAATTTAATATAGTAAAGTAAAGGCATTTTAGCAAGACAATTCGTGTTAAAGTTAATAGCCAGTGTATGACACCAAGAAGGAGGCACCAAGACGAGCCAGCGCCTGGCGCCAAACACTAAAGCACTTTGGTCTACAGCTAGCGTCAAGGCATCAAAACATGGTTGGTTATGGTATAATATTGCGATGGATATGATGGCAAGTGCCTATGATGGAGCATAAACTATAATGGAGTATAAAGTATGGCTACGCAGAAACCCCTTGTTGGAATTCTAATGGGAAGCGATAGCGACCTTGAAGTGATGGAAAAAGCTGCAAAGCTCTTAAAAGAGATGGGTGTTCCGTATGAGATGGATATTTCGTCAGCCCACCGTTTGCCTGATAAGACAGCAGAATATGCGCGAACAGCCCGCAACCGTGGCCTGGCTGTAATCATTGCGGGCGCTGGGATGGCTGCTCATTTGGCTGGTGTAATTGCCTCTCACACTACCTTACCAGTGATAGGGGTTCCTATAAAATCAGGTGCCCTGAAAGGTGTTGATGCACTTTATTCAACGGTGCAGATGCCGCCAGGCGTGCCTGTTGCAACGGTTGCGATTAATGGCGCGGAAAATGCCGCTTATCTTGCCTGTCAAATTCTTTCAATCTCAAACCCTGAAATTGCCAAGCGTCTTGAGGAAAAGCGCGAAGAAACGCGCAGGAAACTAGCAGAGAAATCAGAAAAGCTTAAAGCAGGCCAAGTAGACTGATATAAGAACCAGTGCATAAGTGCACCAGCGCTAAGAAAAAGCAGCCTAAGAAAACCAACAGAAAGGCCAGCATGTTAATTTAAAACCATGGTCTTTCTCGCATGCCTAGATATTCTGGGATTACTTTGGCAAGCTCTGAGTCCGTTTTGCTTTTTAGTGCCAGTTTAATGAAATCATTTATCGGTGGGTATAAGATTAAGCCGTCGATTTCTTCTATACTAATCCACTCAGCGCCAACGGAGCTTGTATGCTCAGGATTTGCTTTTGGTTCTCCTGAAACCACTTCTCCAAGAAAGACGCAATGCAGCGTATGTTTTACTTTACCAGCGGTAGGTGTTTCAACAAGACAAAGAAGATTGCTAATATTAATTTTAACGCCAAGCTCTTCTAAGAGCTCTCGCTTGAGGGCATCCACCAATGTTTCACCTTCGCCTACCCCACCACCTGGAATCCCCCAAATAAGAGCTTCACTGTAGTGGTATTTCATGAGAAGCACCATGTTTTCTTTTATTAAAACTATCGAGGGACGAATCTTAATGCTAACCACCGCCTGGCTGAAAAATGTGGAAAATACTGTTCTCCGCATTCTCAGGAAGTAAATATCAATCTCCATCCGGATACCTTTTTAAATCATACACAAATAAGGATTAAATTGCAGCCAAAAACTCGCAAATTCCTGCCGCATTAAAGCGTCTTGCAGCAAGATGCGGCAAACAATACGAGACAACAAATAGGAATCGGAATGTGGCCGAAAACCAATAAGTGGGTACTAACTAAACTGCACATAGAATTGGAGTTGATTGATATGGCAGGACCTGAGAAAAAGGAACCAAAGCAACCGCCTGAAGACATTTGGAAGCGGATAAGAGAGGAAAAAGAGGCTGAAAAGCTTGCAAAGGAAACCCAGCGAGAAATAGTAAGACGTGCTGCTAAAAAAGACTTTGGTCAAGGCAAGCGGAAGAAGCGGACTTAGAACCTATTTTTTGTCTAAAACCAGTAACTTCCCTGGCCATTTCTTCTTGCTTTTTCCATTGCCCAAACTGCAGACCCTTATTTGCAAGCTTGCTCAGGTATGCGGAAAGGTCTTTGCTGACCACTCCGGCGTCGCATTTGGCAAGCGGCGTTCCTGGTAGAGGGATAAATGTATGGCTATGAATTATAGCGCCTGCCTTTGTTAAATTATCTATCATTTTGATGGAAAGCCGCCTATCTTCCTCGGTCTCTCCTGGCAAGCCGAATATAAAATCTACGACTGCTTTAAGATTAGCTTTACGGATAAGATTTACAGCATTGTAAATATCTTCGGCTGTATGCTGGCGGTGAAGCAGTTCGAGCATCCGCTGGCTTCCGGTTTGAGCACCAATTACCAGCTGCTTGGTAGCCGTATACCTGGTGATAAGATCAAGCGCATCCTTTGATAACGCCTCGGGCCTTACTTCTGAAGGAAACGATCCAAAGAAGAGATGCTTCTTTCCTGTTATTTCTGAGGCATTCTTTAGAAGGCTCTCGATTGCTTTCAGATTTACAGTTTTTCCGTCTTCAGAGCCATATGCAAGCGCATTTGGAGAAATAAATCTAAAGTCCCTGGTCCCTTTGCTTTTACTTAAACTTATATATTTAAGAATCTCCTCAACGCTTCTATGGCGCATTTTAGTGCCAAAAATAAAGGACGTCTGGCAGAAGTAACAGGCATAAGGGCAACCTCTGCTTATCTCGATTGGCGAAAGTCTATTATGCGCAACGGAAAAAGGTGCAAAGTCATTTAGATTAATTGGCTTTCTTTTCTTGGTTCTGACAATATTTCCGTTTTGCTTATACGCAATGCCTCTTATCTGCCGCCATTCAGAGCTGCCTAAGAATGAGCTAGCAATCTCTGGGAGGGTTTCCTCTGCCTCGCCAATAACTGCAACGTCAAAACCCAAAGACAATGTCCCATCGGGGTCACCAGTTGAATGTGGGCCGCCTGCTATATATACAATATTGAGGTTATTAAGATCGGCTAATCTACTGCGAATGGAGGATACTTGGCTGTATACTGAAGCTACGTTGGTTGTTGCAAAAGAGAAGCATAGCAGAACTTGATCATATTTCTCGGCAAGCCCATTTATTGAATTGATAAGCGCCTCTTGATTTCTTGCTCCAAGAAAG
>JASEIR010000169.1 GCA_030017355.1 Actinomycetota bacterium
GGGTGGGGGTGAAAAGGGACGACAGACCGGCAAAAGAAGAACTGTCATTGCGAGGCGTCCTGCAGGGACGAGGGACCGGCAAAAAGCAGACCGGAGACGGGCTAAAGAAGAACTGTTATTGCGAGCCCGTTAGACGATAAGCAAGAGAAATTGTCATTGCGAGGAGCCCGTTAGGTGACGTGGCAATCTCAAATAAAATTTTTGCATTTTGAATTATTTTAGAATAGGTGGTGATAAGAATGAGAGTTTACGAACTCGCAAAAAAACTGGGCATCCCCAACGCAGAGCTAATAAGAAAGCTTAAGGGTTTGGGTGTTGAGGTTAAAAATCATTTTGCCTCAGTAAGCCCTGATATAGCTGAGAAGCTAGATGGTGCCCAAAGTGCTGCTTTATCACCACGCGAAGGGACAAAGCAAAAGAGCACAGTTGTTAATGATAAAAGTACAATTGTTAAGAAAAAGAGTACAATTGTTAAGAAAAAAGTTACAGAAAAAGAAGCGCACACGGTTGCACAACCTCAGCTGGTAAAAGAAAACAAGAAGGGAACTGCGCCGGCCAAATCGGAAGCTAAATCACAGGCTATGCTAGAAGCTAAAGCACAGGCAAAACCAGCGACAAAAACGCAGGCTAGGCCAGAGGCTAAAAAAGATAGGGGCGCAAAACCATCAAAAGCGGCTCCTGTTCTTGAAGAAGAAAAGCCAAGAACAGAAGAGAAACCAAGAATCTTAGAGATACCACAAGCAGCAACCGTTAAGGAAATCGCTGTCATTATGGGCAAAGAACCCAATGAGTTGATCAAGATGCTGCTAAAGCTTGGCGAGCTGGTCACAATTAACCAATCCTTAAGCCAAGATGTTATCGAGATTCTTGCGGACGAAATGGGTTATCAAGTTAAAATAATCAATCCAGAAGAAATAGTTGAAGAGGAAGAGAATGAAGAGGAAGAAAATCTTTTGCCAAGGCCGCCAGTCATTACGGTTATGGGGCATGTTGACCACGGAAAAACTTCGCTTCTGGATTCGATAAGAAAAACCGATGTTATGTCTGGTGAAGCAGGCGGCATTACACAGCACATAGGTGCATATCAGGTAGTTCTTGATGGTCGAAAAATAACATTCATCGACACGCCAGGCCACGAGGCTTTCACTGCAATGCGTGCGCGTGGTGCAAAAGTTACGGATATAGCAGTACTAGTTGTTGCAGCAGATGATGGCGTTATGCCACAAACCGTTGAGGCTATAAACCACGCAAAAGCTGCAAATGTACCTATTATTGTTGCGGTTAATAAAATTGATAAGCCTGAAGCTGATCCAATGAGGGTTCGCCAAGAGCTTACAAATTATGGGCTTGTCCCTGAAGAGTGGGGAGGCGACACAATCTTTGTTGATATCTCAGCTAAGAAGAAAATAAACATTGAAGAACTTCTTGAGATGATTCTTCTTGTAGCTGAGGTTCTTGAGCTAAAGGCAAATCCAAACACGGCTGGACGCGGTATCTGTATTGAAACAAAGCTTGATAGAGGTCGTGGACCAGTTGCTACTGTGCTTGTTAATAAAGGTACCATGCGCGTGGGCGATGCAGTAGTTGCTGGAACTGCTTACGGCAAGATTAGAGCAATGAACGACGATAAAGGTCATAGCGTTCGCACAGCAACGCCAGCTCAGCCTGTTGAGATTATAGGCTTGTCGTCCTTGCCGCAGCCAGGTGAGGAGATTAAGGTTGTTGAGGATGAAAAAGTCGCACGTCGCATTGCTGAGGAAAGGTCGCTAAAGCGCCGTCTAATTGAGCAAGAGCAAAGACGTCGCGTAACGCTTGAAGACCTTTTTGACAGAATTCAGGAAGGCGAGGTTAAGGAGCTCAAGCTTGTTATTAAAGCAGATACACAGGGTTCTGTTGAAGCCTTAAAGGAAGCTCTGTATAAGCTAAGCACGGATGAGGTTAAACTTCAAGTCATTCATACTGGAGTCGGTGGCATTTCAGAAACTGATATCATGCTAGCTGCTGCTTCCAATGCAATTGTGGTTGGTTTTAATGTAAGACCGGATGTAAACGCTGTAGCAATGGCAGCCAAAGAAAGCGTAGATATTAGAACTTATACGGTTATCTATAAGGCAGTTGAAGACATATCCAGTGCGCTATCAGGACTTCTTTCTCCAGCTATAGAAGAAGTTGATAGCGGCCGATGTGAAGTAAGAGCAACGTTTAGAGTTCCAAAAGTAGGAGTTATCGCTGGCTGCTATGTCTTAAACGGCGAGGTAGATAGAAACGATCGTGCAAGGCTTGTAAGAGATGGCCAGATAGTTTATGACGGTGCTATCATCTCTCTAAAAAGATTTAAGGATGATGTAAAGAGCGTTCGCGAAGGCTATGAATGCGGTATAGGTCTTGAGAATTTCCAGGATATTAAAGAGGGAGACATAATAGAAACTTACAGGTTGGTTGAGAGAGAGCGTCAACTAGGTGAATAATAATGGTAGTTGGGCTTCTTAGAATAGAGTTATTTCTACCGAATTCAAACTCCTTGAAGGAAAAAAGGCACATTGTAAAAAGTATAATTGGAAAAGTAGAAAGCAAATATAACGTATCGATATCTGAAGTTGATAACCATGATTTGTGGCAGCGGGTAACGTTAGGAATAGCGCACGTGGCGGAGACAGGTGAGCAGACAAAAAAAGTGCTTGATCATATTGACCGATTTATTGAAAGCATGGATAAAGCAATAATAAGTGAACGTGAATTTTCGCTTTTTGTACCGGAAAAGTAAAGATAATTAAGTCCAGGGCTACTCGAATATAAGTAGGCCCTGGCTTTATTTTTTAAGTCCTATACGGGGACTGGAGGAATGACGCAATGGAAACATCAAGGACTCAAAGGGTTGGAGAACTTATAAAAGAAGAAATTAGCGATATCATTCATAAAGAGCTAAAAGACCCACGAATTGGTTTTGTGACAATTACAGGGGTTGATGTCACACCCGATCTCAGGATTGCAAAAGTATATATAAGCGTTTTAGGCAATAGAGAACAAAAGGAAAGAACTCTGTCTGGTCTACAAAGCTCTAGCGGATTTATAAGGAAGGTGCTTTCAAAAAGGATAAAAATGAAGCATTTTCCTGAACTTAGATTTGTCTTTGACCCTTCAATTGAAGCTGCTATGCGGATTGAGAAGGTAATAGCAAGGCTTCGCAAAAAAGAACAGAAGAAAGAAGAATAAGTATGTTAAAGGAAGTCTTTGAGCAAGCAGCAGCCGCCATTAACGGCGCAAAATCGGTTGTGTTAACTATTCATGTACAACCTGATGGTGATGCTCTTGGCAGCTTGCTAGCCATGTACCATTTTTTAAGGAAGTCAGGAAAGACTACTTGTGCCACATGGGGGGAGCCCATTAAGATACCTGATCAATACAAATGGCTACCAGAAGTAGCTAACATAACCAATTTTGAAAGCTGTATTGATGCAGACCTGTTGATAGCGCTGGACTGCGCAAATGAACATAGGCTTGGGCTTATGGAGCAAAAGTTGTCTTCATTTAAATCAATCATCAATATTGATCACCACGTTGATAATTCAAGCTTTGGAACCATAAATATTTTGGATTTTAGCGCCAGCGCTACGTGTGAAATTGTTTATGAGCTCTTAAAATTTATGAAAGCTGATATTGATTCAGACATTGCTAGCCTTCTTTATACTGGGATTGTAACTGATACTGGGCGGTTTCAATATCAAAATACAACTGCAAAGACGCTTAGAGTAGCAGCAGACCTAGTTGACCTTGGTGCAGTTCCAAATGATATCTTTAAGAATATCTACGAAAATATTTCATTTGCCTCACTGAAGCTCTTAGCTAAGGTCTTAGGGCGTGCAGAATATGTAAAGGAAAGCGGCCTTGTTTATTCATATATCTTAAACGAAGATTTATCCAAAGCGGGGGTTTCAGTGGCTGACACAGAGAATTTTATTGATTATCTAAGAACAGCTAGAGAAGCAAGCGTTGCTGCGATATTTAAAGAGATGGCAGACGGTAAGCTTAGAGTAAGTCTAAGGTCAAAAGGTCTTGTTGATGTAGGAGCTATAGCAAGAGAGCAAGATGGTGGCGGTCACCGCAATGCAGCAGGCGCTACTCTTGACATGACAATTGATGAAGCTGCTAAATGGCTATCGGATAGAATCAAAGCTTTGCATTTTTAGTTTTGAATTTCAGTGATTTTGCAATTCGTTGTCTTTTGCTGTTAGAA
>JASEIR010000016.1:0-16062 GCA_030017355.1 Actinomycetota bacterium
TGATGCTCGCGTAACAAAAGTGGTAAAAGGGCCAACCGTTACAAGATATGAACTACAGCTTGCATCAGGAGTTAAAGTAAATAGTATCCTTAATCTAGCTGACGATATAGCGCTTGCACTTGCAACTGCTGACGTGCGCATCTTAGCGCCTATCCCTGGAAAATCTGCAATTGGCATAGAAGTGCCAAACCAATACCGCGAGATAGTTACGCTAGGCGATATTTTAAGTGCGCCAGAAAGCCAGAATCAAAAGAGCCTGCTTACTGTCGGTATAGGGAAAGACATAGCTGGAAATCCAATTTTGGCTGATATAGGCGATATGCCGCATCTACTTATCGCAGGAGCTACTGGGTCAGGAAAAAGTGTTTGCATAAATAGCATTCTTGTATCCCTGCTTATGCGCTGTAGACCAGACCAAGCAAAAATGATTCTTGTCGACCCAAAACGTGTCGAGCTGGTCCCTTATTCTGATATCCCTCATCTTATAACACCAGTTGTAACCAATCCTAAACAAGCAGCATCAGCCCTAACCTGGGCTGTTGGCGAGATGGAAGATAGATTCCAAGTTCTGGCAGAATACGGGGCTCGAAATATCGACCAATATAATTCAATTATTGCCAAGCAAAAAGATGAAGCAATCCCGCCTATGCCGTATATGCTTATTGTTATCGATGAGCTCGCAGACCTTATGATGGTAGCAGCTGGGGAAGTTGAAGATGCAATCTGTAGAATCGCACAGCTTGCACGCGCGGTTGGAATACATCTTATTGTTGCAACGCAAAGGCCGTCAACTGATATCATTACAGGATTAATTAAGGCTAACATAACGCATAGGATAGCTTTTGCTGTTTCATCGCAAATTGACTCACGAGTTATCCTAGATACGCCAGGCGCTGAAAAGCTGGTTGGAAAAGGCGATATGCTTTACTCAACACCTGCCTTCTCAAAACCCATTAGAATTCAAGGGGCATTCTTAACAGAACAAGAGATAGAGCTTTGCACATCTTTCTGTAAAAAGCAGGCAAAACCTGAATATAGACAAGAGGTTTTGGAGGATAGAAGGTCGCAATTTGGGTTTGATTACGATGACCCCCTACTTGATGAGGCGATTAGAATTGTTGTAAATGCTGGGCAAGCATCTGTTTCTATGCTGCAGCGAAGGCTACGCCTTGGATATTCAAGGGCAGCTCGCCTAATAGATATGATGGAGGCAAAGGGTATTGTTGGCGCTTATGAAGGAAGCAAGCCTAGAGCTGTATTGCTTTCTCCAGAAGAGCTTGATGAACTGCTTGAAAAAGAGCAAATTTAAAATGTTGTAAGATAAAATGCCGTAAAAAGAGCAAGCTTAAAGCGTTCACAAAAGCGCAAGTTTTATGCTAAGTTAGGAAAATAATTTCATTTTTTATCGGAGTCTTATATGCAGAACGAGTCAATTGGTTCAATACTGTATGAAACAAGGATTAGGCTTGGCAAGAGTGTAAAGGAAGTTGAATTAGATACCAAAATAAGGGCTAAATATATAGATGCTATGGAGCATGACGATTTCATGTCATTGCCCGGAAGCGTTTATGCTCAAGGATTTCTAAAGGTCTATGCAAACTACCTCGGCCTTGACCCGGCGCCTCTTGTTCAGCTTTATAAATCTACTTACCTTGAACGCAATAATTATGATATGCGAAAAATGCCTCCGAAAATTAGAGTCAAGAAAAAGAAGCGACCGCGCTGGTTTAAGTTAGCAGTAGCCCTTGGTGTTATCGCATCGATATTTGTTGGCTTAATTGTATGGGGCGCCGTTGTCCAGAATATGGCAAAAGATCGCAAGATAATTGTTCAAAATGTAAAGACCAGAAAAACTAAGCCCACCGTGGTTGCATCGGCTACAACTAGCACAACCGAGAAAAGAGCGCAAGAGCAATCAAGTACTAACGAAAGCTCATCGCCTAGCGGTCATAGAACAGACGAGAATAGTAACTTGCAGCAAATTAAACTTAAGCTCACTGGTACAGACGGTACTGGCTCGTGGGTTAGAGTTACCGTAGATGAGGAAAAGAAATTTGAGGGTCTTATATCTGATGGAACTTCAAGGACTTTTGAAGGAAAGTCAATAAGCATAAGGGTTGGTAATATAGCTGGCCTTGAGATTCTACTAAACGGGAAAAAAGTAAACAAGGATGATTTTGAGATAACCAACGGTATAGCAAGTAAAAACTTTTCAGTCTTTTCAGCGGAGAGTTCAAATGGCCAAAGATAGCTCATTTGATATAGTCTCAGAAGTAAATCTTCAAGAGGTAGACAATGCCGTTAACCAAGCAAATAAGGAAATAGCCACAAGATTTGACTTTAAAGGCTCAAAATCTCGATTGTATTGGAATAAAAACGAATCAAAAATTATCATAGAAGCAGACGATGATTATAAGCTAAGAAGCGTTCACGACATTCTTCATACCAAACTGATTCGGCGAGGCATCGACCTAAAGGCTCTGCATTACAACAAGCCCGAACAAGCATCGGGCGGAACCCTTCGGCAAGTTGCCGATGTCCTGCAGGGAATCGACACCGATAAAGCACGTGAGATTGTAAAATTTATCAAAAACCTTAAACTAAAAGTCCAACCTGCCATCGAAGGGCCAAAAGTTAGAGTTAGCGGCAAAAGCAAAGACGACCTTCAAACTGTAATCCGTGCCCTAAAAGAACACGACTTTGCCATCCCCCTGCAGTTTGTAAACTACCGTTGATTTGTTGATTTGAGGACGCTTGGATTTGGGATTTGGGATTTGGGGATGCTCGTTTTCTATGTGATTTGGGGATGCTCGTTTCCTATGTGTCCTATCTGTAAACTACCGGTAGGTTGGATTTGAGGCCGTTCGTTTTCTATGTGTCCTATCTATCCAGTAAGCACAGGAAATAATTGCAATTAGGACTCCTAGGAAACGAGCGTCCCCAACACAATAATATACACAGCGTCCTCGACAATTTTTACATTCCCCCATGTTATCCTTATGGTCACCCAGAAGGGGCACCTTTTGAACACTATGGGCCACTGCAAAGTAAGGAGGCGATAAGATATTCCCGTGAGATTATCGAGTTCGTCCATTCTAAAATGGCCTGATGCTCGTCCATTCTAAAATGGCCTGATGCAAAGGCAGTAGTTCAGGCAGTTCAGCAATAATTATCAATTTTTTACAAGATAATCTCTTATTTCTCTAACAAAAACTTTAAAATCGCCAAGTCTTTGTTTGTAAATCCCATAGGTAATAGAATCATCAACGCTGTCATAGGTATGTATTAAAATATTTCTAAATCTTGCCATGTTCTTAAAAGTACCAAGATATTCACTTGATATAATTTTGTTTTCAGAGAGGATATCAAAGCACTCGGAATAGGTTTCAGGCTCTTTTAAATCTAAACCGGCTACAAAATGCTTGCAGATATCGATTACCTGCTCGATTGCAAGCTCGATATTTCGTTCAATAAATCTTTTTGCAACAATATCTTTTTTAAATTCCTCAAGAGTGTTAACATGCTGTGCAAGCCTTAGCTCGTGCAAATAATCTTCGATTTTGCGCAATTTTTTTTCAATCAAGGGTTTATTTAGCATAGGCGCCCATTCCAGATATATATTTGTACTCGTCATAATCTGTGATAGTTTTTTCCCTAAATCTTGTATAGGCTAATTGATCCTTTATTAAAAGCACGGCACCGTGCTTCATAATCTGGTGTCTTAAGAAAGCGGAGGCAGCGTTTAAAACAATCAAATGAACATCTTTGCCTACGAGATCTGAAAGTTTGCTTATATAGTTAAGCAAATCAAGACCCTCCAAAGGATGTTTGAAATAAATAGCGACGTCGATATCGCTACCTTTCTTTAATTTTCCAGTTACAGCCGAGCCAAAGATAAGTGCAAAAATAACATTCGCATCGTTGTTTAAGTAATCCTTGAGCCTGTTAACCTTATCCTCGATATTATTCGGGAAACCTTTTAAAGTATCTGGCATTTATGTCACCTTTTTTATTTTAACAGATAAAATAGCCAACTAAAAAGAAAAAAGGATGGGAAGCGAGAGTTTGAGAGAAGATTTAACGAGGGCATTATGCCGGCTTTCGCAAAGCCTTGTATCACTAAGCTTTGTATTTTATAGCACCACCCAGGGCGCAAAGCAGCCCATATAAGATAAAAATGGGCAAATAAGAAGCTAAGAAAAAGCATGAGCATAGAGGCATAAGTTGAAAACTTCCTGTTAGGAAGGGATGATTATTTTACAGCGCATAGCACGTGCGAGGAAAAGAGGGCAAAAGATGGAAGCAAATATGACGGGAGAGATGATGACGGGGACGTTGGTTTTCTAAGACAGGGGGACGTTGGTTTTCTAAGTAAACTTTCCTTGTAGATCGCTTGGGTATGGGACTTGAGAGATTTTTGTGAGATTTTTGAGAGATTTAGGAAACCTGGGAAACCAACGGCCCCTAATAGGAATCCTAATAGGAAGCATACGAGGCTAAAAATAGAATCATCAACGCTATCATAGGGGGCATTTATCAAAAGGTTTATAAATCAGGATATAGAGCACGGAGTAAGTTTAATAAGTAAAGAACGTCCCCTGATGTGCCGACCCCTAAAATGCGCAAAAATCCCCGCATAGGAGCCTTATCCTATACGGGGCTTTTAAAGACATCAAGTATTTGCCTAGTATGCCTTTTACCTAGGCAAACTAGATGTTTTCCAGTAAAGCAGGAATTTTTTTGCTAAGTGCCAAAATAAACTTTAAGCTTTCCTGCGTATGCGGGTCCTTCAGCGCATTTAAGAGCGCAACCGGGCCTATCTTGCGGGTATCTTTCTTGGCCTCGTCCACCGAATCTCGAACTGCTTCAAGCATCTGGTCTCCCACCTCTGCAAGTGATAATACAGATGAAAGAGAGCGTATAGCTATGCCGGAAGTCATTGAATTTCTTAAGGCATCAGCGAAAACACCCATTTGGGCCAAACCAGAAATTGCTCCGCCATCTGCCATCTCCTTAAGAGTCCTAAGCGAACACTCTAAGCTATCCGCTACTTCTGATGCCGTTGCAAGCAGTTTTTTCATCTCATCGGTATTGATGATGTCGATTATCTCGACCATCTGGGCCATGGTTGTGACCATGCGCTGCACTAAAGCCGGCGTCAGGGAATCCAGGCTTGCTGTGAGCAAGTCTGCTGCTTCGCCAGTTCGCGAGTGCGAGGCGGGCGATATCTTCTGCTCAGTTACGACTGCGCCATTATCATTGCTCATCAATAGCCCTCCTTACAGAATACCCCGTGCGGACAGCCAGTACATCTCGTTAAAGGCGAGCTTGAACCAGTGAATCATTTCGCTCGAGGGTACCGGTTTCGGCGGGTTGTTATAATTAAAGGTTATGTACGTCGCTTCGTTTAAGCCGGCCTCCACGAAGCAAAACACCTTGCCGTCGTAGTAGTGTGATACCGGGAGTCCCCGCAGCTCAGAAATTATGTTCTCGCTGACCACATCGGCCTCGTAGTGTGCAGTTGAGCCGGCCTTCGAAATGGGCAGATTGGTGGCATCACCCAGGACGTAGATATTGTCATAACCTTCCGCCTTTAATGTATAGCGATCAGTCGGAATAAAGCCGCCCTCATCGCCAAGGCCGGATTCCTGAATTACCGGAGCACCCTTATGCGCCGGTATAGAAATCAGGATATCAAAAGGTACTTCACTGCCCTCCACGGTGGTTATGATTTTTTTCTGCGGATCAACCGATTCCACGTTGAAGAAAACCTCCGAGCGGATACCGCGCTCCTCGAATTTTGGTGCGGCCCAATTTGCGCACGGCTCGAGAGTATGCAAGCGCCCAATGGGGTAAGTGTAGAGAATATCTACTTTGTCGCGAATGCCCTTCTTGCGGAAGAAATCATCTAGCATGAAGGTGAGCTCCATTGGGGCAACTGGGCACTTATGCGGCACATCGACTGTAAAAACAATCTTGCCGCCCTCGAAGCTCATTAGCTTATCGCGAAGTTTCTCGGCACCTTCCGCAGTGTAAAAGTTATCCGCCGCCTCAGCTAACCCGGGAACCGAATTGAAATCCGGGTAAGCACCGGTTGCAATGACTAAAATGTCATAGGACAAAGTTTTACCGCTCGCAGTGGTGACGGTATTTGATTTCGGATCAATCTTGGTGGCTGGATCGACAAGAAGCTCCACTCCCTGCGAGAGCAAAGTTTTCTGTTTTCTTGTGTAATCTACGACCCGGGCATGATTGATTGCTACGAATAAAAAAGAGGGTTGATAAACATGATCTGGGTTATTAGTAACCTGGACTATGCTTACCTCTCCGCGTTTAATTTCATCTTTCATGGACCGGGCGATGTGGTTGGCGACCATGGTGCCACCGGTTCCGCCGCCAAGAATCACAACTGTTTTTGCCATTTAATCGCCCCCTATTTAACTTTCTTAACTCCTATTTAACTTTCTTAACTGCGATTTTCCAGTAATCGCCATCCTGGGCTTTCTCGTTGAGAACCAGCTCGTGGCCTACTTTTTTAACCCATTCTGGAATGTCTTTAGCAGAACCCTGATCGGATGAGAGAACTTCGATCACCTGGCCTACCGAAGCTGCCTTGACCGTTTTTATTAGCTCCATCAGTGGCCCCGGGCAGTATGAACCGCGAGCATCCACTGTCTTATCTATGTGTACCCCTGCCATTGCCTTCTCCTTTCGCTATAATAATCTAGTAATTGAATCTAGTAATTAAATCTAGTAATTGGTTTCACTTAGAGAAAATAAAAATAGTGTTAGATGACCATGATCTGGCTTCCCTCAGCTATACCAAAGAAAGCGGTCACGCCGATGATGTCGTCTATGAGATCAAGCATATCCTCTTTCTCCCAGCCCATGACATCAACGACTAGCGAGCACGCATACACCTTGAGGTTGCCCAAATCTTTGGCATCCTCAAGCATCTTGTAGAACAGGTCTACTTTCTTTTCAAGAAGCTTCTCACCGACGCCTGAGACCTTAAAATCCTGCTTCTCAACGGTTTCCTTTAGAAACATTCTTAGCGCTTCCATTGTGACGAAGAAGTTGACCTCCATTCCGGAAGCAGCTGCTACTGAACCCATTAGAGCTCCAGCGTGCAGTTTCTCCATATCTGGAGACATTAAAACAATTGACAATTTTGGTGCGTTAGACATGGCTTCCATCCTCCTTTCATTACTTGCCTATCTTTCTATTTCCCATACCTATACCAGTATAGGTATATTACCTATTATCAAATTATAGGCGAGCTAGGTTTCATGGTCAATAAAAAATAACTAGTGCAGTTGTCAATATTAGTAGTAAATCCAGAGCCAGGTGCTAGGGGACATAACCAGGACGTTGGTTTTCTAAGTAAACTTTTCTTGTAGGTCGCTTGGGTATGGGACTTGAGAGATTTTCAAGAGATTTTTGAGAGATTTAGGATACCTAGGGAACCAACGACCCCTAATATATAGGTTTAAAATAGTACAGGTTAGGCAATAAATAGTATTGCTTAAGAATATTGCTTAAGAGAAGGGCTTATACCTTTTAAGGCGGGCTCGCTCTAAATACTAAGAAACCTAGAAACTAGCATAAAGGAGCAAGTTGTTTTGTTTAAAGCAATCCTATTTTACCTATTTGTAAATTTGGTGCGGCTAGATGTTTAGAAAATCCGTTAGAACACCAGTTAGTCGGATATTATGCCCTAAGGGTTCAGTCAAAAATGTTAAAAGTACTGAATTGGTTTAAACCGAAAAGGTTAAAGCAGCCCATTTTTTTGATATTAGATACGATTTTCATCTCCATTGCTTTATGTGGAGCATTCTTGCTGCGCTTTGGTATGAATCTGCCAGCTAACTATGCATTAATGTTGCTTGGTATGGTTCCTATTGCAATCATCACAAAGATCCCTGTCTTTTATTACTTCGGTTTTTATAACCAGCTTTGGCAGTATGCGAGCTTAAGAGAAGCTCTCAGGCTGTTTCGTGGCATAACTATTGCCTCCTTTGCTTTCTTAGCGGCACTCTTTTTTATGCAAAAAACTGATATCCCTCGAGGCGTATTTACTATTGATTGGTTGTTAACCCTCTTTGCTATTGGCGGAAACTATTTTACCGTACGCGCAAAAAAAGAACTTTTCCCGACGCTTAATTTTTCTATAAAAGGTGGTATTCAGAAGGAAGGACAGAAGAACGTTATTGTTGTTGGTGCTGGAGAGGCGGGCAGCACATTAGTTAAGCAAATGCTAAGCCATCCTGAAAAGGGCTATAAACCTGTAGCAATTATAGATGATGACCTCTCAAAAAATGGCTTGATGATACACGGAATCAAGGTAATTGGTAGTACTAAGATGATGCCAAGCTTGTTAAGCAATCATCCAGCTGACGAAATAATCCTGGCGATTCCGTCAGCTTCATTACAGGCGAAGAGAAGCATAGTTCTTAAATGTCAAGAAATTGGCATACCCTGCAAAACAGTCCCTGATTTTGCCGATCTTGTTGAAGGAAAAACTGATATTTTAAATATCAGCTCTGTTGACATAAAGAACTTACTAGGCCGAAAAGAGACCGAGTTCGATCTTAAAAATGCAATAGAATGCTATAAGGGTAAAACCATTCTTATAACAGGGGCGGCTGGTTCAATTGGCTCTGAGCTTTGCCGCCAGCTAGTTGATCTTGAGCCGAAAAGAATAATTGCAGCCGATATTTCGGAAAACGGGCTCTACCATCTCGAAGAGGAAAGCATCTCCTGGTTAAACGGTGATAGAAAGGGTTTCTTCGAGGTTCGTGTTATGGATGTTAAGGATAGCCGCGCGGTTGAAAGGATTTTCAAAGCATACAAGCCGGAAGTCATCTTTCATGCCGCGGCCTACAAGCATGTGCCTATGATGGAACGACACCCCATTGAGGCTATGGAAAATAACTTCCTAGGAACCCGCGTCATGATAGCGGCTGCCAAGCGATACAATTCTGAAAGATTTGTCCTTATCTCGACTGACAAGGCTGTTAATCCAACAAGCATTATGGGCCTATCAAAACAACTTGCAGAGCAATCCGTTAAAGTGGCAGCAAGTGAGAGCAATAGTACTAAATTTATGGCTGTAAGATTTGGAAATGTCCTTGGAAGCAATGGGAGTGTCGTCCCTAAATTTAAGCGCCAGATCAGCAGCGGAGGGCCTATAACTGTCACGCACCCCGACATCACCAGGTACTTTATGACTATACATGAGGCCGTATATCTTGTTATTCAAGCGGCTGCAATGGGAATGGGCGGCGAGATATTTCTTCTTAATATGGGGAAACCGGTGCGAATTGTTGATTTGGCTCGAAGCATGATCAGACTCTCTGGGTTAGAGCCGGAGAAAGATATACCGATAGAATTTATCGGCCTTAGACCCGGCGAAAAGCTCTATGAGGAGCTATATGGGCAAGATGAGGCGGTTAACAAAACAAGGCATCCTCAGATATTTGAGGTATGTGGCGCTTTCAATGAGGCGATGCTCATCGAGCTGTTAAGTGAATTGGAGGCTGTTGTAATCAAAGAGGATGGCCTTAACTTTGCCAATTTTTTGAGTCAGAACTATCTAGCCAGAGCTGCGTAGAGGGAGTATCGGATGAGGGATTTCTACAGAGGCAAAAGAATTCTTGTTACTGGTGCTGCCGGGACTGTTGGCAGAGAGATAGTTAGGCAACTTTATTCCTTTGCACCTGCAGAGTTGCGCTTAATGGATAACAATGAGTCGGAAATGTTCTTCCTTGCAGAAGAGTATAGAAATCAAAATGTTTTCTGCTTTCTAGGTGATGTCAGAGATAGAAGTAAGGTTGAAAAACTCTCGAAAGGAATCGATATTATTATCCACTCTGCTGCTTTTAAGCATGTGCAGCTTTCTGAATACAACCCGTTTGATGTGGTGCAGACAAACATAATCGGGGTTGAAAATATCATTCAGGCGGCAACGGCATGCAACGTAAAGCGCGTTCTCTTTACAAGCAGCGATAAAGCGGTCAATCCAACCAATGTTATGGGCACCTCAAAGCTTATGGGAGAGCGGCTTATTACCGCCGCCAACGCTGTACGAAATGGCAGCGATACCATCTTTAGCAGCACACGGTTTGGCAATGTGATAGGCTCCAGAGGGTCTGTCGTTCCACTCTTTATGAAGCAGATCAAAAATGGTGGGCCCATTACCTTAACCGATGAGAAAATGACACGCTTTGTTATGACTGTAGAAGAAGCAGCCAGATTAGTGCTCAAATCAGTGACAATTGCAAGGGGTGGGGAAGTATTTGTCACCAAGATGCCGGTAGTTAAAATCCCTGATCTGGCCGAGGCGATGATAGAGCTTCTTGCCCCAAAATACGGTTATGACCCATTTGATATTGGCATCGTTGAGATAGGCGTTAAACCTGGTGAAAAACTCTATGAAGAGCTTATGAGTGAGGAAGAAGTCCATCGCGCCATAGAACTTAAAGACATGTTCGTCATTACACCAGCCTTTAAGTCCATTTACGAGTCCATAACCTACGAGTACCCGGGCATAATCCCCGATAAGGTGAAAAGATCGTATGTTTCGTCTAACGAGGAGCCAATGGGTAAAGATGCTATCAAGCAATACCTTATTGAAAACAGAATCATCGAGAGCATTGATGAAGTTCTCCTGGAGGTGGCCTAGGTGAAGGTTTTGGTGTTAGGGGCTGACGGTTATTTAGGCTGGCCCACTTGTATGTATTTCTCTCAAAGAGGACATGAGGTTGCAGGGGTAGATAATTACTTCCGGCGCAATGCCGCAACTGAGCTTGATTGTGAGCCTTTAGTTCCGGTTCCAAATCTTGTGCAGAGGGCAAGGATATGGAGGAAGATAACGGGCAAGGATATCCATATCCATATTGGAGATATCACCGATTACCACTTCCTTAAGGATATATTTAAGAATTATAGGCCAGATGTTACCATTCATTATGCGGAACAGCCCTCTGCCCCTTACTCAATGATAGATTATAATAAAGCAGCCTTTACCATAAGAAATAATCTTATCAGCACCCTTAATGTTACCTATGCAGTAAAAGAGATTACTCCAGATTGCCACATAGTAAAACTTGGCACCATGGGCGAGTACGGCACGCCGAATATTGATATAGAAGAAGGCTGGATAGAAATAGAACAAAATGGAAGGAAAGATAGGTTTCTTTTTCCAAGACAGGCGAGCTCGCTTTATCATACGACGAAGATACAAGATACCGATCTTCTCTGGTTTTATGTAAGGACATGGGGCATAAGAGTAACTGACCTTATGCAGGGACCCGTATATGGGATATCAACGGATGAGGCTGACCTTGACCCCCAACTTATGCCTCACTTTAGCTATGACGAGATATTTGGAACTGTCTTAAACAGATTTGTGGTTCAAGCGGTGGCAGGTCATCCACTCACTATATACGGCAAAGGAAATCAGATAAGGGGATATTTGAACATTAAGGATACCTTACAGTGTGTCTACTTATCGGCAATGCGGCCAGCTATGTCAGGTGAGCTAAGGATTTTTAACCAGGTTACGGAGACATTTTCCGTAAATGAGCTTGCAAAGAAGGTAAAGAGAGTTGGGGAGAGTCTTGGCTACCAGGTAGAAGTTAGAAATTACGAGAACCCGAGGGTGGAGAAGGAAGAGCACTTTTACAACCCGAAATATAGCGGTCTTCTTGAGCTTGGGCTTAAACCCCATTATTTAACGGATGAGGTTATTGAGGAGATGTTTAGGGTTGTTGAGAAGCATAAGCACAATATTCATAAGGATAAGATATTTAAGGGGATTAAGTGGCAGCAAAGAAGTTGTGAGGAAAAGATAGAGATAGGAGTGGGATAGGTTAAAAGTGAAGGCAGAAGCATCCAATAAACCCAATGAACCGTCCATGGGTTTTGTAAAAAGTTTAAGCAAAGATACCCTATTTTATTCGATAGGAAAGATTATACCGGCTGTAATAAACTTTGCCTCAATATCTATCTTTACGAGACTATTAAGTCCTGAGGCTTTTGGCAATTACCAACTGGTAATCACGGCGGTAGCTTTTGTCTCCGTGATTCTTTCGAGCTGGCTTCAACAAGCAGTGTATAGACACTTTCTCGAATTTAAAAACAAAGGTAAATCAACTGATTTCATAGCAACCTTCTCTTGGTTATTGCTCGCTACCACCATAATTTCATGCACTTTAGCCCTGTGCTTTTACTTTTTCATCCCTCCAGGATACCGGCATTTTGTGTTTACCAGCACAGTTCTTTTGGTTTCATATTTGTTATACACAAATCTACAGGTTGTTCTGCAAGCTAGTCTGAAAGCGATCTCGTATTCCAAATACGAGATTTTGCGCGCTTCAATGTTTTTGATATTTGGGATAGCGTTTATACGGATAAACCAAAGTTATCTATCGTTAGTACTAGCGATGATGGCCACTTATCTTCCTCTTAGCCTTCTGCTTACTTATAGATTGGGTATATTTCAAACTCTTTTTAACCATGCTCTAAATCTAGAAACCGCGAAAACTATTTGGCTGTATGGGCTACCGATGTTTTTTTGGTTTTTAGGTTCGCAGGTCCTTAGTGTATCCGACAGATTTTTTATCGGGTATTTTAGGGGAAGCGCCGAAGTAGGGATATATACTTCGAATTATAACCTGATGTCTTCCAGTATTGGATTGCTGACCACGCCTATTCAGCTAGCAATTTATACCAACATCATGAATCCTTGGTCGCTTGGAGATAAAGAGAGAGCAAAATCGGCGGTTGTATCAACAGCATATTACTATATAATGTTTACCCTGCCCATTTTATTAGTGACGGCACTTTACGGTAAAAACATAGTTGCACTTGCGCTTGGCAGTAAATTTAGAGAAGGTCATGTAATACTCCCGATTATTCTACTTGGTTTTTTGGCCAACAACTTTGCGCTGTTCTTTCAGAAAAATTATGAACTCGAGAAAAAAACCAGGCTGCTGGCAGTTTTTGCATTCCTCGCTGCGATTTTAAATATCGGTCTTAACTTGTTTTTTATAAAAGAGTATGGCTACATCGGTGCGGCTATAACTACAGCAGCAGCATATGTGTTTTATCTTATCTTAGTATCATCTGGGATTGGCATTTCTTGGAGATTTAGATATCCCTGGTTGAATCTAGCCAAAATGGGTTTTTCTTTTGCCTGCATCTGGCTTGTATTTAGTTGGTTTAAGACTTTCTTCAGCATAAACCAGTATCTTGCGCTAGGCAGTTCTTTATTGGCATCATATGGTCTTTTAATAGGCATGCTTGTTCTGCTAAGAGAGCCATATACATTGACGTTGATTAATAAGGCAAGGAAGTTAATTCCGTTGGGGCTTAATTATGCAAAGCTTAACTAAATCTTCGGTGAAATTAGAAAAGGTAAATTGCATACTGTGCGGCAGCAAAGAAGAAGAGCTTCTCTTAACCGGCGCAGACCGATTACTGGGTAGGGAAGGCCGCTTTAAGGTTGTAAAATGCTCAAGATGCGGACTTATATATTTAAATCCAAGACCAACAGGAGAAATGTTTAGCCATTACTATCCCGAGGATGGGTATTATTCTTTTGCCCCGAGGATGGCAAAAGGAAAAGAAAGTTCTATTTCCAATAGAGTAAAGGCGCTAATACTTCACTTTCGACTTGGGTATCCCTTAAAGGATAGTGCATCGCCCATTCTTACAATTATGGTTAGGGTGGCGGTTGCTTTAGGTATATATCCATATAAAAACCGTTTTTTAAGATTTCCCCCGTACATAAAGGGTGGACGAATCCTTGACATTGGTTGCGGCGCAGGCAGCTTCTTGGATGAGATAAGGTCGTATGGTTTTGATACCTACGGTGTGGATCTAGATGATAAAGCCGTCGCTTATGCCAGAAGTGGCGGGCACAAGGTTTTTTGCAAGCCGGTCGAGGATGCTGGTTTTAAGGAAAACTTTTTTGATGTTGTGCGGGCAAGCCATGTAATTGAGCACATGCCCAATCCAAGAACTGCTCTATTAGAAATCCACCGCGTACTAAAGCCGGATGGCAGGCTTCTTATCTTATTACCTAACATAGATAGCTTTCTTGCACGGCGCTATGGTTCCTATTGGTTTCAACTCGATGTTCCTAGGCACCTATACCATTTCACGCCTGAATCGATAACGAATCTCCTAGTTAGTACCGGGTTTAGCAGAGTTAAAATAACAACCTATAATCCCGTTGAGCATATCATATTGAGCTGGCAATATTCAAAAAACGAGAAATCCGGAAAACTTTATCAGCCGTATAAGTTCAAGGCATGGCATTTGGCCCTTGTGCCTTATGCATGGTTGATGTGTAAGTTACGGAAAGGTGACACCATGATAGTGGAGGCTGTGAAGCAATGACCGGTCTTGTTAGTGCACTAAGTATGTTTATTTTAGGTGCTATTATAATGCTGGTCTCAAGGAAGGTTTTTTTGAGCTACTTTTCTCCTATGGGTGCATACGGTTTTATATGGGCACTTTTACTCGGGCTATTTTTCTTGCGAATTATATCTTATCCGCCATTAAGCTTTGAAACAAAGGCAGCTATTTTTGGCAGCTACTTTTTCCTAATTATTGGTTCGTTAATGGTACCGTTAGCACGGTATAGGGTAGATCAGAATGCTTATGCTAAAGACAATAAATGCTTTATAGAATGGCAGCCTTTAAGAAGACTGACGCTCTTTTTATCAATTCTAAGTTTGCTTGGTGCCATTGAGGTTTTTTGGGAGGTTTATAAGATTTTTGGAATTGAAGGTATGACTTTGGGGGAAAGCAGATATGAGCTTATGAGTAATGAGATAAACATCAACATAGTTTGGGGTATTCTATTTTCGTTTGTTTTTCCAACCAGCGTATTATCTGGAGTTCTGTTTGCTAATGGAGAGTGGAGGTATTACCCGTTATATATTCCGCTTTTTGCTGCTCTTATATGGAGTTTGGCATATACTGGAAGAGGAACTCTTCTAATGGTTATACTTTCTTATTTGGTAGGTTATTTTCTTATAGATAAGGTGCTTTCTCGAAGACGAAGTTTAAACCCAAAGAAGTTATTAATCACCGGCCTTGCTATTACCGTTTTTTTTGCAGTTAGTAGCTATATATATAACGGACGAGGTGGCCTTTACTATGCTACCTTTTTAGAAGAACACTATTCGAATTATCCAATAAATCCGTGGTTGTTTGCTTATTATAGATATTTTACTGGCCCATTTGCTGCTTTGGATTATTTTATAAACAATTTTGACGGAAATTATGCCTGGGGAACAAGCATCCTTTATCCTTTATTTCATCAATTAGAAAATCTTGGATTGATCAAGTTAGCTTTTAAGCAAGGTATTAACATGCCTGCCGTAGAGGTGCCAATTAAGATAAATGTTTTCACTTACCTAAGAGCTATCTATACAGATTTTGGCCTGCCAGGTACGATTATAGTTCCGCTTGTTTTAGGATTTATTAGTAGTTCACTGTATCTTAAATATCTACGTATCCCATCAGTAAGTAAGCTACTGGTGCTTTCGTATTTTTATGTTTTGTTCTTGACATCCCCTTACGAATATATGCTATTTCAACCAACAACATGGTTCTCTCTATTTATAACTTTGTTGTTTATAAGAGTGATTGAAAGGAGGGGCTATGTCTCTAAACCTATCCATAATTCTAGTCAGCTACAATACCCAAGACCTATTGAATAATTGCCTGAACTCTATTTTTAAGAGGCCAGGCAAACACTTAGTCGAGATAATAGTTATCGATAATTCCTCGACAGACGGCAGTATTGAGATGGTAAAAACAAAATACCCATGGGTCAAACTGATAGAAAACAAGGAAAATATAGGGTTTGCAAAAGCAAACAACCAGGGTTTTATGGAAAGCAGCGGCAGATATGTGATGTTTTTAAACAGCGACACAATAGCTGGGCCTGATTCTATCGATAGAATAATCGATTTTATGGAATCACACCCAGAGGTAGACATTGTTGGCCCAAAGCTCCTTAACGAAGATGGGAGTCTGCAAATA